>DAOMQQ010000021.1:0-23739 GCA_035445405.1 Hyphomicrobium sp.
ACGAAGGGGGGCTCCTTGGCGGATGTCGTAACACGTTGGGTGATCGCCCTGACGGCGGCCGTGCTTTTTGCGCTGCCTACCCCTCATGCGGCGTACGCTCAGCAGGCCGCGACCTCCAAGCAGGCTCCCAAGAAGCAAGCCAAGCAGGCCAAAAAGCAGCCCGCCAAGAAAGCACCGCCCCCCAAACAGTCGTCGATGATCATCGACGGCAACACGGGCGCCGTACTGCACGACGATGCCGCCGACGAGCTGCGATTCCCCGCCTCGCTCACCAAGATCATGACGCTCTACATGGTCTTCAGCGAGATCGAGCAGGGCCGTCTCAGTTTCTCGTCCAGGATCAAGACGAGCGCGCATGCGGCCGGTGCGCCGCCGTCGAAGCTCGATCTCAAGCCCGGCGACACCATCACGGTTGCGGATGCCGTCAAGGCTCTCGTCGTGCGGTCGGCCAACGACGTGGCCATCGCCGTCGCCGAGCACATTGGAGGGAGCGAATCAGGATTTGCGCGCGCCATGACGCAACGTGCGCGCCAGATCGGCATGACGCAGACCGTGTTCTACAACGCGTCGGGCCTGCCCGATCCCCGCCAACTCACCACCGCGCGCGACATGCTCACGCTCGCGCTGCGCATTCAGGACGACTTCCCGAAGCACTATCACTACTTCTCGACCTCCACGTTCACGTTCGGGGAGAAAACCTGGCGCTCGCACAACACGCTGATGCGGTCTTTCCCCGGCATGGACGGCATGAAGACCGGCTACATCCGCGCGTCCGGCTTCAATCTCGTGTCGTCGGTTCGCACCGGGAACAAGCACATCGTCGGCGTCGTCTTCGGCGGCCAGACTGCGGCCGCCCGCAACGCCCACATGCAGGGCCTGCTGTTCCGCGCCCTCGAACGGGCATCGACGCAGCGCACCCGCAAGGCGTCGCAGCCGCTGATCGCTCAAAGGCGCGCACCGCCGCCGCCCGCGCCACCGCAGCAGATCGAGGCGGCGTGGGCCACGGAATCGCGCGCCGCCCCTCCGCCGCCGGCTCCCCGGGCGCCACCTCCACCCGTAAAGGCCGCCGCGAAGGCGCCGCCAAAGACGGCTCCGCCGCAACGCGCTCTGGCGCCGCGGCCGCACGCCGATCAGATCGCGCAGGTTCTCGAGCAGGGCGACGCGCACGACGGCGGACCCGACGGCTATCACGGTGCGCCTGAGTTCGACCTCTTTGCACTTCGCGAAGCCATGTCGGAGACGGCTTCCACGACGCATGCGGATCGGCCGGCTCCGCCGCCGGTCGCGCACGCCGCCGCTTCACCAAATGCGCGGGACATCGCCGGATTGATCCGAAATTCTCTTGTCGAGGGTGCGCCTGAGCCGCGCCTCGCGCGCCCGCAACAGACGGCCCAGGACGTGGCGCGGCCGCCGTCCACGCTCGATTCTCAGGCGCGTCAGCTCGGCATGGAAGTGGCCGCGCTGCCCGAGCAGCGGTTTGCCGCCCACGGAGCGGCGGGCGGGGGCTTCGATGTCCAGATCGGGGCCTATGTCAACGCCGAGGAGGCGCAGCGGCGGATCGAGCAGGTGCGCGGCCGAACCGGCAGCCTGCTCAGCGGCCATGCGGGAGCCACGGTCCCCGTGCAGACGGCAGACCGGCAGATGTACCGCGCGCGGTTCGTCAATTTCGACGAGCGCAACGCCACATCGACATGTCTCGAGCTGCGTCGCATGGCCATCGACTGCCTCGTGATGCGGGCGGAATAAGCGCGTCTCCTCGACGCGCTACACGCGATCCAGCAGCACATCCTTCGCTTCGTTCACCTGCGCGGCGAGATAGGTCGAGCCGCCCCGATCGGGGTGTAGCTTGAGCATCAGCTCGCGATGGGCCCGGCGGATGTCCTCTTCGGTCGCGCCCGGCGATAGGCCGAGGATGTCGTAGGCCTCCTCCGGCGTCATGCGTCCGTCCCCGCCCCTCATCTCGCGCTCGCCGCGCTGCACGTCCTCGCGCCATGTCGGATGGATGCGATCCAGATAGGCTTCGAGGATCTGGGCAGATTGCGGGTCGGCCATCCGGCAGTCCTGCCACAGCAGCGCCACCTCGGCGGGCTTCAGGCTCTCCAGATCGCGGCCCGCGAACATGCCCTTCAGGACGCGGCCGCTCATGGCGCCGCTGTCGTGATCCAGCTCCATCGCGAGGTACTCGGTGCGGACCTCGGAGCTTTGGCCCGGCGACTTCCGCGTCGGACCCGAGGGGCCGAGCACGCCGCCGCCCCAGCCGAGCAGCCACGCGCCCAGCATGCCGAGCACGCTCGCCGCGCCCGCAGCGCCGCGAAGCAGCAAGACGGCCGACGCAGCAAGCGCGAGCGCGCCGCCGGCGAGCTTGATCTGGCGGGCGAGAACCGCGGGATTGGCGCGCGTGAACCCCGAGAGGAAAAGAAGCACCACGACGAGTGCGGCAAGGCCAAGCAGGAAAAACGTCATCAAGGTCTCATGTCGGGGCTTCGCCGCCCGTCCGCCGGATCGAGGCTGGACGACGAAGCACGTCAGGTCGGACGGATCATGACCGTCAACGGCGCATTTGTCCAAGGAGGCGCCGGGCACCCGCTCCGCCCGGCTTGGCGAGAAGCGCGTTCAGGGCCTTCTCGCCGCCTGCCGCGTAGACGGCGACGGCTTTCAGGAGCTCGCGCAGCTCTGCGGCCGATCCGGGGCCGAAACGGCAGTGGGCGCCCTTGGTGAGGCGCGCGATCTCGGCAAATGCGCGGGCGGCGTTCTCGTCGTGGCCCTCCTGGAACATGAAGGCCGGCACCCCGAGCAGCGCCAGCTCGCCCGCGCGCCCGGCCAAGTCGTCGATCGCCTCCTCCACCGCGTCGCCCACATAGACCAGCGCGCCGATCTTGGTCTTTTCCGATTCACGCCGGGCGTGGGTGAGCACCTTGCCGATCTGGGTATATCCGCCGTGGCAGGCGACCTGGCGCATCAGGCGCGCGAGGGCGTCGGCGTTCGTCACCCATTTGGAGGCGCGCGCCTCTCCCGCGCCGCGGAAGTACATGAGCTGCACTTCGAGCGAGCCGATCTCCTTCACGGCCTGGAACATCTCCGACTGGAGCGCGAGCGCCATGTCCCACGTCGGCGCGCGGCTCATGGTGGCGTCCATGGCGAACAGGAGCCTGCCGCGCCGCCCCGTGGTCTGGGCCGGCGCCATCGCCTTTACCTTGGCGATGAAGTCGGCGACGTCGCTGTTCGAGGAGGTGGCCGGCGCGGGTGCGGGGGCGCGACCCGATGTCCGATCGGTCGCGATCTCGTCGCCCAGCTTGCCGGGCGTTTTCGTCTCTCGGGCCATCCGGGCTCCGTCAGGGTTTCATTCCGCCCTAACATGGCGAGGATCGGCGCCTCCGGCAATGTCCGGGCTCAACCTTCGCCGTCGGCGCTCTCGGTCAGGAGACGCACGTTTCCGCCCGTGGCGGTGACGTCGGTGGAGCAGACACGCTCGGTCGCGAAGCGCGCGAGGTAGTTCGGACCGCCGGCCTTGGGACCCGTGCCCGACAACCCTTCGCCGCCGAACGGCTGCACGCCTGGCACCGCGCCGATCTGGTTGCGGTTGACGTAGAGATTGCCGACGCGGGCGTGCTCGGCCACGAATTTCGCCGTGCTCTCGATGCGGCTGTGAACGCCGAGCGTGAGCCCGTAGCCGGTGGCGTTGACCTCCTCGATCACCTTCGGGAGATGGCCGCCGGCGAAACGAACGACGTGGAGGATGGGGCCGAACACCTCGCGGTCGAGCAGGCCCATGCGATCCATCTCGTAGACGGCGGGCGTGACGTAGGTGCCCGCGCGGCAATGGTTCGGCAGGCGCACGTCGATCAGCTCGCGGCCCTCGCGCTGCATCCGGACCTTGTGCGCTTCGAGCGCGTCCTGCGCGGCCTCGTCGATCACGGGGCCGATGTCGGTCGCGTCGTCGAACGGGTCGCCCACGTCGAGCGCCTCGGTGGCGCCCGTCAACATGCGGATCGTGTGGGAGGCGATCTTCTCCTGAACGAACAACACGCGCAGCGCCGAGCAGCGCTGGCCCGCGCTGTCGAAGGCGGAGCGCACCGCATCGCGCACGACCTGCTCGGGCAGGGCGCTGCTGTCGGCGATCATCGCGTTGAGACCGCCGGTCTCGGCGATCAGCGGCACGATTTCCGACTTGCGGTCGGCGAGCGCCTTTTGAATGGCCCACGCAGCCTCGTTGCCGCCGGTGAAGGCCACGCCTTTGACCTTGGGCGACTTGACGAGCGCAGCGCCGACAGCACCGGTGCCCGTCAAAAGATGCAGCACGTCCTTCGGCACACCGGCCGAGTGCAGCAACTGGACCGCCAGCATGGCGGTGATCGGCGTCTGCTCGGCGGGCTTGGCCAGCACGGGGTTTCCGGCCGCGAGAGCCGCCGCAATCTGGCCGGTGAAAATCGCGAGCGGGAAGTTCCACGGCGCGATGCAGGCGAACGGTCCGCGGCCACGCAGCTCGAGCTCGTTGCTCTCGCCGGTCGTGCCTTTGAGGACAAGAGGCGCGCTCATCAGGCGGCGCGCTTCGACGGCGTAATAGCGGAGGAGATCGACGGTCTCGCGAACCTCGGCGAGCGCTGCCGGCAGCGTCTTGCCGGCTTCGCGCACGAGCACCGCCATCAGGCGGGCCCTGTCCCGTTCCACGAGGTCTGCCGCATAGTCGAGGATGCGCGCGCGCGCGGGGCCGCCTTGGCGGTCCCACGCGTGGGCCGCGCGCTCGGCGCTCGCGAGCGCGGCATCCACCTCACGCGGGGTCGCGATGCGCACGCTGCCCAAGCGTTCGCGCCTGTCGTGCGGGCAGGTCAGCAGCGCCGCCTGGGGGCCGCCCATGCTTTCCAGCCCGTCCACGATTGGGCCGGCATCGAACGGCGCGGCCAGCGCGCGCTCCATGTCGGCCACGAGCGCGGCGCGCGCCCTACGGTCGGTCAGCGCGACGCCTGCCGAATTCTTCCGCTCCGGCCAGAAGATGTCGCGGGGACGGACCAGCAGCTTGACAGCCGCCGGGCCGGCGCGCTCGCGCTCGGCTGCCTCGACGGGATCCCGCACGATTTGTGCGATGGGCGCCTCATCGTCGGCCAGGCGGTTCACGAACGAGGTGTTGGCGCCGTTCTCCAAAAGGCGGCGCACGAGGTAGGAGAGCAGATCCTCATGCTCGCCCACGGGCGCGTAAATGCGGCACGGGTGAATGAGCTTTCCGGGCGCCGAGACTTCCTCGTAGATCGCCTCGCCCATGCCGTGCAGGCGCTGGAACTCGAACGGCGTCTCGTTCGCTGCAACGATGGCGGACGCGATGGTGTGAGCGTTGTGGGTGGCAAACTGCGGATAGAAAGATTTCGGATCGGAGAGGACGAGGCGCATACACGCGAGATACGAGACATCCGTGTGGAGCTTGCGCGTCAGCACCGGGTAGTCGGCAAGACCGCGCTCCTGCGCCCATTTGATCTCGCTGTCCCAGTAGGCGCCCTTGACGAGCCGGACGGGAATGCGCTTGCCGCCCATGTCCGCGAGGCGGCGAAGCCAGCGAATGATGGGAATGGCGCGCTTGCCGTAGGCCTGGACGACGATCCCGAAGCCTGTCCACCGGGAGAGCGAGGGATCGAGATAGGCGCGCTGGAAGAGGTCGAGCATGACCTCGAGGCGGTCCTGCTCTTCGGCGTCCAGCGTGATGGCGAGGCCGTGCGATTCGGCCGCTTTCAGAAGCGCGAGGAGGCGCGGATAGAGCTCGTCGGCGAGACGGGCTTCCTTGCCGGCCTCATAGCGCTCATGAAGGGCCGAAAGCTTCACCGACAGGCCGGGCCGGGCGAGCAGCGCGTCTGGGTGCGAAAGCGGATTGGGGCCTGCGGCTTCGCCCACCGCCTCGACGGCCGCCATGTAGCGGTCGAAGTAGCGCTCGGCGTCCCTGGCCGTCTTTGCGGCTTCGCCCAGCATATCGTAGGAGAACCGGAAACCGCGCGCCTCGTACGGGGCCGAACGGCCGATTGCATCGTGGATCGAGCGGCCGAGCACGAACTGGTCGCCGAGAAGCTTCACGGCCTGGCGCACCGCCTGGCGTATGAACGGCTCGCCCGAGCGTGCGACGAGCCGCTTCAGGGCTTCCCACGGGTTGGCGCCCTGGGTATCCCCGAGCTTCACGAGGCGGCCGGTGAGCATCAGCCCCCAGGTCGACGCGTTGACGAGCAGGCTTTCTGAGTGGCCGCGATGGCGCTCCCAATGGCCGCCTGCGATTTTCTCGGCGATGAAACGGTCGGCGGTGTCGGCGTCGGGGATGCGGAGCAGCGCTTCCGCGAGGCACATCAGGATGACGCCCTCCTCGCTCGACAGGCCGTACTCGCGCATGAAGGCGTCGATACCGCCGTGATTGGCGCGGCCGTGGCGGGCGGCTTCGACGAGCGCGCGCGCAAGCTCCGACGCGCGGCGGCGCTCGTCGCCGGTGAAGACGGCGCGCTCGATCAGGCCGCCGACGAGGCGGGTCTCATCGGTCAGGTGGTGAGCTGCGATTTCGTCGCGCGGCGGAACCTCGGCCACACCGGTAGCCGAGCCGGCGGCCTCGGAATGTCTCAACGCAACCATAGGGTCCCCTCTTCTCGCCGAGAGCACACCTGATTCTCGGGACCTTTGCACTCCACAGGTGGCGCTTCGCTGTGGGTTCTACAACGGCGCGGGGGCGGCAATCGCGCGGCCCCTTGACGGCGGCTGTCCGGCTGCCTCACTTCGCGCGAAGAGAGAGCGCACAGTTCCGCCAGGGCAGCACAGAGGTATCCGCTTGAAGACCGTTCGGACGATCAGCGACTTGAGGGCCGAAGTGGCGCAGTGGCGCGCGGGCGGAGACACGATTGCCTTGGTGCCCACCATGGGCGCGTTGCACGCCGGGCACATCGCGCTGGTCGCGGCCGCTCTGGCGCTCGCGGACCGGGCCATGGTGTCGATTTTCGTCAATCCCACGCAGTTCGCGCCGCACGAGGATCTGGCCCGCTATCCGCGCGACGAGGCGGGCGACCTCGCCAAGCTCGCCGGCGCGGGTGCGCATCTCGTCTGGGTTCCAACGGTCGCGGACATCTATCCGGACGGCTTTGCGACGCGGCTCGAAGTGGGCGGGGCGGCACTGCCGCTCGAAGGCGCGTTCCGGCCGCATCACTTCGGCGGCGTGGCGACGGTGGTATGCAAACTTCTGATGGCGGCGATGCCCGACCTGGCGCTGTTCGGCGAGAAGGATTTCCAGCAGCTCGCCGTGATCCGGCAGATGGCGCGCGACCTGGTGCTGCCCGTCGCGATCCGCGGCGTGCCGACCGTGCGCGAGCACGACGGCCTCGCCCTCTCCTCGCGCAACGCGTATCTGACCGAAAACGAGCGCTACATCGCGCCGATGCTCTACAAGGCGATCTCGGACGTCGCGCGCGGGCGCGATCCACGCGATGCGGCGGGCGCCCTTCTTGCCGCGGGCTTCGCCAAGGTGGACTACATCGAGGCGCGCGATGCGGAGACGCTCGCGCCCTTCGTTCCCGGCAGCGGGCGGCCGGGCCGCGTGCTCGCAGCGGCGTGGCTCGGCAAGACGCGGCTGATCGACAACGTCGCCTGCTAAACTGCAAGCCTACGGAACTTGGAGATTTCGCGCGGCGTTCCCGGATCATCGCAATGGGAGAGGCGTGTCATGCCCAAGACCACCTACGTCGACAACACGAACGCGACCAACCCGCCTGGCGGCAAACGCCATGTCGTAGATCCCGACGTCGGGAGCAAACTGCCGACCAACCAAGTGGCGTCGCGAGACCGCAAAGCAACGCCGCGCAAATCGTCATCCTCCTCGACGGCCCGGAAAGCCGCGCCGCGCAAGTCCGCCACCGCGAGACAGGCCGCGAGCCCGGCGCGCAAGACGGCCGCGAAGAAGGCGCCTGCCCGGAAGCCCGCACGCAAGACCACAGCCACCAAGGCGCCGGCCAAGAAAGCCGCGCGGTCGCGGCGGTAGACGGCAAGCGTGCGACCGCTGCCTTCAAAGGGCCGCCGGGACGGGATCAGGCCCGTTCCGGCGCGGCTCGCTTTCTCGCCGCGAGCCAGAGGCCGAAGGCGATGAGCGCGATGCCGGCCCCGTGGTAGGGATGCACGCGCTCGCCGAGCAGCAGCACGGCGAGGACGATCCCGAACACCGGGATGAGATGCACGGCGAGCCCCGCCGTGTTGGCGCCCAGAAGCTCCACCGTGCGGTTGAACGCCATGTAGGCCAGCACGGACGCGAACACGGCGACATAGCCGAGGGCCGCGAGCGCGTTCGCCGTGACCGGGAACGTTCCGACGTATATCGACTCGGCCAGGTAGAACGGCAGCAGCAGCAGCGCCCCGAGCGCAAAGCTCGCAAACGCGAAGCTGAAACCGTGGACGGGCGGGCGCAGACGCAACAGGGCCGTATAGATCGCATAGCAGACCACGGCTGCGAGCATCCACAGGTCGCCGGCCTGGAAATCGAGGTTCAGCAGCACCTCCGGATCGCCGTGGGAGATCAGGATCAGCGTGCCCGCGAACGAGGCCACGATGCCCGCGGCCTGACGGCCCGTCACCGCCTCGCGGAAAATCAGGAACGTCGCCAGCACCACGACGATCGGCATCGCCGTCTGCAGCATGACGATGTTGATCGCGGTCGTCGTGTGGGCCGCGATATAGAGGAACGTGTTGAAGATGCTGATGCCGAGCGTGGTGAGCAGCAGCATGATCGGCCAGCGCTCGCGGATCCGCGGGAGGTCGCGGGCGAGGTGCGGCCAGGCCATCGGCAAGACGACGAGCGCGGCCAACGTCCAGCGCCAGAATGCGAGTGCGATGGGCGGCACGTCGGCCGTGACGCTGCGTGCAACGATGGCGTTGCCGGCCCAGAAAAGGCCTGGCAGCAGCATCAGAAACCACGGATTGTCGCCAAGTGCGGCGAACCCGGAGGCGCGCGGCGCCTGGGCCGGGTGTTGCTTGTCTTGCATGACCGATCTTTCAGAGGGCGGGGCCGCGGCCGCATCCTAGAGCGTGATCATTTTCGATTGAATCGGGATCACGCTCTATCTCGTTGGTGAGACCGATGAGTCACGCTTCAGGCTGATAGGGCCTGAAGCGATCATGGTCTAGATATCAGGATCGACGAACTCCATATCAGGATCGGCGAAAGGAGCCACCGGGCCCGGGCGGCCGCTTCGCCGCGACTTTTTGGCTCCGCGCACACGCGGGCCGCTGCCAAAAACCGTTCCGGTGTGGCCGCTTGGCACGTCCGGCTTGCCAATCCACAGGGCGACGTGCCACCTGTCGGCCACGCAAGACCATTCGGGATTCGGGCTCCGCTCGCAATCGTTCCGCGTCGCGCCGCCGGGCCAGGCCTTCTTCGGCTAGGGGTGTCGGCGCATGAGCCACTCGATCCGTGATCTCTTCTCAAACCTGACACAGAGCATGACCGAAAAGACAGCCCGCGCCCGCAAAATCAGCGATGGTGCCGAGACTTACACGGCCGCCGATATCGAGGTCCTGGAAGGCCTCGAGCCCGTACGGCGGCGTCCCGGCATGTACATCGGCGGCACCGACGAGAAGGCGCTGCACCACCTCTTCGCCGAGGTGATCGACAACTCCATGGACGAGGCGGTTGCGGGGCACGCGACCTGGATCGACGTGCGCCTCGACGCGGACGGTTTCCTTTCGGTTGCCGACAACGGCCGCGGCATTCCCGTCGACCCGCATCCCAAATTCAAGAACAAGAGCGCGCTCGAAGTCATCATGTGCACGCTGCACGCGGGCGGCAAGTTCGACGGCAAGGCGTACAACACCTCGGGCGGCTTGCACGGCGTGGGCGTCTCGGTCGTCAACGCGCTCTCGGATACGTGCGAGGTCGAGGTCGCGCGCGGGCAGCAGCTCTATCGCATGGTGTTCTCGCGCGGCCTGCCGCAGACGAAGCTCGAAAAGCTCGGCTCGGTGATGAACCGGCGCGGCACACGCGTGCGTTTCCACCCGGACGAGACCATCTTCGGCAAGGGCGCGCAGTTCAAGCCGGCGCGGCTGTTCAAGATGGCGCGCTCGAAGGCCTACCTGTTCGGCGGCGTCGAGATCCGCTGGAGCTGCGATCCGTCGCTGATCAAGGACGACACGCCGCCGGAAGCGGTGTTCCGCTTTCCGGGCGGCCTCAAGGACTTTCTCGCCTCCGAGATCGGCGCTCAAACGCGCGTCGCGGGCGACATCTTCGCCGGCAACATCCAGCGCGAAGGCAAGCACGGCTCGGTCGAATGGGCGGTGGCGTGGATCGCGGATGCCGACGGATTCTCGCGCTCCTACTGCAATACGATCCCCACGGGCGAAGGCGGCACCCACGAGAACGGCCTGCGCTCGGCGCTCTCCAAGAGCCTGCGCGAGTTCGGCGACCGCGTCGGCAACCGGCGCGCGGCGCAGATCACGGCCGACGACGTGATGGGCACGGCGGCCGCCATGCTCTCGGTCTTCATCCGAGAGCCCGAGTTCCAGGGCCAGACCAAGGATAAGCTCGCGACCGTCGAAGCCGCGCGCATCGTCGAGCAGGCCGTGAAAGACGCGTTCGACCATTGGCTCGCGGACAACCCGCAGCAGGCGACGAAGCTTCTCGAATGGGTGATCGAGCAGGCGGAAACGCGTCTGCGCCGCCGCCGTGAAAAAGAGATCGGGCGGCAATCGGCGACGCGCAAGCTGCGTCTCCCCGGCAAGCTCGCAGACTGCTCGGTGCAGCAGGCGGCGGGGACGGAAATCTTCATCGTCGAAGGCGACTCGGCCGGCGGCTCCGCCAAGAGCGCGCGCGTGCGCGAAACGCAGGCGGTGCTGCCGCTCCGCGGCAAAATCCTGAACGTAGCGAACGCGTCCTCTGCCAAGCTCGCACAGAATCAGCTGTTGTCGGATCTCATCCAGGCGCTCGGCGTGGGTACCGGCTCTCGCTACCGCGACGACGATCTCCGCTACGAGCGCGTGATCGTGATGACGGACGCGGACGTCGACGGCGCGCACATCGCCTCGCTGCTCATCACATTCTTCTACCAGGAAATGCCGGAGCTGATCGAGAACGGGCACTTGTTCCTAGCCGTGCCGCCGCTCTACAAGCTCACGCACGGCGCCAAGTCGTTCTATGCCACGACGGAAGCCCAGCGCGACGCACTCATCAAGAGCGAGTTCGCCGCCAACGCCAAGGTCGAGATCAGCCGCTTCAAGGGCCTCGGCGAGATGAACGCCTCGCAGCTCAAGGAGACGACGATGGACCCGGCGCGGCGCACGCTGCTGCGCGTGGAGATCGGCGACGGGGACCGCAGCGAGATCGCGGACGCCGTCAATGCGCTGATGGGCTCGAAGCCGGAAGCGCGCTTCCGCTTCATCCAGGATCGCGCCGCCTTCGCGACGGACCTCGACATCTAAAGCGGCCCTGCGCTGCGGCCTCTACTTCGTCGACAGGATCGATGCGCGGACCGGCACGGAGATCACCTCGGCGTTGCCGTCATCGATGACGCGCACCGACCAGCCGAGCCATCTATCGTCGTCGCCGAGGTCGCGCGCCATCGCCGAGGCATGATTTATGGCGTCGGATCGCCCCTCGAAATCGATGCCCTGCGCGTCGATGCAGATATTCGTTTCGCTTTCGAGGTGAAAATAATAGCGCATGGTCCAAGCCCGATCCCGTACCTGCCTCGACGTGGATATGTCTCAAATTCCCGGAGCGAGGGCGCGCTGCTCAAACGGAGCATTTCGGGTGAGCTGAAATCTGCGCTCCTTGCGAAGTCCCGCCGCAAACTCCGGCGGGTCGCGAAGGGCCGACGGGCTGGGAGGAGAAACCCGTCCCGCCCTTCGCTCAGCACCCCGCTGCGAGCCCGGATGCGAACGCTAGGCGAGCGGCCCGTCCGGCGATAGTATGACACCGTAATTTACGGTTACGCGCCCTGCGCCCCACCCAGAAAATGCGTGCGCTGTCAGCATCTTATCCGGTGAGCGACCGTATCGAGCGCACACTCCGCCAACGGAAAATCCATCTCCTCGACAGGAGCCATGACCCTCGAGCCCGCCGCCATCGAACGTCAGATCGACGCGATCCTCGCGTCGAGAGACTTTGCCGCGGCGCCGAAGATGCGTGCGCTTCTGCGCTATCTGACCGACGCGACCTTGGCCGGCGATGGGCAGCGCCTCAAAGGGTATGCGATCGGAGTCGACGTGTTCGAGCGCGGCAGCGACTTCGATCCCGCGACCGATCCGATCGTGCGCGTGCAGGCCGGCCGGCTCAGGAAGCTGCTCGAAGCCTATTACAGCTCGGGGGGACGGGACGATCCGGTCCGCATCGAAATTCCGAGAGGCGGCTACGCCGTCACGTTCGCGTCCCGCGACGGCGCGTCTCTCGTCGGCGAGGCGCTGAGCCCCGACGAGCCGGACGAAGCCGACGATCCACCGGCTGCCGCCGCGCCGTCCGATCCCGCGCTCGGATGGCGGCAGGCCGCTCGCTCGCCGCGGCTGCAGTTGGCCGCGCTGGCACTCCTACTCGTGCTCGGCGCACTCGGCGTCGGCCTGCTTCACGAGCGGGGCGGCGGTGGACCTCCCCCGCCGGAACCCGCCGGCCGGGCGTCCCTCAGGGGCCAGGAGGGCGCCATCACGCTCGCGGTGCTGCCGTTCACGAATATGTCGCGAGACGATGCTCTCGGCCCCTTCGCGGATGGACTGGCCGATGCGCTCATGACGGCGCTCTCCCGCGTCAAGTCGATCTCGCTCGCGTCGCGCACCTCGGCGTTTCAGTATCGCGAGGCCGCCGACCTGCGCCGCGTCGGCGAGGCGCTCGGCGTGCGCTATCTCATCGAAGGCGGGGTGCAGCAGGATGGACGGCGCATCCGGGTTACCGCGCAGCTCATCGACACCCTCACGGGGGCGCATATCTGGGCGCAAGACTACGACCGCGATATCGCGGACGAGCTTGCCGCGCAAAGCGAGCTGGTGACCACGCTCGCCGCCGAGATCCGGCCTCAGCTCTATGGGGCCGCGAAGCGGGCCATCGAGGCGGCCAACCCCGAAAGCGCCACGGCCTGGCAGCTTTATCTGCAATCGACATGGATGCCCGGCGAAGCGCGCAACAACCTCGCGTGGGAGAAAGAGCGGATCGCGCTCGCGACACGCGCCCTCACGCTCGATCCGAACCTCGGGCAGGCCAGCTCCGTGCTGGCCGACAAGCTTGCCTATCTCGCCAACGTCGACCCAGCGTCGGATACGGACGACGCGCGCCGGGCGGCGGCCCAGCATGCGCGCCACGCGCTCGAACTCGCGCCCGGCGACGCCGACGTCATCTTCAACATCTCCGTCTACCACTGGCACGCGGGGCGCATGACGGAGGCCATCGAGGCGACCAAGCGGACGCTCGAGCTCGACCCCAACCACGTGCTCGCACGCTTTCTCGTCACCGCGGTTCCCTACACCTGCACGAGCACGCCGCAGGAGGTGCTTGACGCGCTCACCGCGTTCGACGCTGCGATGTCGCCCGACAATCCCGTGCGCTGGCTGACCCTCTATTGGCTCGCCCGGCTCCATCTCAACAACGGCGACCTCGAGAAAGCCCGCGATGCGGCGCGGCGCGCGGAGCAGATCTTCCGCTCGCCGGACTCCTTCTACCAACTTGCGGCAATTCTCGTTCAGCTCGGGGACACGGCATCTGCGGTCTCTGAAATCGACCAGCAGCGCGGAAACTGGCCCAGCCTCGATCCGCGCCATTATGCCGATACGGCCGTCGCGCGGCGCTGCCGGGATGCGCCGAACGCCGCGCGCCTGCACCGCATCTACAGCGATCTCGCTGAGGCCGTCGAAGCCGCTTCAAAGGATAGATGAGTTGGTGCACCATCGCTAGAGCGTGATCATTTTCGATTGAATCGGGATCACGCTCTATCTCGTTGGTGAGACCGATGATTCACGCTTCAGGCTGATAGGGCCTGAAGCGATCATGGTCTAATCCCCGCGGCGCCGTTTTCTCGACCAGTAGATCGCGAAGATGGCGATCCAGAATAGCAGCGCGGCCACGTCCATCAGCGTCGACAGCTCGCGCAGGCTGCGGTTCCATGGCTGATCGGGCGGCCCAAGGAGCGTCAGAACGCTCGCGATCACGGCGATCACGAGGCAGATGCCGACGCCTATCCATGCAATTCTCACCGCTCGTCTGGTCATGTGCGAGCCTCCTCACCCGGGCGAGCCGAACAACAGCCTACCACGACATCATGCCCACCGGAATCGCATCCGGAAAGCGCCGCTAGAGCGTGATCATTTTCGATTGAATCGGGATCACGCTCTATCTCTTTGGTGAGACCGATGATTCACGCTTCAGGCTGATAGGGCCTGAAGCGATCATGGTCTAAGTTTCGGCAACGGAGAGGTTACCGAAACTATCCACCGTTGGCGCAAGTCTCCGGCTGCCACGCCGTTGCCGCCACAAATCGGCCCGCTCCGCTTCCGACGACACGATCTGTTACCCTGGTGACTTTCCGCGTTCGGGGAAACGCGCATAGACGCCAGCCGTGAGTGTCGTCGCGCTTCGTGCCGAAGCCGTCCCTCGCTTGGCTATTCGCCACGCCCGGGGAGCCGCTTTCCCGAAGCGCACCAGAAAAAGGCAAGTGCATGTCGGACATCGGTCAATCAGCTGCGCGCGTTACAAGAAGCCCCACCTTCAAGTTCTTTCTCATCGCATTCCTGATCGTTCTGCTCCTGGTGCCACTCGTCATGGTGGTCGGCCTCGTCATGGAGCGTGAAGGCCGCTCGCGCGACGTGGTTCGCGACGTGGCGCGCACATGGGGCGGCGTTCAGCAGATCACCGGGCCCTATCTCGTCGTGCCCTACACCATCCGCGTCGAGACGCAGGAGGGCGACAAGGTCGTGCAACGCCTCGTCGAGCGTCGCGCGGTGTTTCTGCCGGAAGATCTCTCCATCGGGGGGGACAGCGCCTCGAAGGTGCTCCAGCGCTCGATCTTCGACGTCAATGTCTACACGGCGACGCTGTCGCTCACCGGACAGTTCGCGGCGCCCGACATTCAGGAGGTCGACCCCAACGCCGTCTCGGTCCGCTGGCGCGATGCGCTGTTCGTGCTGGCCTTGAGCGACGTGGCGGGCCTCAAGGAAGCCGCCACCCTCAATGTCGACGGCGGGCGGCACACCCTCCCCTTCCTGCCCAGCGCGGGCGTTCCGGGCACGAACATGAGCGGCATCCACGCCCGGCTCGCGGGCGCCCCGTCGCTGGCGGATGCCGACGGTCCGCTGCGGTCTTTCGGGTTCCAGGCCAACCTCGTGTTCACGGGCTCGGCGTCTCTGAGCTTTGCGCCTGCCGCCCGCGAAACGCGGATCGAGATCGCCTCCGACTGGCCGCATCCGAGCTTCATGGGCGCCTTCCTGCCCGTCGAGCGCGACGTGCGGGCCGACGGCTTCAGCGCGAAGTGGCGCGTCCCACACCTTGCGCGCAGCGTGCCGCATTCCTGGTCGCTGGCCGAAAGCGGGCTCGACCGCTTCCACAACGCCCAGTTCGGCGTGACGTTCTATCAGCCGGTCGACTTCTACGGGCTCGTGACGCGCGCGGTGAAGTACGGCATCCTGTTTCTGGCCGCGGGCTTCATGGGCGTGTTCGTTCTCGAGCTGGTCTCGAACGGACGCGTGCATCCGGTCCAATACATCTTCGTCGGCCTGGCGATGGTGTTCTTCTACGTCCTGCTGCTGTCGCTTGCCGAGCATCTCGGATTCACGCGGGCGTACGCCATCGCCTCGCTCGCAACGGGCGGCATGCTCTCGCTCTACGTCGGCAAGGCGCTCCAGAGTTTGCGCAGCGGGCTTCTGATGGCCGCGCTCTTCTCGGCGCTTTATGGCCTGCTCTATCTGATCCTGCGGCTCGAAGACTATGCCTTGCTCGCCGGTGCGCTGCTCGGCTTCACAGCGCTGACCACCCTGATGTTCGCGACGCTCCGGATCGACTGGTCGGGGCTCGGCGGTCCGTCCCCTGATCGCAAGGCCGAACTTCCGTACGGTGAGGAGGAGGGCGTCGTGGTATGAATTCGCGCCGGGGGCACGCGATTCGCGATGGAAACGCCGCCACATCGCCAACCTTGCCGTCCGACGGCGTCGCGTCGACGTGTCACCGGCTTAGGGGAAATGTTGGAGACCATCGCAATGAACGTCAAAGCTCTCGTCGCCGAGTTCATTGGCACCTTCATGTTGACCGGCGCCGTGCTCGGCGCCGCCTTCTACTCCTTCGGAGCACCAGCGGGCGCTGCCGGCATCGTCGGCGTCGCCCTCTCGATCGGCATCACGGTGTTCGCGACAGCGCGCGCGATCGGGCACATCTCGGGCGGGCATTACAATCCTGCCGTCACGCTCGGCCTCGTTGCGGCCGGGCGTTTCAATCTCGGCGACGCGCTGCCTTACATCGTCGCGCAGTGTCTCGGCGCAATCGCGGTGACCGCCGTGTTCGCCACCATCGGCAACGCGCCCGCGACGTATGCGGCCAACGGCTACGGCAGCCTGTCGATGATCAACGCCAGCCTGACGAGCGTTCTCATCATCGAGGTCGTGCTGACGGCGTTCTTCCTGATCGTCATCCTGGGCTCGACGCGCCCGTCAGCGCCCGCAGGGTTCGCGCCGCTCTCGATCGGGCTCGCGCTCACCGCCATCCACCTGATGTCGATCCCGGTCTCGAACACCTCCGTCAACCCCGCGCGCAGCCTGGGGCCGGCCGTGTTCGCGGGTGGAGAAGCGCTTTCTCAGCTCTGGGTGTTCTTCGTGGCCCCGATCGCAGGGGCCCTCGTCGGCGCCATCATCTATCGCTGGCTCGACGAATAGGGCGCTCTGCTGCAATCGTGACCAGAGCCAAACGCTTTGAAATTACGCGAAATATTGACGGCCGCTCAAAATCGGCGGCCGTTTTTCTTCGCGTGCGGCTTTTGAGCTGCACTAAAGCCCCTGTATTTTCTTGAATTTTTAAGGGGCCTGTGCCACCTACGTTTTGGCTCGGGCGCAGGGGCTTCGATCTCATTCGACCTGTTTGTCCCTTTTCGAGCCCCAATTTCTGTATTTGCCCGCTTGCGGCAATCGCCATTCCCCTGCGCTCACGTCGTTCTGAAGCTGCGCCCGGAAGCCCTGAGAGGCTGCCGGTCGAGTGCGCTTGGAACATTGAGATCGCTTATGGAGACTTGGTTTTTTGGAAACGAAGACGTTCGCTGAGCTCGGGCTCAGCCAGAAAGTTCAGGCTGCGATCACTGCAGCCGGCTACGATTCACCGACACCCATTCAATCCGCAGCCATTCCTGTGGCCGTCACCGGGCGCGACGTGCTCGGCATCGCCCAGACGGGAACGGGCAAGACCGCCTCCTTCGTGCTGCCGATGATCACGCGGCTCGAAACGGGGCGCGCGCGGGCCCGGATGCCGCGCTCGCTCATTCTGGCGCCGACGCGCGAGCTTGCCGCCCAGGTGGCGCAAAGCTTCGAGAAGTACGGCGTCAATCACAAGCTCGACGTGGCGCTTCTGATCGGCGGCGTGTCGATGGACGACCAGGTGAAGAAGCTCGACCGCGGCGTGGACGTGCTGATCGCCACGCCGGGCCGCCTTCTGGATCATTTCGGGCGTGGCCGCCTCATGCTGATGGGCGTCGAAATCCTCGTTATCGACGAGGCGGACCGGATGCTCGACATGGGCTTCATCCCCGACATCGAGAAGATCTGCAAGCTGCTGCCGCCGCGGCGCCAGACGCTGTTCTTCTCGGCCACGATGCCGCCGGAGATCACGCGCCTCGTCAATCAGTTCCTGCGCGATCCGGAGCGCGTCGAGGTGGCCCGGCCGGCCACCACGGCCAAGACCATCACGCAGAGCTTCCGCTTCCTTTCCGAAGGCGAGGACTGGGCCAAGCGCGAGATGCTGCGCGACCTGATCCGAGCCGACAACGTCCGGAACGCCATCATCTTCTGCAACCGCAAGCGGGATGTGGCGATCCTGCTCAAGTCGCTCCTGAAGCACGGCTTCAACGCCGGCGCGCTGCACGGCGACATGGACCAGAAGAGCCGCATGGAGACGCTCGACAAGTTCCGCTCGGGCGAGATCACGCTGCTGGCCGCCAGCGACGTGGCCGCGCGCGGGCTCGACATTCCCGACGTGTCGCACGTCTTCAACTACGACCTGCCGTGGCAGTCGGACGATTACGTGCACCGCATCGGGCGCACGGGCCGCGCCGGCAAGGAAGGCATCGCGCAATCCATCGTCACGCCCGAGGAGCTGAAGTCGCTCCAGGACATCGAAAAGATCCTGGGCGAGCCTATCGCATGGATCGGCGAAGGGCCGAGCGAGCAGGACTTCCAGGATGCCGGCAAGCGCCGCCGGGGCCGCGGACGCGGCGGTCGTGGCGAGAGCCCGAAGAAAGATGCGCGGCCCGCCGACCGGCGCCGCGCGCCGGGCGGTGGAGGACGGGAGGATGCGAAGGCGGCACAGCCGGCCGACAAAGCCACCCGGAAGCCGGCTGGCGAGACCCGTAGCTTGGACGACAGCGCCCGGCCCGAAGCCCGCCGCGAAAACGGCCGCGCCAAGCCGCAAACCGAAGCGCCGCGTCGTGAAGCGTCCCGCCGTTCTGCGGACACCGAGGGACGCCGCGAAGAGCGGATTGCACCGGCAGCCCCCGCATCCCCGGCGCCGGCCGCGCAGCGGTCTCGCCCCCGCTCTGCTCCTGCCGATGCGACATCGAAAGCGGCGGTCACCGCTTTTGCAGGCAACGTGCCGGCATTTCTGCGCCGGCCGGCCCGACCGGCCAAAGCCGCCAGCGAGTAGACATCATCCCGCATCGTTCATTGCGCTGCGCCGCGCTCCCCGAATTCGGGAGGCGCGGCGCTTTCTTGTGGGGTTTTTTGGATTCGCACGCGGCAACGCACAACATTTCTGTCAAGCAAATATCGCACCGCAACATCAACTCGCTGTGGACAAACTTCTTCGCTGCCTAAATTCAAGGCGGTGCACGGGGTAGCTTTCAGGAACATTGGAGGCGAAACCCATGCGTCATCATCGGCACACGCCCACACGCACCGCGCCCGTCATCACCCTTCACGATGCGGACGAAACCACGGCAGCCGACATCATCGAGACCGCGCAACTCCGCCGCCTCGCAGCGACGGTGCTCTCGAAATCCCCGGAGGATCTCGCGGCTCTGGCGGAGACGAATCCGCTCCTTGTCTGGGAATGGATCGACGCGTTCCGCAAGGAAAAGCTCGCGGCGGAAGCCGAGGCACGGTATTGGTCGGCGGCCGCAGCGGCCCTCTCGACCGCCACACCTCACGTCGTTCGCGCCGCGGCCGAATAGCCGAGCGAGTGAGCTCACAAGTGCGCGGCTGACGAACGGGGCAGGCGAGATCATGCGCTCTCCGGCTGCCAACTCATGACACGGTTCGATGCAGCGACCATGACGGATGTGGAGATCTGCCGCTGGGATGCGCTCCCAGACGCCGAGCAGCGACGGCTCATGGCGGACGTCGACCACGTCTTCTTCTCGTCGAGCAATACGCAATCGTTCGAAAGCGACACGGCGAAAGCTGCGTTTCGCACACGTTGGCTTGGCCGTTATCTTCAGCATTTCCCCCAATATGCTTTTCTCGCACGCGAGGGCGCGGGGCGCGCCGTGGGCTACGTCGTCGGCAGCGTGGCCGACCCTGCGCACGATCCGATCTTCTCGGACCTGCCTTTTCTCTCCGCCTTTGCCGACGCATCGGCGCGCTATCCGGCGCATCTTCACGTCAACCTCGTCGAGGCGCGGCGCGGACAGGGGCTGGGCGTACGCCTGATCGAGACGTTCAGCGATGCGGCGCGGCGCGACGGCGCGCCCGGCGTGCATGTCGTGACGCAACGGGGCGCGCGCAACGTGCGCTTCTATCGCGCGAACGGTTTTCTCGAGCGTGCCGCGGTTTCCCTAGGGGACAGCGACCTCGTATTTCTCGGGCGCGATCTCGGGCGCAATCCGGGGCACGATCCGGCCGGGCAGCCTTGAGTCGCTCCCTGCATCGTGCAACTCTCCCGGCTGCTTCGGAAAAACTCCATCGAACCCGACGCAGGAGCGATGAGCGCCATCACCCCCGACATCTCCGAACGACAACCGTCCGGCGCCAAAAGCGCCGTTGTGCTCGATGACGTCCAGAAGTGGTTCGGCGACTTCCAGGTGCTGCGCGACATCTCGCTTCAAGTTGCAGAGGGCGAGAAAATCGTCATCTGCGGGCCGTCCGGCTCCGGAAAATCGACGCTGATCCGTTGCATCAACGGCCTCGAGGCGCACGACGGCGGACGCATCGTCGTCGACGGAACCACGCTGACGAAGGACATCCGGACACTCGAGAAGATCCGGTCCGAAGTGGGCATGGTCTTTCAAAGCTTCAATCTGTTTCCCCATCTCTCGGTTCTCGACAACCTGACGCTCGCGCCGAAATGGGTGCGGAAAGCCAAGCGCGCCGACGCCGAGGCCGCCGCGCTGCAGCTTCTCGAACGCGTTCACATCGCGGATCAGGCGCACAAATTTCCCGGCCAGCTTTCGGGCGGACAGCAGCAGCGCGTGGCGATCGCCCGCGCGCTGGCCATGAACCCGCGCATCATGCTGTTCGACGAGCCGACGTCGGCCCTCGATCCCGAGATGGTGAAAGAGGTGCTCGACGTCATGGTCGGGCTCGCGCGCCAGGGGATGACCATGCTGGTCGTCACGCACGAGATGGGTTTCGCGCGCGCAGTCGCCGATCGCGTGGTGTTCATGGACCGCGGCGAGATCGTCGAAGCGGGACCGCCGGACACCCTGTTCAGCGCGCCGGAGCACGAGCGCACGCGCGCGTTCCTTTCGCAAATCCTCGCGCATTGAGGAGGGCGGTATGAGCATCCGCGCCATGACGACCGCCCTGCGCCTATTCTGCGCGGCCTCTCTTCCTCGCGTTTTCTTTGCTGCGCTCCTGCTCGGGTTGGCGGCGCCACAAGCGGTTCTCGCCCAGGCCTCGTCGCCGACGCTCGATACGATGCGCAAGCGCGGCATCCTCAACTGCGGCGTGAACACGGGGCTCGCAGGCTTCGCCGCGCCGGACGGGCGCGGACGCTGGATCGGCATCGACGCCGACTTCTGCCGCGCGGTGGCGGCGGCGGTGTTCGGCGACGGCGACAAGGTCCGCTTCGTGCCGCTCAACGCCAAGGAGCGCTTCACCGCGCTGCAATCGGGCGAGGTCGACATGCTCTCGCGCAACACGACCTGGACCATGAGCCGCGATACGTCGCTCGGGCTCAATTTCGCGGGCGTGCTGTTCTACGACGGACAGGCTTTCATGGTGCGCAAGTCGCAAAAGCTCAAATCCGTGGACGAACTCGCTGGCGCGAGCATCTGCGTGCAGACAGGCACCACCAACGAGCTCAATCTCGCCGACTACTTCGAGACGCGCGGCCTCACCTACAAGCCCGTCGTGTTCGAACGCCTGATCGAGGTGCTCGCGGCCTATCAGAGCAATCGCTGCGATGCCTTCACCACCGACAGCTCCCAGCTCGTCGCGGAACGTACCCGGCTCGCGGATCCCGAAAACCACGACATCCTGCCCGACCTCATCTCCAAGGAGCCGCTCGGCCCGCTGGTGCGGCAGGGCGATGCCGTATGGTCGAACGTCGTCAGGTGGACGCTCTTTCTCCTCATCAACGCAGAGGAGCTCGGCATCACTCAGGAGACCGTGGGCGAGGCGCAGACGTCGTCGAGCCCCGAGATCCGGCGGATCTTCGGCCCCGGCAGCACGTTCGGGCGTGCGCTCGGGCTGAAAGACGATTGGGCCGTGTCGGTGATCCGCACCGTCGGCAACTATGGAGAAAGCTTCGAGCGCAATCTGGGGCAAGGCTCGCCGCTCAGAATTGAGCGCGGGCGCAACGCTCTCTGGACGGAAGGCGGGCTGATGTACGCTCCGCCGATCCGCTGAGGGTTCGAGATGCGCACGCCCGACCTCAAGCGCTGGACCATCGCCTCGACCTGGAAAGAAGCGGCTTACGATCCGAGCGTGCGCGCGGCCGTCTTCCAGGTGCTGCTCGCGCTCGCGATCGCGCTTTTCACCTACGAGATCGTCTCCAATACGATTGAGAACCTGCGCAAGCAGAACATCGCCTCGGGCTTCGGCTTTCTCGCCGAAACGGCCGGCTTCGACATCTCGCAGACGCCGATCCCCTATTCCAGCAAGAGCACGTATGGCGCGGCGTTTCTCGTTGGCCTCGCGAATACGCTGATCGTCGCCTTCATCGGGATCGTCATCGCAACGGTGCTCGGATTCGCCACCGGGATCGCGCGGCTCTCGCCCAACTGGCTCGTTGCCAAGCTCGCGCTCTCTTATGTCGAGCTCGTCCGCAACATGCCGCTCCTGTTGCAGCTTCTCGTCTGGTACGTCGCCGTGCTGCGCACGTTGCCCTCGCCCCAGGAGGCGCTGGCGCTTCCGGGAGGCGGATTTCTCGATGTGCGCGGACTGCATCTGCCGCGCGTCGCCCTCGAGTCCGGCGGGGCTCTTCTCGCCGGCGTGCTGGCGCTTGCGCTTCTGGGTGCGTGGTGGCTGAAGCGGCAGGCCGCGATCGACCAGGAGGCGGGCCGAAGGGACCCTGCACGCGCGCGCCGCGTGGGCCGGATCCTTGTCATTGTCGTGCCGGTCGCGGCGCTCGCGATCGCCTTCGCCGCATCCGGAGTGACATATCCGGTGCTCGGGCGTTTCAACCACGAAGGCGGCCTTTCCATCGAGCCCGAATTTCTGGCGCTCGTGATCGGGCTCTCCACCTACACCGCAGCGTTCATCGCAGAGATCGTGCGTGCGGGCCTGCAGGGCGTGCCGCGCGGGCAGCGGGAAGCGGCGGCCGCGCTCGGCCTCAGCCGGCGCCAGGCACTGCGTCTCGTGATCCTGCCGCAGTCGCTCAGGATCATCATTCCCCCGCTCACAAACCAGTACCTCAACCTCACCAAGAACTCGTCGCTCGCCGTCGCCATCGGCTATCCGGACCTCGTGTCCGTGTTCTCCGGGACGGTGCTGAACCAGACCGGGCAGGCGGTCGAAGTCATTCTCATCACGATGGCCGTCTACCTTGCGATCAGCCTCGCCACGGCAGCCTTCATGAACTGGTTCAACACGCGAACCTCCTGGGCGGAGCGGTGAGGGGCGCCATGGGGACCAGCCGCACCGCAACACCCGCCAGCAGGCTCGATGCGTGGCCCCACCGCGTGCGCGCGGCATTGTTCCCCACAGTCGGCCAGTCGATAGCGAGCCTCGCGGCGCTCGCGCTCATCGGGCTCGTCGCTTACGCCTTCCTCGATTGGGCGATCCTGCGCGCCGTCTTTACCGGCTCCGACGGGTCGGCGTGCCGGGTGCCGAACGCGGGGGCGTGCTGGCCGTTCATCATGCACAAGCTCGACCTCTTCCTCTACGGTCGCTATCCGGATACCGAGCTGTGGCGCGTGAAGCTGACCTATGCGCTCGCACTCGCCGGCCTCGTCCCGCTCATGATCCCGCGCGTGCCCTACAAGCTGCCGCTCGCGATCTATCTGCTCGCCGTGTTCCCGGTCATCGCCTTCGTGCTGCTCTACGGCGGCGCGTTCGGGCTTCCGATCGTCGGCACGGAGCTGTGGGGCGGCCTCCTGCTCACGCTCGTGATCGCGAGCGTCGGGATCGCGGCCTCGTTCCCGCTCGGTATCCTGCTCGCGCTCGGGCGGCGCTCGGAAATGCCGTTCGTCCGCTGGGCGTCGG
>DAOMQQ010000022.1:0-22556 GCA_035445405.1 Hyphomicrobium sp.
CGGTCAACTCGGCCGCGGGGGCGGAGGATGCGCCGGATTCGTCCTCCAGGTCGAGAGCCGTCAGGCGCTCTCCACGCCCGCTGATGCGACCAGCCGAGGCCGACACCTTCTCCAACGCCTTGGCCGACAGTCCAAAATGGCGCTCGAGCTCCCCCACGCGCTCGACGAGGCGCGCGACATCGCCCAACAGCAGCCCAACCTCGCGCTGGATGAGCCCGGCCTGGTCGCGCATCTTCGCATCCTTGATGACGGCCTGCACTGTCTGCACGGCGAGCATAAGGACGTTGGGCGCCACGATCACCACGCGGGCGCGGTGCGCGCGCTGGACGAGATCGGGGAAATGCTCGTGGAGATCGCCGTAGACCGACTCGGACGGCACGAACATCAGCGCCGTGTCCTGCGTCTCTCCCGCGATCAGATACTTGCCGGCGATGTCGTCGATGTGCTTGCCGACGGCGGCGCGGATCGCATCGCGCGCCGACTTTGCGGCATCCGGCGTCAACGCCTTGCGCAACGCCTCGAAGCCTTCGAGGGGAAACTTGGAATCGATCACAAGAACCGCCGGCGTGTTCGGCAGGCGGATCACGCAGTCCGGGCGCTTGCCATTCGATAGCGTCGGCTGGAATTCGTACGTCCCGGCGGGCAGCGCGTCGCGGATGATGGTTTCCATACGAAGCTGGCCGAACGCGCCGCGCGCCTGCTTGTCGGCCAGCACGCCGGTGAGCGACGTCACCTCCGACGACAGGTTCGCGAGGCTCTGGCGGGCCTCCGCGATCACGGCAAGACGCTCGTTCAGATTCGAGAGGCTCTCGGTCGTGCGCCGGCCCGCTTCCGCGAGGTTGTCCCCGAGGCGATGAGACACCGTGTCGAGGCTGTCCGCCATGCGCCGCGAGAGAGCGTCCACCCGCTCGGACAAGCGGCCCGAGATTTCCTCGACCCGCACGTCGAGCACGCGCGCCTGCTCCGTCTCGCGGCGGACGGCCATCTCGCTCATGGCGGTGAGACGGCCTTTGATCTCAGCGAGCTCGGCGGCCGCGAGCGCGCTTTGCTGGCCGCGCTTGAGCGAGACCCAGACCACGACGATCACGAACAGCAGGAGCGCAGCACCGATCGCGATCAGCGGATCGGCGGCGTTCAAGGCCTCGCGCAGCTCGGCCAGCCAGTGGGTCAGGCGATCGGAGTAGGTTTCGATCATGGCTCCCTAGGTAGCCGATTCGAGGGCCGAAATTTTGATCGGCCTTTGCCCGTTCCCTGCCCTCCGGCGGCCGTAGAAGCGCCGCAGAGACACCCCAACGTCTACGGATGAAAATCCGAGCCGCCCTCGTCGCGCTTCTTGCGATTGCGCTTGCCGTCGCGGTGTTCGCCGTGTCGCCATGTGCGTGCGCGGCCACCGGCACGGACCAGGCCGAAATCCGTGCGATCATCGGCGAATGGTATGAGGAGTTGCAAGAAAAGGAGAACGGGCACGTCCACCGCTTGATGACGCCGATCTCGATCAACTCTACGCCCCACTATCGGCACGTGCATACGGGTGCCGCCTCGGCAGGCCCACGGGTCTACACCTCGCTCGCCGCCACGGCGCTCACGTTCACGCATGAGATCGAGCGGCTCAAGATCGACCCCAACTTCGCCAAGGTGCAGGTCTGGGAGCGCGGCTATTTTTACGCGTGGGCCGTGCAGAAAACCAACGAGCGGGCTGCGTCGACGACGTTTGTGCTGGAACGGCAGGAGAAGGATGGGCGCTGGCTGATCCTTGCGCATCAGACCAGCCCGCAGGGAATTCCGCCGGGCAAGCACACCGTCCCGATGCTGGATTTGCGCGATCTCTTCTATGCGACCGAAGGCAAGGATCGCGACCCGCAAGCGGATGCCCGCAACGCGCTCAATGCTCCGCATTAAAGCGGCCGCCGCCGGGCTCGACGACGATCGTGATCGCCGCGCGGCCTTCCACACCCGTCTCCGCGGGTGCAACCGGCGGCGGCTCCTTTTCGACCGGCTCCCGGCCCCGGCGCTTGCGGCGCGCAGCCGCCGCCTCCCGCCTCGCACGAATCTCCTTCTTGCGCGCCTCTGCGGTGCGCAGAAACGTTCGCCAGTCTCCCAGCAAAGCGAAGCGTTGGCGTTCGTAATCGTAGGCGATGCCCTCGGGCCGCCACGCGCCGCGCTGGCAGATCGCGACGATCGTTTCCTCGCCGGCCTTATCGAAGCGGAACTGATAGCCTGCGGCGTTGCCCGGCACCTGCACCGTGACGGCCGGCGCCACAAGATTTTCGGGCTCGAGCTCGTTAGGGAACAGCACGGTCGCCTGGCCCGCGCCATCGACGCCGATCAGCGTGAGGTGGCAGGCTTTGTCGACCCGCACGTTGAAGGTCACGAGGTCGCGCGGACGATAGGACGGCTGGTCCGGCCAGAGCACGACGTCGACGGCTTCGGCCCGGTCCATCCCCTGTACGTCCTCGATGCGCGCTTTCGCGCCGCCGCCGAGTGCGCGCGCCATGCGTTGCCAGACGTCGCGCGAAACCGCGCCGTAAGCCAGGCGTCGCGACGGGAGAAGCAAATCGCCCTCCTCTTTCATCAGCATCTTCCGTAATTCGTCCGGGGAGAGGCCACGCTCGGCAGCCGCGCGCACGAGATCGACATCCCGCGTCCAATGGCGCGCAAGCGCGGAGACGGCCCGCTCGCCGACCCCGTCCAGGACCGCCTGACCGATGGCGCCCATTTTGACATCCGCCTCCGTCCGCCTGCGCAAGACATGGGCGGCGAGCCAATCCGCGGGCACCGCGCCGCTCGCCGAAAGGGGGGCGTCGGCGGTCAGCCGATCCCAGCCGGCTGCTGCGAGCGCGCCAGTGTCCGGGCGAATAGCCAGCAGAACGCTTTTATCTCCCACGGTTTCGAGCTGCAGCTCCTCGCGGCTGCCCGTCAGCGCGCCCAGCAGTGTCGCCGTCGCGATCCTAAGCTCCATCATGCGCATGGGTGCGGCGCAGGCGTTCCACAGGTGCGCGAGCGAAACGAAGCGCGTTGCCGCCGCCTCCTCGGCACCGACCGCTTCGGTCCAGCGGCGGATCATGTCTGTCACGTCGTCGGCGGAAACGGGCGTGCGGCCCCGGCAGCCGGCTTCGCGCGGGGGCAGGCTCGCGATCCAGTCGCGGACGATCTCGATGTCCTCCGGCGATGGAGCGGCGACATCGGGCGTCTCTTCCGCGCCGCGCGGCGGTGGCGCGCTCAGCATACGCTGATAGAGCGGCGAGACGTCAGGGCGGCCGGGCCTGACGAGACCGGGATCGCCGGCGATCGTGTCGAGGTCCGGGATGGCGCCGTCCGCCGTTTGATCGAGCTCCCGGCAAAGGACGCAATGGGCATCGAGCACGGCCTTGGCGCGGACATGGAGCGGCTGCGCCGGCTCGGTCGCGACCGGGAGTTCGGCCGCCCGGGCATCCGCGAACGCCAGGCACGCCGCAAGGGCAAGCCCGACATAGCCCGATGCCCGGGGTCTTCGCGTCATTCCTTCGTCTCCGTCATCGGCCGTCGCGGCCCGAGACTATCGCGATCTTCGGCGGGCGCTTGGATTTTTCGGTTGCATTTACCAGCACTCCGGCGGGGGCGAGGACCTGTGCCCGCCGAGGGTGGTTCAAGCCGGGCATGTGGCCTATGTGTGACGGGAGACACGTCATCCCTCTTTCACGGACCCGTAAACCTCATGCCGCACGGCGGAAAGATCCTGATCGACCAATTGGCCGCGCACGGCGTCACGCGCGTGTTCGAAGTGCCGGGCGAAAGTTTCCTCGCCGCGCTGGATGGCCTTTACGATGCGCCCGCCATCGAGACCATCGTCTGCCGGCACGAAGGCGGTGCGGCGATGATGGCAGAGGCGACCGGCAAGCTCACCGGCCGTCCCGGCATCGCCTTCGCGACGCGCGGACCGGGCGTCGTGAATGCCGTCTCCGGCGTTTACGTCGCCCAGCAGGACGCGACGCCGATGATCCTGTTCGTCGGCCTGCCGACGACGCCCCTCGACGACCAGGCGCCGTTTCAAGAGATCGACCTCGCCGCACTCTTCTCCGGAATCGCCAAGTGGACGGCCGTAATCCGGCAGGCAGATCGGGTGGCGGACTATGTGCAGCGCGCCTTCACGGTCGCGACCTCCGGGCGGCCAGGTCCGGTGGTGATCGGCCTTCCGGAAAACGTGCTCTCCGAAGAGACGGCGGCCACGGTGCTCGCACCAGCCGTTCTCGCGGGCGGCGCACCGTCCGCGCGCGACATGAGCGATCTCGCTCAGCGGCTTCAGGCCGCAAAACGTCCGCTGATCATCGTCGGCGGTCCCGGCTGGACGGATGCGACACGGCAGGCCATCGAAGGCTTCGCACGCGATTTCGACCTTCCGGTCGCGGCGTCGTTCCGCTGCCAGGATTACGTCGACAACCGGCATCCCTCCTATGTCGGGCATCTCGGCTTCACCACGGACCCGAAGCTCAAAGCCGGGCTCAAGGCGGCGGATCTCGTGATCGCGGTGGGGGCGGAAGTGGCCGACATCGCGACGGATTCGTATGCCCTCCTCGGCGGCGCAGGCCAGACCTTCGTGCAGGTTCATCCCGAGCCCAACGCCATTCTCGGCTATCGCCACGCCGCGCTTTCCATCGTGGCCACGTCGGAGGCGTTCACGGACGCGCTCGCCGGCTTCGCGCCCAATCTCCGCGGAGAGCCGGGCGGCGATCCTGCGAACCGCGCGTGGAGCGGGTTTCGCCAGGACCTACGCGCGGCGTACAAAGAGAGCGTCACACCGCGTGCGACGCCGGGCGCGCTCAAGCTCGAAGACGTGGTGACAACCGTCTCGACACTGCTGCCGGCGAACGGGCTCGTCACAAACGGTGCCGGCAATTACTCGCAGTGGGTGCACCGCTACTTTCAGTTCAAGGGCTATCGCACGGGCCTCGCGCCGACATCGGGCTCGATGGGCTACGGCCTGCCGGCGGCAATCGCGGCGAAGCTCGAGCGCCCCGACGCGCCCGTGGTGTGCTTTGCGGGCGACGGCTGCTTCGCGATGACGGGAACCGAGCTCGGCACCGCCGTGCAGCACGGCCTCTCCATCGTCATCCTGATCGCCAACAACGGCATGTTCGGCACGATCCGCATGCACCAGGAGCGGAAGTATCCGGGCCGCCCGAGCGGGACGCATCTGGTCAACCCGGACTTCGCGGCGTTCGCCCGCGCGCATGGCGCAGCGGGCGCGACGGTCGAGAAAAGCGAGGATTTCGAAGCCGTGTTCCGCGACGCGCTCCGGGCCGAGGGACCCTTCGTCATCGATCTTCGCCAGGACCCCGACGCGATCACACCGATGCAGACGCTGTCGAGCCTCGGACGGGGCTAACTGCTGTCACGAGCCTCAATTCGCGACGCGCTCCAGCATGGGCAGCATCTCGCGTGCTTCGCGACGGTGTCCGTCCTGCGCGGCGATCGTCGCCGTGCTGAAGCAGGCTTCCGATTTCTTCGACATCGTCTTCAGCCGGGTCAGCTCGTGGGCGATCTCGTCCGTGGTCGCCGGCCTGCCGCCTTTCGGAAGGACGAGCAGCGCTACAGAGCAGGTCAGCAGCGGAAAGCGCGCGACGATGCCGTCCCGGCCCGCACACTCGATGTAACCGTTCTGGCGATGCTGCTGGGAGTAGAGGCTCTCGGCATTCGATGCGAAGCGCGTGCACACGTCCCGCACGCGACGCGAGAAGCCGTCGATCTCTCCCGAAACGCCGACGAAGAAGTCGTCGCCGCCAATGTGCCCGATGAACACGTCGTCGCGTCCGAACTCGGCGCGCAGAAGATCGGCGAACATGAGAATCGCGCGATCGCCGATGTGAAACCCGTAGACGTCGTTGAACGGCTTGAAGTGGTTGAAATCGAGATGCGCGAAGGCATGGCTCACGTCGCGCTCCTCGGTTGCGCGGCCGATGAAGCCCAGGATCGCGTCGTTGGCCGGCAGGTGCGTGAGCGGGTTCTGGCTTTGCGCCTGGCGCAGCCTGATCATCCCGGCGAGGCGCAGGAGCGCGTTCGACGGCACGAAGCCGAAGTATCGCGTGCCCTCGGTCACGATCACGCCTTCGTCGATCGCGTGCGCGCACTGCTCGATCAACTGCGTCGGGCAGATGCTGGCATCCACCGTCGGCAAGCGCGTCGTGAAATCGCGCAGCGTCATGGGGAACGCCGAGTTCTGGAGCAGATCCCGCCCGAACGGCGACTGGACGAGCCCCCGCAGATCGCGCTCGCGCACGATGCCGAGCGGCATCCTCCGCGCGTTGACGACGGGCCGGTAGGCACATTCCGGATGGCTGAGGAAGTAATCGACCACTTCGGCCACGCGCGTCGTGTCGGGCAGCGCCTCGAGCGGCATCACGACGCCTTCGGCTTCGAGCGTCATCTCGTTGCGTGGGGTGAGGCGGCGGTCGGGATTCTCGACGACGCGATTGTACACGCTCAGGATGTCGGCCGTGTCCGTGCTTGGCATGGCGACGAAAAAGCCCTGCACGAGGTCGCATCCCGCGTCGCGGCATGCGTGCAGCTCTTCCACGCGCTCGACGCCTTCCGCCACCACCTGCGTGCCGAGAATATGCGCCAGCTCGACGACGCGCGAAACGAACACGCGCTTGCGACCGTCGCGGTCGAGATCCTTGATGAAGAAGCGATCGATCTTCACGTATTCCGGTTGCAGCTCGTAAAGCGCCTGGAGCCCCGAGTGGCCGGTCCCGAAATCGTCGATGGCGATGCGAAATCCGTGCTGGCGCAGCTTTGCGACCGCCTGGATCAGGCCGACACAGCTCGGGGCTTCACCGCCCTCCGTGATCTCGATGCAGATGTCGGACGTCGAAAGCCCGGCCCGTGCCAACTCGTCGAGAAAGGCCGGCAACGTGTCGTCGATCTGGGCGGCCCGCATCCGATCCAGATTGACGAACAGGAGGGCGTCGACATGAGCCTTGCGCGTGGCGATCTTCTGGGCGGCCTTCCCGAACAGGAACGCGTCCACCTCGACCCGCACCCCGAGGCGCTCCGCGAAAGCGAAAAACTGCTGGATCGACGCAAAGCCGAGGGCTTGCGTCTCTCTCGCGAGCGCTTCGCAGCCGTGCGCCGCGCCGCTGCGGATATCGGTGATGGGCTGGAGCGCGACATCGACCGTCCGGCGAACGCGCTCGAGAAAGACGGCGCCGCCGTTGCTCTCGCGAAGCAAGTGTACTGATGACCCAAACATGCGCTGCTCCGCTGTTCCCTGGTTCGAGAGCTAGCAGGCAGCGATGAATTCGCCCTTAAGCCGAACGTCACAGACCTGTCATATTCCTGTTATTTTTCAGCGCTTTATGCGGCAGTTCGGCGCGGTCCTGGGCACCGGGAGACGCCAGCTTCGCGTCCGGGACGCCTAAAGTCCCCCGGCGGGCGCGCAAGCGCGGCTTAAAACTTGTCTTTTCGGGCTTTTGCGGCTAAGGAGCGCCCATCTCACACGCGTGCCTCATGCGCCCGGCGGATTGAAAGCCCCGCAGGGTCGCTCCGGTGGAACAGCTAAGCCTTTCATGTGCCTAGCTTTTCTTCTCAAGGCGCGCGGAGGACCAACCGGAAAAGGAACACGACGCACATGACCGCGCCGCAATTCAACATGCGCCAGCTCCTGGAAGCAGGTGTGCACTTCGGCCACCAGGCTCACCGCTGGAACCCCAAGATGGCGTCCTTCATCTATGGCGCCCGCAACAACATCCACATTCTCGACCTGACCCAGACGGTGCCGATGCTGCACCAAGCGCTGAACAAGGTCTCCGACACCGTCGCCTCGGGCGGGCGCGTGCTCTTCGTCGCCACCAAGCGCCAGGCCTCGGATGCCATCGCCGACGCCGCGAAGCGTTCGGCGCAGTATTACATCAACCACCGCTGGCTCGGCGGCACGCTGACCAACTGGAAGACGATCTCCACCTCGATCCGCCGCCTGCGCCAGCTCGACGACATCCTCGCCGATCCGCAGGGCCGCACCAAGAAGGAGGTCCTCAACATCCAGCGCGAGCGCGACAAGCTCAACCAGGCGCTCGGCGGCATCAAGGACATGGGCGGCGTGCCGGACCTCCTGTTCGTGATCGACACGAACAAGGAAGGCATCGCCATCAAGGAAGCCCGTAAGCTCGGCATTCCGATCGTCGCCATCGTCGACACCAACTGCGATCCCGACGGCATCGACTTCCCCGTCCCCGGCAACGACGACGCCGGCCGCGCGATCACGCTCTACTGCGACCTCGTCGCCCGCGCCGCCCTCGACGGCATCGAGCGCGGCCAGGGTGCGTCCGGCATCGACGTCGGCGCCTCGGCCGAGACCCCGGCCGAAGATCTGCCGAACGTCGCGGCCTTCAAGGGCATCGACGCGCCGCGCGGTGAAGCCGACGATCTCAAGCGGATCACCGGCGTCACCGCCAAGATCGAGCAGAAGCTCAACGACGCGGGCGTGTTCCACTTCTGGCAGATCGCCGACCTCGACGCCGACAACCTTGCGGCGCTCGACCGTCAGCTCAAGCTCAAGGGTCAGATCGGCGAAGAGAACTGGGTCGCCCAGGCCAAGAAGCTCGTCGAGGCGTCCGCCGCCTAACTCCTCAGTGCGGGTGGGGCTCCCCCGCCCGCACAGGCGCCGGCCTTCCACTGCGGACGGATCGCGTATCCGTCTTCCGCCCCAAGGACACGACGCTTCGTTGAAGCGCGAAAGGAGATTCATGAGCACGATTTCCGCCGCCCAGGTCAAAGAGCTGCGCGACAAGACCGGCGCCGGCATGATGGATTGCAAGCAGGCGCTGACCGAGACCAACGGCGACATGGAGGCGGCCATCGACCTCCTGCGCAAGAAGGGCCTCGCGAAAGCGGCCAAGAAGTCGGATCGCGTGGCCGCGCAGGGCCTGATCGGCGTGATTTCCAAGGTGAAGTCCGGCGCCGTCGTCGAGGTCAACTCCGAGACCGACTTCGTCGCCCGCAACGCCGAATTCCAGGAACTCGTCCAGACGATCGCGGGCCTTGCCGCCGATGCCGGCGGCGATCTCGGAAAGCTCCTCGCCACGGCTTATCCCGGCGGCAAGGGGACGGTCGACGACCGGATGAAGGAAGCGATCGCGACCATCGGCGAGAACATGGCCGTGCGGCGCACCGCCTCGCTCGCCGTCAACGACGGCGTCGTGGCCGACTACGTGCACAGCAAGGCCGCCGACGGCCTCGGCAAGATCGGCGTGCTCGTCGCGCTCGAGAGCGCAGGCGATACGGATAAGCTGATGGCGCTCGGCCGCCAGCTCGCCATGCACATCGCAGCCGCCAGTCCGCAGGTCGTCAACGTCGAGGATCTCTCCCAGGACGCGCTCGACCGCGAGCGGGCGATCTATCTGGAGCAGGCCAAAGCCGAGCCCAAGAACGCCGGCAAGTCGGATGAAATCCTGCTCAAGGCCGGCGAAGGCCGCCTACAGAAGGAATTCGTCAACCAGGCCGTGCTGCTCAAGCAGGTGTTCGTGATCGACGGCAAGGCGACCGTTGCCGAGATCCTGAAGCAGGCCGAAAAAGATGTCGGCGCCCCCGTCAAGGTGGCCGCTTTCGTCCGTTATCAGCTCGGCGAGGGCATCGAGAAAAAAGAAGAAGATTTCGCCGCCGAAGTCGCCAAGACGATGGGCGCAGCAAAACAGTAAGGCTAGAGGGGAAAAGCCGGCGAAATCGCCGGCTTTTTTTTGCCAGGGCCGCGCCGGCAGGGCAAAGTGCCCGCCGATGTCCGCGGCGAACGAATGCAGACACGACACTACGACGGAGACAAGCATGACGGCGGATGACGGAGCGCTGAAGTACAAGCGGCTGCTCGTCAAACTCTCGGGCGAAGCGCTCATGGGGCGGAACGGCTACGGCCTCGACACGGCCGTGGTCGACCGGCTGGCGGCCGACCTCGCGGGTGCGCTGGCCGCAGGATGCGAGGTCTCGGTCGTCGTCGGCGGTGGCAACATCTTCCGCGGCCTCCAGGGCGCGGCCCGCGGCATGGACCGGGCGACCGCAGATTACATGGGCATGCTCGCCACCGTGATGAACGCCCTGGCCCTGCAGAGCGCGCTCGAAGCGGCGGGCGCGCCGGCGCGCGTGCTCTCGGCCATCACGATGCCGACCGTCTGCGAGCCCTACGTCCGCCACCGGGCGCTCTATCATCTCGAGCGCGAGCGGATCGTCATTTTTGCCGCCGGCACCGGAAACCCGTTCTTCACGACCGATACGGCGGCGACGCTGCGCGCCATCGAGATGGGCTGCGATGCGGTCGCCAAGGCGACGCAAGTCGACGGCGTCTACTCCGCCGACCCGAAAAAAGACCCGAACGCCCAGCGCTTCGACCGGCTCAGCTACTCGGACGTGCTGGCCAAGGATCTCCGCGTCATGGATGGAGCGGCAATCGCGCTTGCCCGGGACAATCATCTTCCGGTAATTGTGTTTTCCATCGAGGAGCCGGGGAATCTGATCAAAGTGCTGCGGGGTACGGCCCGGGCCACAGTGATCCACGGCTGAATTCCGAACGCGGCGGCTTTCCCCGAAATCCCCGTCGATCCCAGCGCTCTTGCCTGGTCGCGGATGCCGGGGCCGCTGCGAAGAGACAAGAAGGAGACGAGCCCGGTGTCGCTCACAACATTCGATCCCGCAGAAATCGAGAAGCGGATGCGTGCCTCCCTCGAGGCGTTGAAGCGGGAGCTTGCTGGCCTCAGGACGGGACGCGCGAGCGCCCATCTGCTCGATCCCGTGCAGGTGACCGTGTACGGATCGCGGATGCCGCTCAATCAGGTCGCGACCGTCACCGTGCCGGAACCGCGCATGATCAGCGTGCAGGTGTGGGACAAGTCCAACGTGTCGGCCGTCGAAAAAGGCATCCGGGAATCCAATCTCGGCGTGAACCCGATCATCGACGGCACCACGCTGCGGCTGCCCATCCCCGCCCCTACCGCGGAGCGCCGCCAGGAGCTCGCCAAGCAGGCCCACAAATATGCCGAAAACCACCGTGTGGCGGTGCGCAACGTGCGGCGCGAGGCGATGGAGCTTTTGAAGAAGCTCGAGAAAGACGGAAAGATCGGCGAAGACGAACACCATAAGAATTCCGCAAAGGTGCAAGACCTTACGGACAAGCTGGTCAAGGAAATCGACCAGACGCTCGCTGCCAAGGACGCAGAAATTCAAAAAGTTTAGGCAGCTTGCGACGCCGAATCGTTTCCCGTCAGATAGTCCGCACACGCCAGCCGCAACAACCCGCCGAGATCCCGTGGCCGACAGATCCAAATCCTCCGAGGAGGTACTCGGCGCTTCGCCCGCCCCGCGGCACGTCGCCATCATCATGGACGGCAACGGGCGATGGGCAGCGGATCGCGGCTTGCCGCGGGCTGCGGGACATCGAGCCGGCGTGGAAGCCGTGCGGCGGACCGTGAAGGCCGCCATCGAGCTTTCGATCCCGTGCCTCACGCTCTACAGCTTCTCGTCCGAGAACTGGTCGCGGCCGAAAGACGAGATCGATCACCTGATGGGGCTCATGAAGCGCTTCATCCGCGGAGATCTCGCAGAGCTGCATCAGAACAACGTCAAGATCCTGGTGATCGGCGAGCGCACGAACGTCGATCAGGAGATGCTCGCGCTGATCGACGAGGCGTGCGACCTGACGCGCGACAACACCCGGCTAACGCTCACGATCGCCTTCAACTACGGCGCACGCAACGAGATCACGCGAGCCGCCCAGCGGCTCGCCGAGGACGTCGCGGCGGGACGCCTGGCGCCGTCCGAGATTACCGCGGACCATTTTCGCCTCGCGCTCGACACGGGCGATTTGCCGGACCCCGACGTGCTGATCCGTACCAGCGGAGAACGGCGGCTTTCGAACTTCCTCCTCTGGCAATCGGCGTATACGGAGCTCGTCTTCCTCGACGCCTATTGGCCCGATTTCGGCCTCGAGCTTCTCGCCGAGGCGATCTCCCAATACAATTCGCGCGAGCGGCGCTTCGGTGGTCTTCCCCGCCGATCCACGGCCTGAGGGCGCGTCCGATGAACGAGGACGAGATCCGCCGGGGTGAACCGGAGCCTCCCGTTGCGGCATCGTCGAGCGCGGCAGCCGAGCTCGGTCTCAGGATCGGAACCGCGCTTCTGCTCGGATCCGTGTCGTTGGCGCTCGCGTGGGCGGGTGCGCTGCCGTTCGCGGCGCTCGTGCTCGTGGTGGCGCTGATCCTGAATTGGGAGTGGGCGCATGTCGTGCGCGGCGACGGCATCGATCTCACGCTTGTCATCCAGTTCGCGGCGGCGGCGGGGGCCATCGGCCTTGCCGCTTTCGGGTTTGCCGCCCTCGGCGTCGCAATCCTCCTGATCGGCACGATCATCGTTCTCGCGCTCGAATTCGGATCGCGCCCCATCCTCTCGGCAGCGGGCGTGCTCTATGCGGGACTTCCGGCGGTGGCGCTGATCTGGTTGCGCGCCAGCGAGCCGATGGGGTTCTACGCCGTCGTCTTCATCATGCTGGTGGTGGCCGCGACCGACACGGCGGCGTTCTTCTCGGGGCGCCTGATCGGCGGGCCGCGTCTTGCGCCCTCGATCTCTCCGAAAAAGACCTGGAGCGGCCTTCTCGGCGGCATCAGCGCGGCGGGGGTCACCGCCGGTGCGTTCGCCTATGGCGTGGGTGCGCCTGCGCTTCCGCTCGCACTCGTCGGGATCGCGATGGGCCTCGTCGCGCAGGCGGGCGATCTCGCCGAATCGTCGCTGAAGCGGGCCTTCCACCTCAAGGACGCGAGCGGCCTGCTGCCCGGACACGGCGGCTTCATGGACCGCGTGGACGGGCTGGTCCCCGTCGCGGTGGCGCTTGCTCTCGTGCTTCTGTTCCTCGATCCCAAGGCCCCCGCCGACGCGCTCTTCGCCGGCCTTTTCGGGGCGGGGGGATGAAACTTCGCGAACCGCTCGGTGCGGAAAGCCCCCGAGCTGGTTCAAACCCACGATATGGCGCATAAAGCGCCTCGAACCTGTCGTGCCGGCACGGCCTCTCTCTGGCTCAGCTCGTGCCGCATCGGCGAATGGAGATGTCACGCATGGCGCACGCGGCTCCCGTATCGCGCGCTTCGGCCTTCGCGACCGAGGCGACTGCCGGGGCGGGGGCCGGGATCGCACCCGGGGCCCGGCGACCGCAGCGTCTTTCCGTGCTCGGTGCGACCGGCTCGATCGGCACGAGCACGCTCGATCTCGTCGCACGGCACCCGGATCGCTTCGAGATCGTGGCGCTCACAGCGCAGTGCAATGCGGCGCGTCTTGCGGAGCTCGCGATCGCCCACCGCGCGCAGCTCGCCGTGATCGGCGATCCCGCGCATTACGAGGACCTCAAGACCCACCTCGCCGGCACGGGTATCCGCGTCGCTGCGGGCGCCGAGGCGGTCGAGGCTGCCGCGCTCGAACCCGCCGACTGCGTCATGGCTGCGATCGTGGGCGCCGCGGGCCTCAAGCCGACCTTCGCGGCCGCCCGCCAGGGCTGCAGGGTCGCGCTCGCCAACAAGGAATGCCTTGTTTCCGCAGGCAATATTTTCCTCGATCACGTGCGCACGTCGGGAGCGGAGCTGTTGCCGGTCGACAGCGAGCACTCGGGTGCGTTCCAGTCCATCGGGCAGACGCCGACGTCTTCGATCGAGAAGATCGTGCTCACGGCCTCGGGCGGACCGTTCCGCTCGTTCGACAAGGCTGCCCTCGCCCGCGTCACACCCGAGCAGGCGCTTCGTCACCCCAACTGGTCGATGGGGGCGAAGATCACGGTCGATTCCGCAACGCTCATGAACAAGGGCCTGGAGCTCATAGAGGCCTATCACCTGTTTGCGGTCGAGGCGCACCAGCTCGAAGCCATCGTGCACCCGCAGTCGGTGGTCCACTGCCTGGTGATGCTCGAAGACGGCTCCGTCATGGCCCAGCTTTCCCAGCCCGACATGCGCACGCCCATCGCCCTCGCCCTTTCCTGGCCGGAGCGCCTGACGACGCCGGTCTCGCGGCTCGACCTCCTCGCGCTCAAGACGCTTTCGTTCGAGGCTCCGGACCTCGACCGTTTTCCGGCCCTCGGCATCGCGACCGACGCGCTGCGGCGCGGCGGGGCGGCTCCGGCCGTGCTCAATGCGGCCAACGAGGTCGCTGTTGCCGCCTTCATCGGCCAGAAAATCGGATTTCTCGATATTATCCAAACAGTTAGCTTATGCCTCGAGGCGGCGGAAGCCCGCGGACTCCTCGGCGGCCTCGAGACGCTGGACGACGTGCTCGCGGTCGATCTCGAAGTGCGAAGCATGGCACGAACGCTTCTTCCGGGCTAAAGGTGCACCCCCGTTGCTCCCAGCCGGACGACGCTTTCGCACGGCGGGACCAACGCAAAATTTGCATGACCTCTCAGCGAACAGGATTTGAGCAAGGATGATCGAAGGACTTCTGAGTCAGGTTTCGACGTGGACCATCCAGGGCCTCGGCTTCCTGTTCGTGTTGAGTGCGGTCGTGTTTTTCCACGAGCTTGGCCATTTTCTCGTGGCGCGCTGGTGTGGGGTGACCGTCACCACCTTCTCGATCGGCTTCGGCAAGGAGCTTGCCGCCTTCGTCGACCGGAAGGGCACGCGCTGGCGGTTCGCGGCGATCCCGCTCGGGGGCTACGTCAAGTTCCTCGACGATACCAACGTCGCGAGCTCACCGGGGACAGCGGCCAGCGCCGACCTTCCCCCTGACGCCCGCGCGGGCACTTTCCACGACAAGCCCGTTTGGCAGCGATTCCTGGTCGTCGCGGCCGGTCCGCTGGCCAATTTCATCCTCGCAGCCGTGATTTACACCGCACTCAACGTATCGACCGGCGTCTCGCGGGTGACCGCTCAGGTGGACGAGGTCGTGGCCGGCATGCCGGCGGAACAGGCCGGACTCCGGGCCGGGGACGTCATCACCCGCATCGACGGCTGGCGTATCGAGACCTTCGACGACGTGTCGCGGCTGGTGCTGACCTCGAGCGGGCGCACGCTTCAGATCGCGGTCGACCGGAACGGCGAGGCCCTGACCTTCCCCGTGACGCCTGCCATGCGCGACGAGAAGGACGACCTCGGCGTGACCGTGCGCCTCGGCGACATCGGCGTTCGCCGCCACGTGCCGGCCCGCGTCGGGGCGGTGGTGCCGGATTCGGCCGCGGACAAGGCCGGTATCGAGGTGGGCGACGTCATCACCAGCATCGACGGCGCGTCCATCTCGTCGTTCCGCGACGTGGTGGAAATGGTCCAGCCGGCGGCCGGGCGCCCGCTCGCCGTGGCCATCACCCGCGGAGGCCAGAGCCGGACCGTCGAAATGATCCCGACGGCGGCCGAAATTACCCTGCCGGACGGGAGCACCAAGCAGGTCGGGCGCATCGGAGTAGCCCAAGACCGTCCGGAGCCGGTGGCCGTGCCCTTCGTCGAGGCCGCGCGCCTGGGTGTCCGGGAGACCTACTCCAATATCGTTCAAACGATTACGGGAATCGGCGACATCATCTGGGGTCGCCAGTCGGCCGATCAGGTTGGTGGGCCAATTCTCCTGGCCGAGGTGACGGCGCGCGTGGTCGAGCATGGCTGGGAGCCGCTGCTGCGGCTGACGGCGCTGATCTCCGCCAACATCGGCCTCTTGAATTTGCTTCCGATTCCGGTGCTCGACGGCGGTCATCTGGTCTTCTACACGATCGAAGCCATCCGCCGCCGGCCTCTGAGCCAGCGCGTGCAGGAAATCGGCTTCAAAATCGGAATCGCTTTGGTGATGACGCTGATCATCTTCGTCAACCTCAACGACCTGATGCGATTGGGTAAAAGGTGGCTTTTTGGGGGCGGCTAGAATCTGCGTGGGGTGACGTAAACTTGCCACTTCCCAGTGCCTTACCCAGTTGTTAAGAATGCCTGAAGTGAGGGGTTGTGGGAGCTACGATTCGAGACTTTGGGGGTCTCGGAGGGGTGTTCAGCGTTTCTCAGACCGCTCATGTTGGGATCCTAGCGATCATCCAACGTATCAAGAAACGGGGCTCGGGACCGTCGCCGACAGGTCCCGCGAGTCGAGGGGGATCGGCATGAAGGCGAGGCAGATCCGCACATGAAGCAGTCACGGATCTGGGTTCAACTGAGGAGCATGCCGCGTCATGGCGTGCGCTTTATGCTGTGGCTCGCGCTTGCGGTCCCAGCGGCGCTCACCGTCGATGTCGTGGTGTCTTCCGCTCCGGCCCATGCACAGACCATTCGCGATATCCGGGTTGAGGGTAATCGCCGCGTCGAACCCGAAACGGTTCGCTCCTATCTCCAATTCACGAACGGCGAGGCGTACGACGCCGGCAAGGCCGATCGCTCGATCCAGGCCCTGTTCGCCACGGGCCTGTTCGCAGACATCTCCATCGATCGCCAGGGCGACACGGTCGTCGTCTACGTGGTCGAGAACCCCGTCATCAATCAGGTCGCCTTCGAGGGCAACAGCGAGGTCGATACCGACACGCTCCGCTCCGAAGTCCACCTGAAGCCGCGCTCCGTCTACACCCGCGCCCGCGTGCAGGCCGACGTGCAGCGCATCCTCGACGTCTACCGCCGCCAGGGCCGCTATACTGCCTGGGTCGAGCCTAAGATCATCGAGCTCGAGCAGAGCCGCGTGAACCTCGTGTTCGAAATCAACGAGGGCGGCGCGACGAAGGTTCAGGGCATCAACTTCGTCGGCAACTACGCGTTCTCCGACGCGCAGCTTCGCGACATCATTTCCACGACCCAGGCCGGATGGTTCGACTTTCTCAAGGGAACGAGCATCTACGACCCGGACCGCATGAACCTCGACCGCGAGCTTCTGCGCCAGTTCTACCTCAAGAACGGCTATGCAGACGTGCGGGTCGTCGCGGCCAACGCCGAGCTCGACCGCGGCGGCTCGGGCTTCTACCTCAACTTCGCGATCGACGAAGGCGAGCGCTACGCGTTCGGCGACGTCACGATCGAAAGCTCGCTGCCCGAGGTCAATCCTCATTATCTGTCCGGCGAAGTGCTCACCCGTCAGGGCGACATCTACAACGGCCAGGACATCGAGAAGAGCACCGAGCGCCTGACGCTTCTCATCGCCGAGCAGGGCTATGCCTTCGCCCGCGTGCGTCCGCGCGCCATGCCCGATCCCGCCTCGCGCACGATCGCGCTCAGCTATTTGATCGACGAAGGTCCGCGCGTTTACATCGAGCGCATCAACGTGAACGGCAACCTTCGCACGAAGGACCACGTGATCCGCCGCGAGTTCCGCCTGGCTGAAGGCGACGCCTTCAACCCGCTGCTCGTCGACCGCGCCAAGAAGCGTCTCGAAGCCCTCGGCTTCTTCAAGAAAGTCGACATCAAGCGCCGTCCCGGCTCGTCGCCGGACCGTGTGATCCTCGACGTGGATCTCGAAGAACAATCGACGGGCGAGCTGTCGTTCGGCGCCGGCTACTCGACATCGGAAGGCGTCATCGGCGACGTCAGCATCTCCGAGCGCAACTTGCTGGGTAACGGCCAGTTCCTGAGGCTCAGGCTCGCCGGCTCCATGGAGCGCATGCAGGTCGACCTGTCATTCACGGAGCCGCGCTTCCTGGATCGCAACCTCTCGGCCGGCTTCGATCTCTTCCACAAGGAGCTCGATTACGCTCGCGAGACGGGCTACGAGTCGAAGCGCACGGGCGGCACGGTCCGTCTCGGCTTCCCGCTCTCCGAGAACCTGTGGATGCAGACTGGCTACACCATCGACTACAGCTCGATGGATGTGGACGACCGCTGGGGCGATCAGGTTTCGCTCGTGGTTCGCGACGAAGTTGCAGACCTCGGCGAAGGCTCGCTGACCTCCTCTATCGGAACCTCGCTCACCTACGACAAGCGCAACCATCCGCGCACGCCGACGAGCGGCTACTATCTGCAGGTGGCGACGGACATGGCGGGCTTGGGCGGCGACGTGCAGTACGTGCGCGTCAACGCGGAAGGCCGCGCCTACTACCCGATCACCGAGAAGATCACCTTCGTCGGCCGCTTGATCGGTGGCCATATCGAAGGCTGGGGCGGCGACGATATCCGCCTGACCGACCTCTACTATCGCGGCGGCGAGACGATCCGCGGCTTCGACCGCGCCGGCTTCGGTCCTCGTGACATGTCCACGCCCCGCGAGGACGCGCTCGGCGGCCGGACCTACTGGGCCGGTACGGCAGAGGTTCGCTTCCCGCTTCCGTTCGTGCCTGACGATCTCGGGCTCTCGGCAGCCGTGTTCGCCGACGCCGGCTCGCTCTTCAACGCCAACGAGCGCGCCAAGCGGCTCGACCAGGCTGGGCTGATCGATCTTGCCGACGACGCCACGATCCGCTCGTCCATCGGTGCGAGCATCATGTGGAACTCGCCGGTCGGTCCGATCCGCATGGACTTCGCCAAGGCCCTCTCGAAAGAGAGCTACGACGAAGAGCAGTTCTTCCGCTTCGGTGCCTCGACCAACTTCTAGACCATGATCGCTTCAGGCCCTATCAGCCTGAAGCGTGAATCATCGGTCTCACCAAAGAGATAGAGCGTGATCCCGATTCAATCGAAAATGATCACGCTCTAAGAGCACATCCCGAATGACAGAAACGCCCGGAGGCTTATTGCCTGCCGGGCGTTTTCTTTTACAGGCTTAAGTCGAGCGCGAACGGCTTGCGGCTGGCGCAGCGGGATCACCGCAGCCTTGCATTCCACACTGCCGCTTCGCGGACCTTGCCTGCCTTGCGCCGTTGGAGCTTTCGAATTGCGGATCGGAATGTCGTGAGCGTCTGGCCTGGCGCATCTGATGCGGCCCCGCGCCGTGGATGCGACGCCATGGGTTCCCCTATGACGGGAGAGCGACGCTCCGGCGTTCAAAGCTGCGCCGCGGAGTTGATCGGCGAGTGCGCCGTTGGAGCGCGCGCATGCAAAAAAGGCGTGCGAACCGATGTCCGCACGCCGCTGAGATGAGGTCGAGGTTTCGCGAGCGAATTAGCGGCGTTCGCGATCACGCTGCCAGTACATGAAGGCGATGGTCACCAGCGCCGTCAGGATGATCGTACCGATGATGTCGCTGCGGCCGATGAACGAGAGCCAGACGTCGAGGCCGCCCATCGAGCCGCCGCGGCCGACGAGGAAGCCGTTGACCATCATCACGAACAACACGACACCCGCTGTCAGCAGGGCGGCGATTACGACCTGGAGGGATTTTTTCATGACCTTCGGCATCGCCACCTTGTGGTTGTGGCCGACGGCGAATTGGGTGCGGTCTGACATGGCAGGCTCCCTGCGCTCATAAATGAAGCGAATCAATCGCAAACCAGAGTAGACGCAGCCTTTCGACGTGCAACGCTCCCGGCGAGCATAAGGCCGGGTGCCCCCACGTGCGCTATCTGCGCACGCGGACGCCGACGCGAACCTCGTCCGTCTCGTAGTCACCGTTCACGTCATTTGAGGCAAAGCTGAGGTGCTGGTAGCGCGCGAACAGGACCAGCTCGGGGCTCGCGTAGTATTCCGCCCCGACAAAAGCGGTCACGGCGCTTTCCCTGATCGGCGTCTGGTGGAAATCGTAATGCGTATAGGCGAGGCCTGCCGAGCCGATCAGGTGACGGCGGAACGCGTGGCGTCCTTCGATCCCGATCTGGTGGGACGCGACGCCGCCCGAGCCATCGGTGGTGGTGTCGTAGATGTCGCTCGATGCGGTGAGCATCAGCGACGTGATTTCGCTCGGCCGCCACGCGAGGTTCGCGTCGAACAGGAACGCATCGACCGGCGCGAGGCGACCGTCCCGCGGCGTCTGGCGCCCGTACCCGATGCTTGCTTGCCCACGCAGAATTGCGCCCGTCGATCCGAAGTCGAGACCCACGCGCGTGCGAACGCCGTCCGAGTCGCGGCGGATGCCATCCGCGGGCGCTTCCTTCTTATCGCGCTGGTTGAGCTCGCCTTCCGCGAACACGGCAAGCGTGGGCTTCAGCTCCCAGCTCGCGCGCACGGCCTGGCGCGTTTCCAATGTATCGCGATCGGCGATGCTTTCACCGTCATGAGGCATCGAATAGGTCGTGTCGGAGACGGACCCTCTCAGCTCGACGGCGAGCCGATTAAAGCGGTGATTGAACGCGAGGCGGGCTTCGTCGCTGTGGACCTGCGCGCGCTCGCCGGTCACGTTGGCGTCGACGGCGGTACGATCCTCCTGGCTGACGCTGCGGCCGACAAGGCCCTGCAGATTGGTTCGGCGGCTGATGTCGAGGCGGCCGCGCGCTTCCGCGCTCCACGCGCGATCGTCCTCCGATGGATAGTCGTCGTGGTAGGTCGAGAATGTGGTGCCGCGCAACTCGACCGCGTGGACATTCCAATTCGAGACGAGGCGCGCCTCTGTCCTGATCTCGCCTGCAATGTCCGAACGGGCACGAGGCGTGCTCAGTACGTTGCTGGTGTAGAGGCCGCCCAACTCCGCTTCGGGGAAGAGGACGAAGCTGCCGATACTGATGCCGACGGGATCATAAGGCTCGATCCGCGCGAAGCGGGCGGGACGACGGTCGGTTTCGACCGGATCGATGTCTTCGATCTGGAACAGCAACGGGTCGTGGCCAGCAGGCGGATTATTGAAGACATCGAGATCCTCGGACGGGCGCGTGTCACGTCCGAGATCGGAGCCGTCGTTCCAGGGTTCGGGCTCTCCAAGATCCAAGCGTCCGTCTGCGGGCGTGAGACCGTCGACGGGCTGCATCGCTTCGCGCTCGCCGGTCTCCCCCGTCAGCGACTCGGAGGGGTCGATCTCGTCCGCGAGCGGGTCGCTGTCGAGCGGATCGCCGCCTTCTTCGCCGTCGTCATCGTACCCACCGCCTATCGAGCCGCGTATTCTCGGAGACGGGGCTGCTTCGTAGGCGTTGGCGAGGTCTGAGACCTGATCACGGGCGCTAGGGGCGGTGACGCTTCTCGCCGGTGCGGCAGTGGCGGTCGTACGCGCCGGGGCATTCGGCTCCTGGGCACGGGCCGTCGGCGCATAGCTCAACGCGGCCACGAGCGTTGCCGCCGCAAAGCCAAAGACGATCAAGCCTAGCCGCCAGACCACCGCCACGGGGGGCGCCCTCATGAGGAACAAACACCTGGACGCGAACGCAAACCGGACCTGGCCGACAGTAGAGAATGGCCGGTTAACGAGCGCTTAAGTATTCGCGGGTGGGCGTGTGGTGGCAGCCTTCGGCCCCTACCCCTGAGCGGCGAGCAGTAAAGAAGATTGTCAGCGCACGGGGCTGGGTGGATGTCAGGCGGGCTCGACGACGAGGACGGTGCCCTCTGCCCCGGTAATACGCACGCGCGCGCCTTGAGGGATGTCGTCGCCTGCCGCGGCCCAGAGCGTATCGCCCACCCGCACGCGACCGCGGCCGCCGCGGATCTCCTCCTCCACCACAACGATGCGGCCGATGTACTGGGCGGCACGCTGGTTGAGCGTGAGGTCCGCCCGGTCTACGGCCTGGTGGTCCGAGAAGAAGCGCACCGCGAACACGGTGGCGACGGACACCGTGGCGAACAGCACGAGTTGCCAGGGCAAGGTCATCGCTTCGCCGACGCCTGCCCAGGTGAGAAGCGTGAGAATAAGGCCAACCACCATTGCCGACAGGCCGAACCAGAGAAACTGGACTCCCGGGATCACAGCTTCCAGCGCCATGAGGACGAGGCCGGCGATGAACCAGTTCCAGAGGCCAAAGCCGAGGAAGAGGTCGATAAAGGCTGGCATGCTGTGCATTCCCCGTGTTTCCCAGAGCCACATGAAGCTAGAATTTTTCGCGCCCGAATTGAAGCTCTTCCATGGGCGGCGTGCGGGACGCCAAACATGCGGACTGCCTGGGGGGCGGTCTGGACCGGACGCACTCCAAGCTTTAAGAGAGGGACGCGGCGGTTTCGCGGGCTCTTGCCCGAGGGGGTCGCCTCCTTTTTTGCGCCAGCAGATCCAGCATACGTTCGAGAGGCTTCCTCATGAACCATCCCGGTTTTTTCCGCAAAGCCGGGCCGTTTACGCTGGCCGAGGTTGCTGCGGCGACGGGTGCGGAGGTGCAGGGAGAGACAGGCCAGGCAGACCGGCTGGTGGACGGTGTCGTGCCGCTATCGGAGGCCGGCTCCGGGCAGTTGTCGTTCTTCGAGAACCGCAAATATCTGCCGCAGCTCCTCGCAACGCAGGCCGGCGCCTGCCTGGTCGATCCGCGCTTCCTGTCACGCGTGCCGGCGGGCACCGTCGCACTCACGACGCCCGCGCCGTATCATGCCTTCGCCAAAGCGCTGTTCCTGTTCTATCCAGAGGCCATCCACAGCAAGGCAGCCGAAGGGGGCACGGAAGAGCGGATTGCGCGCTCGGCCGTGATCGAAGAAGGCGCCATCGTCGAACCGGGGGCGATCATCGGCCCGGAGGCCCGCATCGGGCGCGGCACGCGGGTGGCCGCGGGCGCTGTCGTGGGATACCGCGTGACCATAGGGCGCGACTGCTACATCGGCCCCCTCGCCTCCGTCATTCACGCGCTGATCGGGAACCGCGTCATCCTGCACGCAGGCGTCCGGATCGGGCAGGATGGCTTCGGCTTC
>DAOMQQ010000023.1:0-22546 GCA_035445405.1 Hyphomicrobium sp.
CGAAGTCGAGACCCACGCGCGTGCGAACGCCGTCCGAGTCGCGGCGGATGCCATCGGCGGAGGGCACCTTTTTATCGCGCTGGTTGAGCTCGCCTTCCGCGAACACGGCAAGCGTGGGCTTCAATTCCCAGCTCGCGCGCACGGCCTCGCGCGTTTCCAGGGTGTCGCGATCCGCGATGCTCTCGCCGTCGTGGGGCATGGAATAGGTCGTGTCCGAAACGGAGCCTCTCAGCTCCACGGAGAGCCGGTTGAAACGGTGGTTGAATGCGAGTCTCGCTTCGTCGCTTCTCACCTGAGCGCGGTCGCCCACCACATTGGCGTCGATGGCAGTTCGCTCTTCCTGGCTCACGCTGCGGCCGACGAGACCCTGCAGGTTGGTGCGCCGGCTGATGTCGAGACGGCCGCGGGCTTCCGCGCTCCAGGCGCGGTCGTCCTCCGAGGGATAATCGTCGTGATAGGTCGAGAACGTGGTGCCCCGCAGCTCCACCGCGTGCACGTTCCAGTTCGAGACGAGCCGGGCCTCGGTCCTGAGTTCGGCTGCAATATCCGAGCGCGCGCTCGGCGAGCTCAGCACGTTGCTCGTATAGAGGCCGCCCAGCTCCGCCTCCGGGAAGAGGACGAAGCTGCCGATGCTGATACCGACGGGATCGTAAGGCTCGATCCGCGCAAAGCGGGCGGGGCGCCTGTCGGTCTCGATGGGATCGATGTCCTCGATCTGAAACAGCAAGGGATCGTGGCCGGCAGGCGGCGTATTGAAGACGTCGAGATCCTCTGCGGGGCGGGTGTCGTCTCCCGCATACGCGCCGTCGTTCCAGGGCTCGGGCTCGCCGAGATCGACGCGTCCATCCGCCGGCGTGAGGCCATCGACGGCTTGGCCCGGCTCGCGATCGCCCGTTTCGCCGAACATCGAAGCCGAGGCGTCGTCATCGCCGGAGAGCGGGTCGGCGTCGAGCGCATTTCCATCGTCGTCGGCGTCGGTGCCGTAGGCGCCGCCGATCGAGCCACGCATTCTCTTCGGTGGGACGCTTTCGTAAGCATTGGCGAGATCGGAGACGGGGTCGCGGCTTCTCGCGGCCGGGGCCGTGACGCTTCGCGCGGGCTGCGCGGCACCCTGCCGCGAGGCGGCGTTCAGCTCCTGTGCGCCCGCCGTCGGCGCATGGCTCAACGCGGCCACGAGCGTTGCCGCCGCGAAGCCAAAGACAATCAAGCCTAGTCGCCAGACCACCGCCACGGGGGCGCCCTCATGAGGACCCTTCACCTGCACGCGAACGCAAACCCGAACCGGCCGACAGTAGGGAGTGGCCGGTTAACGGGCGATTAAGCATTCGCGCAGGACGCCGCGGCGGCGGGGCGCGGGCATGGGCTTGGTAGAGAGGATCGTCGGCGGGGCTCGCGTCAGGCGGGCTCGACGACGAGGACCGTGCCCTCGGCGCCCGTGATGCGCACGCGCGTGCCTTGGGGAATGTCCGCGCCGGCAGCGGCCCAGAGCGTATCGCCGACGCGCACCCGGCCGCGCCCGCCGCGAATCTCCTCCTCGACGACGACGACGCGGCCGATGTACTGGGCTGCGCGCTGGTTGAGGGTGACCTCGGTCCGGTCCACCGCTTGGTGATCGGAGAAGAAGCGCACGGCGAACACGGTCGCGACCGAAACGGTCGCGAACAGGACGAGTTGCCAGGGCAAGGTCATGGCCTCGCCGACGCCCGCCCAGGTCAGCAGCGTCAGGATGAGGCCGACCACGATTGCGGACAGGCCGAACCAGAGAAACTGGACGCCCGGGATCGCGGCTTCGAGCGCCATCAGGACGAGGCCCGCGATAAACCAGTTCCAGAGGCCAAAGCCGAGGAAGAGGTCGATAAAGGCTGGCATGCTGTGCGTTCCCCGTGTTTCCCAGAGTAGGACAAAGCTAGAATTTTTCAGGGGCGAATTGAAGCCATTCCGTGGGCGGTGCACGATCGGCGGGGAGCGCCAGAGGGGCGGTCTGGACCGGACGGCCGGCAAGCTTTAAGAGAAGGGCGCGGCGGCGAGCCCAGGCCGAGACGACGCGTCCGTTTCGCCCCACAGATCCAAATCCACTTTCGGGAGCCCCGCTCATGAACCATCCCGGTTTTTTCCGCAAAGCCGGGCCGTTCACACTGGCGGACGTGGCCGAGGCAACCGGCGCGGAAATTCAAGGGGAGCCGAGCCTCGCCGACCGGGTCGTGGACGGCGTGGTGCCGCTGTCGGAAGCCGGATCCGGCCAGCTGTCGTTCTTCGAGAACCGCAAGTATTTGCCGCAGCTTCTCGCAACGCAGGCCGGCGCCTGCCTGGTCGACCCTCGCTTCCTGTCGCGCGTGCCGGCCGGCACCGTCGCGCTGACGACGCCCGCGCCCTATCAGGCTTTCGCCAAGGCGCTGTTCCTGTTTTATCCGGAGGCCATCCACAGCAAGGCCGCGGAGGGGAACACGGACGAGCGGATCGCACGCTCGGCCATGATCGAGGACGGCGCCGTCATCGAGCCAGGAGCGATCATCGGCCCCGAGGCGCGCATCGGGCGCGGCACGCGGGTGGCTGCGGGTGCGGTCGTGGGATACCGCGTGAGCATCGGACGCGACTGCTACATCGGCCCCCTCGCCACCGTCATTCATGCGCTGATCGGCAACCGCGTCATCCTGCACGCGGGCGTCCGGATCGGGCAGGATGGCTTCGGCTTCGCGATGGGCCGGACCGGGCATCTCAAAGTGCCGCAGGTGGGACGCGTCATCATCCAGGACGACGTGGAAATCGGCGCCAACTCGGCCGTCGACCGCGGCGCGCTTAAGGATACCATCATCGGCGAAGGCACAAAAATTGATAATCTTGTCCAGATCGGGCACAACGCGGTGATCGGACGGCATTGCGTCATCGTCGGGCAAGTCGGTATTTCAGGCTCGACCGAGCTCGGCGATTTTGTGGTCATGGGTGGCCAGTCTGGCGCAATCGGGCACATCAAGATCGGAACCGGCGCACAGATTGCCGGCGGCTCTCACCCGAAGGGCGATGTGCCGCCGGGAGCGGTGCTTGCCGGCACGCCCGCGCGCCCCTTCCGGCAGTGGGCGCGCGAAGTTGCCGCCGTCCAAAGGCTTGCGCGTCGCTCAGGCGACGACGAGACGGACGGCAGTTGAGAACTGAATTGATCCTGTTCCTTTCGGCCCCGAAAGGCCGGAGTAAGACGGAGTGAGATGGGGATGGACGACGCGAACAAGCAGGCGCTGAAGAAGACAGCGGATATCGGCAAGATCCTGAAGCTCTTGCCGCACCGCTACCCCTTCCTGCTCCTCGACCGTATCTACGACATCAACGGCGACGAGACATGCGTCGGCGTCAAGAACGTCACCATCAACGAGCCGTTCTTCCAGGGGCACTTTCCGCAGTACCCGGTGATGCCGGGCGTCCTCATCATCGAGGGCCTCGCGCAAACGGCCGGCGCGCTTTGCGTGCACAGCCTCGGCGAGGATTACAAGACCGAGCTCGTCTACTTCATGGGCATCGACAAGGCCAAGTTCCGCAAACCCGTGCTGCCGGGCGACCAGCTCCACTATCACGTGCGCAAGATCCGCAATCGCGGGCGCGTGTGGCGCTTCTACGGGGAAGCGAAAGTCGACGGCCAGACCGTGGCCGAAGCCGAGATCAGTGCCATGCTTGCCGACACCGCAGAAGCTCGTGCATTCGCGGCGAGCAAGAATGGCTGAGACGAACATTCATCCGACCGCGATCGTCGAGGACGGCGCGATCCTTGCCGACGGTATCTCGATCGGTCCGTTCTCGGTGGTCGGCCGCGAGGTCACGCTTGGGGAAGGCGTCGTGTTGCACAGCCACGCAGTCGTGGCCGGGCGGACGACGATCGGTGCGCGCACCGAGATCTTTCCGTTCGCCTCGATCGGTCACAAGCCGCAGGACCTCAAGTACAAGGGCGAGGCGTCCACCCTTACCATCGGCACGGACTGCATGATCCGCGAAGGCGTGACCATCAATCCGGGCACCGAGGGCGGCGGCATGACGACGACGGTCGGCAACGGGTGCGCCTTTCTCGCCAACTCGCACGTGGGCCACGACTGCCACGTGGGGAACAACGTCATCTTCTCGAACAACGTCATGCTCGCCGGGCATGTCGAGGTGGGCGATTTTGCGATCCTTGGCGGTGGCGCGGCCGTCATCCAGTTCGCGCGGGTCGGGGACCACGCTTTCCTCGGCGGCATGAGCGGGCTCGAGCAGGATCTCATCCCGTACGGGATGGCGCTCGGCAACCGAGCCTATCTCTCGGGCCTCAACATCATCGGGCTCAAGCGGCGCGGTTTTTCCGCCAGCCAGATCCACGATCTGCGCCGTGCCTACCGACTGCTGTTCGCGGCCGAAGGCACGCTGCTCGAGCGGGTCGACGACGTCGCGGAGGAATTCCGCGATCATCCGACGGTCATGGAGATCATCGCTTTCATCCGCGCCGGCGGAAAGCGCTCCATGTGTACACCCAAGAACGCTGCGGACGCCTGACCGGCGTCCCGCAAACGTTTCCTCATCCTCGTCTCTGAAATCATCGAAGGGCCGCGAGGTGGCGGGCGCCGCCTGCGGTGCCTCACGCATCGCGGTTGCGACTGGCGGCGCGAAGCGCGCCGCTGCTACTGGCCGTCCGTCCCGCTGTTCCCGGTCCCGCCCTCGGACATCCGGGTCTTGGCCTGGGAATGGGAGGAGATCGTGCTGAAGTATTCCTTCTCGTCACCGATGGTGAGCATCGGCGAGCAGTTGGGCGTGCAGCTATAGGACTGCCGCTCCCCGCCCTTCGTCAGGTTCACGGTGCGGACCTCATCGCGGGTCACGATCACACGCTGGTCCTGGATGATGTTGCGCTCGCCGTCGAGCGCGATGATGTTCGTGATCCCGAACGTCTTTCCGGTCACCACGAGAAGATTGCCGCCTTGCACCGTCACGTCCGCAATCGACGGGTTGCCGATGATGACGCTCGACACGGTCCGCGGAAGACGCAGCAACTGCGACTGATCGTAGGCGACCACGAGGTCGGCTGCGTGCGTGGGAACGGGAGCGAGCGCCCCGGAGAGCAGAGCCACGGCGAGCGCCATCGTCACCCCACGGCGAGCTCGGCGCGTCAGGCGCGCGAAGAGGGCGATCGTCGGCAGCATCGGGCGGGCTCTCCTGTCCCTTTGGAACTCTTCGCCATTTGGCGCCGATATCATGAATGAAGATTTAACGGCTGACCGGTTTCGAGGCTTGTCCCGACTGGGCGGGAACTTTCTTCGTGCTCGGCCGTTACGCACGCGCCGTTATCGAGGAGCCGTGCATGTCCCGTCCGACCCTTCTGATTGCCGTCGCCGCCATCGCCGTCATTCTGGTGGGCATGATCGTGATTGCCCAGGATCGGGGGCCCACTCCCGTGACCAGCACCACCGACACGCGGATCGAAGCCCCGGGTGCTCGCGTCGAGAGCAATGACAGCGGCACCACCGTCAACGCGCCGGGAACGTCCGTCGACACCGACGCGAGCGGCACGCGAATTCAAGCGCCCGGCGTCGACATCACCGTTCCCCGCAGAGACAACGACTGAGCGTGCGACGACGCAAATGCATGATGAAAACGTATCATGAGACGATCACCCGCGTTTCTCTTTCCGTGATAGGATAATTCGATTTACTCTTAGGGCTCGCTGACTCGTTCGTTGGGGGATTCAGACTGTGACCTCGCTCGAGCTGTTGCATTCGACCGGTATTCTGGCCCACCTCGAGGTGGGTTTTCGCTTGGTGCTGGCCGCTGCGCTGGCCGGTCTGCTCGGTTGGGATCGCGAGGAACAATCCCGGCCCGCAGGCCTCAGGACATACATGCTCGTTGCGCTCGCGGCGGCCGTGTTCACGGTCATCACGTTCGAGATCTACGAGACGGTTCGTCAAAGCCAGACGGAAGCCAACGCAGATCCGATCCGTATCATCGAGGCCGTGACGGCGGGCGTGGCGTTTCTCGCTGCCGGCGTGATCATCCAGGGCCGGAACACCGTGCGCGGCCTCACGACAGGCGCCGGCATGTGGATGGCCGGCGCGCTCGGCGTCGCGGCCGGAACGGGCAACTACGTGCTCGCCGTCATCGCAGCCCTGCTGGCGTTCGGCGTGCTCAAGCTCGCGCATTTCGTCCAGCCGCAGCCGGACACGCCGCGCGGGCCGACGCTCATCATCGAGACCGTAGAAGACGAAGACAGCGAGCAGCGGCCGTAGCTTCGGCAAGCCGTTCGGCCGCTCTCGCCTCGGCCTCTGCATCGCGGCCCCATTGCTCGCTCTGCCAGCGTTCGTCCACCGTCGCCGCGGTCCACGCCTCTTCGAGCGTCAGCCGTCCTTGCAGGTGAGCGATGGCCAGAATGGCCGAGCCCGTCAGCGTCGTGAGCACGTGCGCTGCCGCGAGAGACAACGCATCGAGGCGATCGAGCACCGACCGCACGGACGCGACGGAGTGGGGCGGCTGCTCGATCGGCATGAGCCCGGATCGAACCGCGAGATCGGCCCCCAGCGCGTCCTTGGCCCAGACGAGAAGCGGATCCCAAGCCTCGGCCTGACGCACGACCAACGCCTCGGGCGTCTCGGCGCGATAGCAGAGGAGATCGCTCGCAGCGAAGCCCGCGATATCGTCGGCCACCTCCGTCATCTTGTCCGCAACCGCATCGAGCGCGGTATTGGCAAGGCGCGTGAGAGGCATGGTCACCGGGTCGATGCGCTCGCCCTGCGCGTTCCATTCGTCTGCAATCGCTTCCGCGAGCGCTGCGGTGCTCACGAGGAACAGGTTCTTCGCAGGTGTCCGCACCGGGCGCCCGTCGAGCAGAATCGCGAAGCCCGCATCGCGCGGCTCGACCGACGCAGCCTTGTAGAAGCGCTTCGGCAAGGGGGCCCGCAACGCGTCCTTGGCGGTTATCGCGATCGGCGTCTTGGCTTGTCCGTCGGCGCTCCCGTTCGCGCCCTTGCGATCGTCCGTCATCCTACCTGCCGTTCGAGCATCAACCGGTCGAGCGCCTGCTCGAGCTCGGCACAATCGGCGGTGACATGGTGGGCCCCTGCCGCCCGCAACGCATCCGCCGGGTGATAGCCCCATGCGACGCCGATCGAGGACGTGCCTGCCCCCAGCGCCATCTCGATATCGAACGTCGTATCGCCGATCATCACCGTATCGACCGGCTCGGCCACGGCCTCGCCCATAGCGGCAAAGAGCATCGACGGATGCGGCTTCGAAGGGTGCGTATCCGCCGTCTGGATGGTGCTGAAGTGATGGGCGATGCCCTCGCGCTCCAGCACGGCGTCGAGCCCGCGGCGCGACTTTCCGGTGGCGATGCCGAGCGAGACATCGCCGCGCGCGGCAAGGCGGTCCAGCGCGTCGCGCACGCCATCGTAGAGCGGCTCGGCATGATCGGGGCCCAGGCGGCGCGCGCGAAAGGCTTCCTTGTAGGCTTCGGACAGGAGGTCGACGAGACCGGGATCGCTCTCCGCCGGGACGAGGCGGGCGATGGCCCAGTCGAGGGAAAGGCCGACGACGCCAATCACGCTTTCACGGGGCGGCGCAAGAAGGCCTTGAGACGCGAACGCATCGGTCATCGCGGCCACGATCATGTGCTGGCTATCGACCAGCGTGCCGTCGCAATCGAAGATGACGAGCTTTGTGCGTTTTGCCCCGGCTGCCATGTCACCCGTCGTCCTTGTCGAAGCGGCGGACATCGAAGCCGAGCAGATCCCACGTTTCCTGCATGTGCGGCGGCAGCGGCGCGGTGACGTCGATCTTCCCGTGCCCTGCGGGGTGCGGAATGACGAGACGGCGCGCGTGGAGATGCAGCTTCGGCGCGATGTTCTCGGCCGGCAGATCCATGCCGCCATCATACTTGTTGTCGCCGACGATGGTGTTGCCGATCAACTCCATATGGGCGCGGAGCTGGTGCTGGCGGCCCGTCACCGGCTTCAGCGAAACCCAGGACGCCTTGTGCGCTGCGCGATCGACAACGGAATAATGGGTCGTCGCGTGCATCGCCTCTTTCTGCTCGCCCGGCCGCGCCCGGCGCACGCGGTCCCCGTCGGGGCCGGCCGCCTTGACGAGCGCCGCCTCGATCTTTCCCTGATGAGGCTTCGGCACGCCTTTGACGAGCGCCCAATAGGTCTTGGCGGCCGAGCGCGTCTGGAACGTGCGGCCGAGCTTGGCGGCTGCCGCACGATGCTTGGCGACGAGCAGGACGCCCGTCGTGTCGCGGTCGAGCCGATGAACGAGACGCGGGCGGTCGCCGAAGCGGTCGGCCATGCCGGCGAGAATTCCGTCGATGTGACGACGCGTGCCGGTGCCGCCCTGCACGGCGATGCCGAACGGCTTGTCGAGCACGAGCACGTCGTCGTCCTCGTAGAGGATCATGCTCTCGATCAGATCGCGGTCGGCCTTGGAGGCGGATGGAGCTGCGGACTTGCTGCGTTCTCCGCCTTCGCGGGGTGTGCGGGCGGCTTTGGGAACGCGGACGCGGGCGCCGGCTTCGAGGCGCTCGTTGGCCTCGACACGGCGCGCATCCACGCGCACCTGGCCGGAGCGCAGGAGCTTCTGCAGATAGCCGTGACCGATCTCGGGGAAGTGCGTGCGGAACCACCGGTCGAGGCGCATGCCGGCCTCGCGCTCCGCGACCTCAATCGTCTCGACGCGCTCGTTGGAGCGATCCGTCATGGTCTTGCCGGCGCCTTTCTAAAAACTGCGGGCTCTCTCAGCCGGCATCGCGCGCAAAGGGCGTCGCGACGATCCAGCCGACGATCCAGCCTACGACGAGCGCCGCGAAGTTGGTGGCGACGAAGGCCAGCATATGCATGCTGCCGGCCGTGTCCGGGCTATCGAACGACTGCTGGGCCACCACCCAGTTGGCGACTTCCGAGCTCAGATAGAGCACGGCGACCATAAGACCGGCCAGGGCGAAAATCATGGAGACGAGATAGCGCATGTGCCCTCCTCAGCGCGCGGCCGGTGCCGCCTATTTCACTTCCCAGAACCAGATCTCTCCGGCCTCGGCGTAGTTGGAGTAATAGCCGAGCCAGGAGAACCACTCCATCAGCCACTTGGCGGACGAGCGGTAACCGTTCCAGACGTCGATGTGGTCGCCGGTGGGACGGCCCTTGTCGCTCGTCCGGCGCCAGTAGTCCTGGACGTAGATGATGCCCGTACGGCCGAAGATCTTGGGATAGAACTCAGCGGCCTCGGCGACCGCGTAGCGTTCCCGCGGACCCAGGCCGGCAATCCCAGCCCGGGCGATGCCGTTGGCGAGCTGGGTCGCGTTGATGAAGTGCATGTCGGAGCGGGAATGGACGCCGCAGTGCGTGATGCCGGACAGCTGGGCGGGCTGGACGCCCGCCTGGCGGAGCGCAATGCCCATGCGGATCGCGCACTGATTGGAGAACACGGGAAACCCGCGCAGGATCGCCCTCCCCTCCATGTTGGTGAGGTTGTGGGGCGCAATGCAGGGCGACTGGACACTCTGGTTGATCGGATGTCCGCGCCAGAGATCGTTGAACTCAATCATGGAACGCTTCCCCTACCCCTCGACGAGCGGCTTGGCCCCCGCCCCGGCCGCGTGGCGGACTATAGGACGGCGGGGTAGCGCTTGACCAGATCTCGTCGGGCTCGACCGGTGGCCCCGGATCGAGAGACGACGGCGATTGGGCCGGTGCGGGGCCGATGCCTCCCCCCGACCGGTCCGGAGGCCTACTCGCAGGGGACGGACACCATTGCGCCGACGGCGGGGACGAATTTTTTGCAGGCCTGCTCGGCCTCGGCGGCCGCGACAGGCTCGGGATCGGGCTCGTCCTTCTGCGGGATGGATCGCTGCATGAGCGCGGAGCTGCCCGTCAGGCGCGGACCCGTCTCCGCCGGCGCCGTCGCGGCGGTCTCAGGCGCAGGTTCGCTCCCCGTCGCCGGCTCGACCTTCGCGACCCCGGGGACGCGTGCCGCAGCGGGCGCGGACTTGGCCTGCTGCGCCTTCGCCCTGGCGGCGGGAGTTTTCCGGGCTGTGTGGCTCTTTGCGGGCGAGCGCTGCTTCTGCTTCTGCTTCTGCTTCTGCTTCGCCTGGTGACGCTTGGGCAGCTTGCCCCTGGCGTTCGGGTTCGGCGTGTTCACGACCTCGGGCGTATACTCGCATGAGATGCACGCTTCGGCAGGTGTGCCGAGCAGCGAGGTCGTCGCGAACAGTGCAGTGGCGATCGCGAGAAAGATCCGGGCCATTTGCGCCTCCTACACGAGCACAATTGTTATCCCGGCTCGCGAATGATGTCCATCTTGGAGCGGATCATGCACGACGGCGGCGGGGCGAGCTGTCTCTCCCGGAACAGGGAGCGGGCTATAGCGTGATCATTTTCGATTGAATCGGGATCACGCTCTATCTCGCTGGTGAGACCGATGATTCACGCTTCAGGCTGATAGGGCCTGAAGCGATCATGGTCTAATCCTCCCCGCCGCCACGTTTCTTGCGGAGGCCGTCCCAATACGCGAGGCGCTTTGCGAGTTCGCGCTCGAAGCCGCGCTCGGGCGGATCGTAGAACTTGGGCCGACGCTTGAATTCGTCGGGGAAGTAGTTCTGCCCCGAGAACGCGTCCGGCTGGTCGTGATCGTAGAGGTAGCCGTCGCCGTAGCCTTCCTCTTCCATCAGCTTGGTCGGCGCGTTCAGGATAACCTTGGGCGGGCTCAGCGAGCCATGCTCCTTCGCCGCGCGCATCGCGGCTTTGTAGGCGACATAGTTCGCGTTCGATTTCGGCGCGGTCGCGACGTAGATCACGGCTTCCGCCAATGCCAGCTCGCCTTCGGGGCTGCCGAGAAAATCGTAGGCATCCTTCGCCGCGTTGGCGACGACGAGCGCCTGCGGGTCGGCAAGGCCGATGTCCTCGACCGCCATGCGCACGATGCGCCGCGCGAGGAAGAGGCGATCCTCGCCGCCGTCGAGCATGCGGCAGAAGTAGTAGAGCGCCGCATCCGGATCGGATCCTCGCACCGACTTATGCAGCGCCGAGATCAGGTTGTAATGACCTTCGCGGCTCTTGTCGTAGAGCGGGGCGCGGCGCTGCACGAGCTTGACCAGCGCTTCACGGTCGAGCGGCTTCGTGCCGGGCTTGACTGTGGCGAGGACTTCCTCGGCGAGGTTGAGGATCGAGCGGCCGTCACCGTCGGCCATCGACTTCAGCGCGTCGCGCGCATCGGCATCGAGGGGCAGCTCCCTGCCCTCCTCCCCCTCGGCACGCTTGACCAGATCTTCGAGTGCATCGTCGTCGAGACGGTTCAGTGTCAGCACCGACGCGCGAGAGAGCACGGCCGCGTTGATCTCGAACGAAGGGTTTTCCGTCGTCGCGCCGACGAGCGTGATTGTGCCGTCCTCCATGTAAGGCAGGAAGCTGTCCTGCTGGGAGCGGTTGAAGCGGTGGATCTCGTCGATGAACAGCAGCGTGCCCCGGCCCTGCTCGCGCCGCGCCTTCGCTCGGTCGAACGCTTTCCTGAGTTCCGCCACGCCCGAGAAGATTGCGGAGAGCTGCTCGAATTCGAGGTTCGTCTCGTGCGCCAGCAGGCGGGCTATGGTGGTCTTGCCGCAGCCCGGCGGCCCCCACAGGACGAGGCTCGGCAGGCGGCCGGCCGCGAGAAAGCGCGTCAACGTGCCGTCCGGCCCGACGAGATGCGGCTGGCCAGCGACTTCGGACAGTTTCGTAGGGCGCAGACGGTCTGCGAGTGGGCGCGGCGCGCCCTTCTCCAGCCCGGCCGCTTCGAAGAGATTGCTCATGGGGGGATGTTAGAGAGTTTCCGGTTGGGATTGAAGCAATGCGCTGTTGTGTCCTGGCCGTCGCCTCCCTCCCCCTTGTCATCCCGGCCGGAGTGGAGCGCAGCGAAACGGAGAGCCGGGACCCAGCGCAGGACCCGTCAGAGACGCAATATTTCGCGATAGAAGCTTCTCCTGGGTCCCGGCTCGGCGCTCGGCTTTCGCCTCACTTGGCCGGGATGACAGAGGGAGGACGTGGGCAACCTAACCGGGCACCTGCAGGTTGAAGACCTTGTCGGCACGGCGTACCGCGACCGACCACAGACGCTGGCGGCCCGCGAGGAGCGTTTCGAGATCGCTCACGCTCGCGACCGGAGCCTGCCCGATTTCGACGATCACATCGCCCGGCTGAAAGCCGAGACGCGCAGCTGTGGAGCCTCGGCGAACGGACACGACGACCACGCCCGCGATCTCGTCGATGCCAAGCTCGTCGGCCACTCCGGGCAGGATGTTCGAGACGCGCGCGCCATCGAGCGGATGGCGGCCGACAAGATTGCGGACATCGTCGCGGCCCGGCTCCGGCGCCGCGACCAGAGGAAGCTCGATCGTCTGCGGCTGGCCCTTGCGGATCACGTCGAGGCGCACAGTGCTGCCCACGCCACGCGTAGTCAGGCGATATTGAACCGCGCGGGCATCGGCGACCTCGAAGCCATCGACATGGACGATGACGTCGCCCGCTTCGAGCCCGGCCTCGGCGGCTGGACCTCGATCCGATACGCGCGCCACGACGGCGCCGGCGACACGGGAGAGACCCAGCGCATCCGCCATATCGCGCGTGACCGTTTCGAGCCGCGCTCCGAGCCAGGGGCGCTCGATCTTGCGTCCCTCGACGGCACCTTCGACATAAAGCCGGACGAGGTTCGAGGGAATTGCGAAGCCGATGCCTTGAGATCCGCCCGACTGAGAGAAGATCATGGTGTTGATGCCGACGAGCTTGCCCGACATGTCGACGAGCGCGCCGCCCGAGTTGCCGGGGTTGATGGCGGCATCCGTCTGAATGAAGATCTGCCCCTCGTGACGGCCCACCTCCGTCCGCGCGAGCGCCGATACGATGCCGCTCGTCACCGTCTGGCCCACGCCGAACGGATTTCCGATGGCGAGCACCATGTCGCCGACTTCGAGGCTGTCCGAATCCTCGAAATCGAGCGTGGGGAACGTCTGGTCGCCCGCATCGATCTTGAGCACGGTAATGTCCGTTTTGTCGTCCTGGCTGATCACGCGCGCGTCGAACTCGCGCTTGTCGGCCAACGCGACGCGGATCTCCGCCTCGCCGCGTCCGCGGATGACGTGCGTGTTGGTCACCACGATGCCGTCGGGACTGACGATGACGCCCGAGCCGAGCGAGCTCTGGATGCGCTCCGACGGCTGGCCGAAGGCGTCGCCGAAGAACTGGCGGAAAAACGGATCGTTGGCGAACGGCGAGGAGAACGTCTGTACGCGCCGCTGGACGTAGACGTTGACGACGGCAGGCGCCGCACGGCGGACGATGGGCGAGAACGAATACTGCACGACCTCGCGCGAGGAGGGAACCTGGCGTTCGACCTTCGGCTCCGCGCTTCCGCCGCCCAGAAGCTGATCGAGGAACTGTGCGCTCGCCTCTCTGTCGCCGACGGCAACCGCGAGCATCCCGGCGAGGGCCGCTCCTCCGAGGACAGCAATCTTTTTCAGATCGAAAAGCATGAAGTCGGTTTCCTGCGCAGGCGGCTCAAAAGCAATCGCGCAGGATATAGGGTAAGGAGGCGGCCGGCGGAAGCCGGTCAGCGTGCCGCGATCCGCTCCCGATGGGCGTAGGGCGACCAGGCGCCGCTCATGGATGAGCTCGCGGCCGAATTCCGGGCCGAGCGGATCCCAGCCGCAGTCCTCCGCGGCCTGCGGGCCTCGTAGTTCGCCCATTCATGGGCCGATACGGCTTGTTCCACCGCGGCCACGTCCCGGCCATTGCCGGTGTTCCAGGCACGGCTCGCCAGAAACTGGCGCTCTCGGCTGTCGTCGCCATCGAGGGGCGCAGGGCCTGCATACTGGACCCTCACCCGCCCCGTGCCCCCGGACTTGAGCCCGAGCACGCGCGCCGTCTCGCGCGAGAGGTCGATCATCCGGTCCCCTACGTAGGGACCGCGATCGTTGATGCGAACAAGGACCGTGCGTCCGTTGGAAGGGTTCGTCACATAGGCGTAGCTGGGCATCGGCAGCGTGGGGTGGGCCGCCGTCAGCGCGTACATATCGAAGACTTCGCCGTTGGCGGTCTTCCGGCCATGGAACTTCGGTCCGTACCACGACGCGACGCCAACGCGGTCATAGTCGGGTTGCTCGCGCGGATGGTACCAGCGTCCGCCGACCTGATAGGGCTGGCCGACCTTGTAGTGGCCGCCACCCTTCGGGATGCGCTCGCCTGGCCCCGCCACGCGGCGGCTGGCGGATACGCCCCATTCCGATTCCGGAAACAACGCCTTGCCGGAGGATTTGCCCGGCTGGCTGCGCGCGGCGGAGCCCGAGGCGAAGCCACTCGAGACCGAGCTTTGGCTGCTGGCGCAGCCGGCCAGAGCGGCGACGGTCGCCGTCACCGCAAGCGCGGCAATCGTGCGTGCGCTGTTGGAAACCGCCCTGGGCGCAATGGATCCTATCGGGCCCGGCGCGGCTGCGCCATGGCCATGTATACGCGACATAACGCCTTCCCCGGCTCCTTTTCCGGAGCCTTTCCTGCCTAGGTGCTCGCCAGGCGCCACTGTTTCCCGTGGTCTTCACCGAAGAGCCCTCGCAGGATGGCAGAGAGCGATTGCGATCCCGTTAAGCGGAGCGCGGCGCTTTTTGGCGGGACGCCGCAAGCTGGCCTTGAGGGGCCAACGGCGACTGTGTAGGGTCCTGCGGGTTTCCCCTGGGGGGCCTACGCCGTCGGGGGTGCGGGGATGGGTGGTCGAGTGGTTTAAGGCACCGGTCTTGAAAACCGGCGTGGGTGCAAGCCCACCGTGGGTTCGAATCCCACCCCATCCGCCATTTTTGGCTCACGCGCCTATTCGCGCACCCTGCGTGTGCGCTGGCGCTCCGCGGGGGCGGCGCTCGCGTCCTAGCAGAGCTCGGCTCCGCCGAGATGGTCGCCTTGCTCCCTGCCCCTTCGGGGCATTAGCCAAATTCAAACTTGGTCGCTCTTGGCCCGCCAGTTAACGAATTGCAGGCTCAGCCGGCGAGCGGACGAGGACGCGGACCGCGACAGCTTCAAGCTCCACCAGTGGCGCACCAGCTCTCGGACAGCGTCGACGTGATGCGTCAAGGCAAGATCATCGAGATCCAGAGCGCTGCTGCGTCGTTCGAGACGCCTCGCGAGCCCTACACGCAAAACCTGATCGATGCGCATCCCGCCCGGCTGGCGCGCCGCCTCATACGCACGAGCCTTCCAAGGATCTCGTTGCGGAGGCGCGTAACGTCAATCCGCAGACCAGATCAGACTGTTCGCACAGACTGTCTTAAAAACGCTGCGTGACGAGCAGAAACCTTGAGGGCATTCCTAACCGTGGCCGGGCGCATCGGCGGAGGTGCTCCACCGAAGCAACCTGATGAAACCGTAAAAGTAGCCGAGCCAGAGAAAGACGGACAGGCCGTAGAAGACGAGAGTCCGCACCGACCACAGTGGCCAGTAGCCGGCGGAGCCAATGGCAATCACGTTCGGGTAAAACGAGAAGAGCGTGGACCGCCACCTGTTCCACAGCAGGGTCACTTCCGTGTTTCGCGCTTCGGCGGTCTTGGCGTCGTTGAAAACCCGCTCGCTATTGCGCTTCAACCACCACCAGGAATCTTCGTTGATCAGCTCGAGCCCCCGGTCGGACCGGTTGCGCATGTAGATGTATCGGATGTCGCTCGTATTGCCGCGGGCGTCTGGATTGCTGCGGCGAACTTCTGTTCCGGTCACGAGACCGGTCGTCCATGTGGGACGAGCGTATTCCCAAGCGAACCAGAGGGGGATGCCCACCACGACGGCAGCGAGGGCCAAAACAGCCGCGTCCCGGCGCCATAGAACGTAGGAGAGGACGCCGATCGCGAGGAGGACGATGTAGCCATAAGACATCCAAGCGTAGAGCATGTCTTCGAACCTCACCTTCACCAATTTTATAGCAATCGAGCCGCTGCCGCTCGTCAATGACGGCACCCTGCCACGGTGCGAGTCCTAAGGGTGATGCGAACCAATGAGACAGGCGAGGTCTCGGCCGTCGCGCGCTGGCGAGCGGAGCCTAAGCCAGCTCTCAGGCCATCGGCAAGATCGATTCTCGGTGCGGGGAGGTCGCGATGACGAGGCTATCCTCGCCGAGCAACGCGGTTCGAATGACGGGGACATTCGGTGGCAGGCCGCCAGGATGGCTCGGCGTAAAACTTGGCAATTTGATCGTCCTCAAACGACGTCGTGGGGCGCGGCGCCGTTGACCGCAATCAAAGCCGTCGCTCCCGCCACCGCCCGCGCACAGTCGGCTTGCGGCTCCCGACGCCCCCCGAACCGAAAAAGGAAGCCGCTTGGCCAGGCTCGATCCGCGATTTCGGCCTGACTGCCAGGCCCGAAGCGGATCTCCACCGCTTCGGGCCTGCGCACACGATGGCGCGCGCCGTCGATGACATGCCTCGACGGATGACATGCCTCGACGCTGGTCGCCTCATCTCCCGGAAACTCCAACGAACGCCGGCTTGGCGATCCCGGCCATCACGCGGCCCGCGGTAACGCCTCCAACGGAACCACGTTATCCGTGTTCTCTGCCCGCTGACCGGCGCCGCGTCGTTCCGGTCTGGCGTGAGCCGTGGTATCGCCCTGCCTACGATCCAGCGGTCCCCTGTAAAGCGCCAAGAGGAAGTTGCGCACTTCGGAAGCCAACAATTGCGCCTGCTCCGACAGGACGCCTGACGCGTCCTTGGTCGTGGTCGCGAGAGCATCGGTCTTGTCGGCGTTCTCCGTTACGCCATGGATATTTTCCGTAACCTCACGAAAGCCCACAAACGCCTGCTCGACATTGGTGGCAATTTCATCGGTCGCCTGTGTTTGCGCCTCGACTGTTATTGCCACCTGAGCTGTCGTCTGGTCGACCTCTCCGATAATGCGGCCCACATCGGAAATCGCGTTGACGGCATCCCGCGTCGCGCTCTGCACTTCCGCAATATGCCCGCCGATTTCCGCCGTCGCCTTCGTCGTCTGATCCGCCAGCGTTTTCACCTCGGCCGCGACAACCGCAAACCCCTTGCCAGCTTCTCCGGCGCGGGCCGCTTCGATTGTCGCGTTCAATGCGAGCAGGTTTGTTTGTCCAGCGATACCACGGATCAGCTCGGCCACCTGCCCGATGCGTTCGCCGGCCGCGTTCAACATGACGATGGTGCGTTCGGCCGCAGCGGCGCGCTCGACTGCCTCGCTCGTCATCGTTGCCGACCGCTCGACCTGCAGGCTTATTTCCCTCGCCGAGCTCGTGAGCTCCGTGCACGCGGCGGCAATCGTCTGCATGTTGGTTGTCGCCTGCTCCGTCGCTGCGGCGACAGACGTGGCGCGCTCCGCGGTGGCGTTGGCCCCAGTGCTCAGGCTGTTGGCGGTCACGCCCATGCTTTCCGACGCCTTGGATACTCCCTCTACGATCGCCCCGATGTTGTTTTCGAACTTTCCGGTTTCGCTGGCGAAGGTCTCGATGCGCATCTGGATTGCCGCCATGGCGTCGTTGATGGTCGTTGCGCCCGTGAGGAGCGCGCCGTGAAGTCCCTCCTCGCGAATCCGCCGGAAGTATTTGTTGGCGCGCACCGCCTGCATCGCCGCCGCGGATTCCCGGACGTAAGCGTCACACCGGTCGATCATGTCGTTGGTCGCGTGCGCCAGTTGTCCAAGGTCGCCGCGCTCTCGAATGCCAACCACCCGCGCTTCGAAATCTCCCTTGGAAATCGCCCGGGAGACCTTCTGCATGTCGCCCACAAACCGGCTGACACGGAAGAGCAGGACTATTGCAATGAGGCTCGCGACCCAAGCAACCATGCCTGCGACGGTCCCGATCACGGGCATGCCGAACAGGTACGCGGGACCGGACACGGAAACCGCAGCAGCCGCCGTGAACGCCGAGGCGAGCGCCAGGGAGAGCGAGGAAAGATTATTAAAGAGCGAGGACGAATTCCTCATAGGAGCTCCCCTTTGTTTTCACGACATCTTGAAGATGCTGGAGGCCGGCCGCCACCGCCTCTTTTCCGTTTTGGTGTTGCGCCTCGACCCGAAGCAGATCTGCGTAAAGAGGCTCCACAGCCTCAATCGCGGAGCGTTTCGGCACCCGCCTGTTGGAATGGAAACCAGTCACATCGCCGCCCGGTCCGAAAGAGGGCGTGACGTGCGCAAACACCCAGTAATGGTCGCCGCTTTTGGTCATGTTCTTGACGTAGGCGAAGACTTCACGACCGTCCAAAACCACGTCCCACAAGAGCCTGAATACGGCCCGCGGCATATCCGGATGGCGGATGATCCGATGCGGCTGGCCGACAACCTCGGCCTCGCGATAGCCGGCAATATCCAGAAACACCTGGTTGGCGTAAATTATCCTACCTTTTAGATCTGTTTTCGAAACGATAATATCGCCAATATCGAAATGTTTTTCGATATTTGTTGGAGCTATTGCGCGGGCCATCGGATCCTCCTGAAAGCCCCTACACATTACCAGCAGTATGCTGAATGATCAGTAAATGACATAACTTCACCCGAGGAACGATAATTCAGCGCATTAACAAATTCTTGGATCGCGAATTTTTTTAATTGTTTCGGATCGACAAAGATATAACCGCCCCGCATGACCCAGAGGCCGCCGCCAGCGAACCCGAAAACGTAGCGAACACGAGACCGTCTCGTGCGGTCACGCGCGGCAACGACACTCGCATCCTCAGGACATGGAAAGCGTTGGAACCTCGGGCAAAGTCCGGAGTTGAACAGGACACTTTTTCAACATCGGCCGAGGCGCTCCAACACACTCCCTCGTGTGAACGGGCACGCCTGCCCAAGATCAGGGAATGAAACCTATGCGGAAGTTGCTTTATGCCTTCGCGCTTGTTCTCCCCGTCACAGCAATGTCGATCCCTGCCATTGCCGCGACGCAGGAGGAATGCGATGCCAAGTTTACCGCGGCGGATGCCAACGGGGACGACGTCCTTTCCGTCGAGGAAGGCTCCACCTACTACGACGTCTTGAACACCCCCAATCCTTCCGTGCAGCCAAACCAGCTCACCCGGGCGGTCTTCAACCAGCATTGCACCGCGGGCGTATTCCTGACCGGTGCGAACCGAGCCGCTCCCACGGAAGCCGGCGCTCCCTTCGAAGGCGCGAATAGCTTCACGGAAGGCCAAGCCAAATCGCGCATCGAAGAAGCCGGATACTCCAACGTGTCCAACCTCAAGAAAGACGACAAGGGCATCTGGCGCGCCACCGCAACGCACGGTGACGCTCAGAAGAATGTCGCGCTCGATTACAAGGGCAACGTGGTTGCCGATTAGGAGGTTACAATGGCCGTATACACCCGTGTTTATGATACCTACGCCGACGCGGAAGCCGCCGTGCGCGACCTCGAGACAGCCGGGATCCCCGCCGATGACATCAGCCTGGTCGCAAACAAGTACGTGAGCGAGGAATACGCCGAGGTGAGCGATGCGTCGGCGGCTGCATCGGGTGCGGGCCTCGGTGCGCTAGCAGGAGGCGGCGCGGGACTTCTCGCCGGCGTCGGCCTTCTGGCCATTCCCGGGCTGGGCCCCGTGGTGGCCGCCGGTTGGCTTGCGGCGACAGCGGCCGGTGCGGCCGCAGGTGCCGCAGCCGGCGGCCTCATTGGCGCCCTCGTCGAGGCAGGCACGCCGGAAGAGGAAGCCCACGTCTATTCGGAAACCGTGCGCCGCGGCGGCACGCTGCTCACCGTCCGCAACGACACCGCAGAGCCTCCGGTCGTCAATGCCATCCTCGACCGTCATCATCCGGTCGATACCGGTATCCGCCGGACGGAATACGAACAAGGTGGCTGGAAGCAATACGATCCCGCAGCGCCCGTCTATACGCCTTCGGAGGCTGAGATCGAGCGCATCCGCCGGCGGCGGCAGTCATCCTAGACCATGATCGCTTCAAGCCCTATCAGCCTGAAGCGTGAATTATCGGTCTCACCAAAGAGATAGAGCGTGATCCCGATTCAATCGAAAATGATCACGCTCTAGTTTGCAGGCAAACATCGATTACATGGGGCAGCGATCGCTGCCCCATTTTCGTTGCGCGACCAGCCAAACCCAGCGCCGAGACCGAGAGAAGGCCTGCGGGACCTGCCACGTCATTCTCGACGAGCAAAGCTATTCCGGGGTCGGCGAACCTAGAGACGAGGAAAGCGGCATCCTGGACACCGTCTTCGACGTCACGCCAACGTCGCGGATCAGCTCTTCGACAGAAGGATGTGTTTGATCCGTCCGATCGCCTGGCGGACTTGCTCCTCGGTCAATGGCGTATACCCCAACATCACGTCGCGCGGATTGGCGGGCGCAAACGATTTACAGATCGGCGAGCCGGCGATGGGATAAATGCCGACGCCCGCCTCTCGGCATTTGGCTGCGAGCTCCTGCGCGGAGGGATGGTCGGGCGAGAGCGTCCACACGAGATGCATTCCCCCTTCCGCGCCGGAGATGCTCGTGTCGGGAAACGCCTCCAGAAGACCGGAGATCAACGTGTCGCGCCGCGCCAGGTATTGGCGGCGCATGACAACGAGATGCCTTTCGAACGCGCCTGAACGAATGAACTGGGCGATGACGGCCTGCGACAGCGTGGGCAGTCCGTTGCTCATCGTCGCCTTGAGATCGCGCGCGGCCGCTGCGAGGTGCGGGGGAAATACGGCGTAGCCGACCCGCAATCCAGGACCGATCGACTTCGAGAATGTGCCGAGATAAATGACGCGGCGGGAGTGATCCAACGCAGCCAGCGCGAACAGTGGAGACGAATTGTAGCGAAAATCGCTATCGTAGTCGTCCTCCACGACGTAGGCATCCGACTCGTAGACCCACGACAGCAACCTCCGCCGCCGTTCGAGCGACATCGTCGCGCCGTACGGAAACTGATGCGACGGCGTCACGTAGACGAGCTTCGCATCCTTCGGCCAATCCCCGACGACAATTCCCTCATGATCCACCGGTGCGGGAATAAGCTCCATGCCGAAGGTCTCGATGGCCGCCGCGGCGCCATTGTAGCCCGGATCCTCGACGATGGCTTTGCCGTTGGGCTGGTTCAGAAGGCGGGCAACCAGGTTCAGTCCATCCTGGGCTCCGGCGACGATGACGATCTGCTCGTCCGAGCACTCGATCCCGCGCGTGAGCCGGAGATGCTCGCAGAGTGCAAGCCGCAAATCGCGATATCCCTGGGGATCGGGATAGTCGCTGATCACCCGGGCATGCGCCGCAAAATTCTCGAACATGATGCGCTGCCAAGCCTTCTGGGGAAACAGCCGATGATCGGGGCGTCCGATACCGAAATCGAGCTCGCAGCGCTGATGAGCGGGGATGTAGAGGTTTGGGCTGTTGCGCGGCGCGCAAACCAACAGCGCAGGAGGGCATGGCTCGCTGTCACGGGCGTTCTGCTCTTGCCTGCCCTCGACATGGATCGCCCGCCTCGGGTTCAATGCACTCACGAACGTCGCGGACGATTGTCGCGATTCCAGATACCCTTCGGCGATCAATTTCTCGTAGGCGAGCATGATCGTCCGCCTGGCCACGCCGAGCTGCTCGCTCAGCTCTCTGGAGGACGGAACACGCGTGCCGCTCGACAGGACACCCCGATCTATCAGCTCGCGCATCTGGGTGACGATCTGCGCCTGGATGGATGTGTCGGACGACTTGCTCACTGAAATCGGAAGTTGCATTCCCTCGCATCCTGACAGGCGCGTTTCATCCCTCGCCCACAGCATGCTCATGCCCAAAGCCGGTGGCAACCGCGCACGACGACGGATGGCGTGAGAGTTCGAGGAGATGGCGGATCTCTCGGCGGAAGCTGTCACGCATGTAAGGTTTTTGCGGCCTTCGCGTAACAAAACGAGCGCACCGAGCACGACGGCAGTCCTCACAGCTGTGAGATCGAGCCCCGAAAGGCCGGAGATCGCTGCCTTTCTTTCGCCCCCCGATCACGGGACACCGAAAAAAGGCCGGACCAATTGTTCTTTTCCCAACTGGTTCACTTGCTGCGACCCGCATTCGACATAATCGAACGCTCGCGTTCTCCCCATTCGGTTCTCTGCCAGGGCACACGGATGAAAGATCAGCAAGGCCACGATCAGGAGTTCATCAACATCGTCATCAGCGACGAGACACATCGCAGACTGGCGGCGCTGCCAATCGCCGTCCACGCCGAAAGCAACGCGGTGTCGAATGCGGATGGATCGGTCTCGATTCCGATTACGCCGACGCTTCTGTCCGAGCTTCAGGCCGTCGACCAAGATCCGGACACCGCGATTCAGCTTCTGTTGGGCGCAGGAGTTCTCTTATCGCGTACAGGCTGAACCGCCTCCAACGCGCACAGGCGTACAAACAAAACAAGCCTACTGCGTAAAAAACAAAACGCAGAGACCATGGGGAACGCCATGACGAACAAGTTTCTCGCGGAGGGAGATGATCCTCATTCCCTCGTCGTCAAGTCTCCGGAGCCGCGTAAGAAGCCGGCTGCACGACCGGCTTCTGCGAAGGCTCCCACCTCCACGACGGTCTCGCGGCGGGACTTCCTGGGCGGCGCTGCAAAATCCG
>DAOMQQ010000024.1:0-22435 GCA_035445405.1 Hyphomicrobium sp.
AGATCGCCACCGGCGAATGGCTGCCGACGGCCGTCTTCACCGAGCCGAACACGGGCTCCGACCTTGCATCGCTCAAGACCCGCGCCGTGCGCGACGGCGACGTCTACAAGATCACCGGCCAGAAAACCTGGATCACGCATCCCGTGCGTGCGGACATCATGACCGTGCTCACGCGCACCAATCCGGACGAGAAGGGCTACAAGGGCCTTTCGATGTTCATTGCCGAGAAGCCGCGCGGCTCGGACGAGGATCCGTTCCCCGCAGCCGGCATGACGGGCGGTGAGATCGAGGTGCTCGGCTATCGTGGCATGAAGGAGTACGACATCTCCTTCGACGGCTTCGAGGTCCCGGCCGAGAACCTGCTCGGCGGCGTCGAGGGCCAGGGCTTCAAGCAGCTCATGAACACGTTCGAGGGCGCACGCATCCAGACGGCCGCCCGCGCCGTCGGCGTCGCTCAGTGCGCGATGGATCTCGCGCTCAAGTACGCGCTTGAGCGCAACCAGTTCGGCAAGCCGATCTACAAGTTCCCGCGCGTCGCGAACAAGGTCGTGATGATGGCGGTCGAAACCATGATCGCGCGCCAGCTCTCCTACTTCGCCGCGCGCGAGAAGGACGAGGGGCACCGTTGCGATCTCGAAGCCGGCATGGCGAAGTTGCTCGGCGCCCGCGTCGCGTGGGCCAACGCCGACAACGCGCTCCAGATCCACGGCGGCAACGGCTTCGCGCTCGAATATCCGGTGAGCCGCGTGCTCTGCGATGCGCGCATCCTGAACATCTTCGAGGGTGCGGCCGAGATCCAGGCCCAGGTCATCGCGCGCCGCCTGCTCGAAGACTAAGGCTGAGCCACGCTTCGTCACAGTTTCGCATGAAAGGGCCAGCTCCAGCGAGCTGGTCCTTTTTCGTATGCGGGAGAGCGGCTCGCTGGAGCGCTCCGGAACTGTTGATTTTCAAAGTTCCTGCAAAGGGTTAGGATAACGGACGGTTTCCAGATCTGCCCGGACGATGCAGGAAAATTTCCAATGCACAGACTGTTGACGCTCTCGCACGCGGCGCTCGTTGCGGCGATGCTCTTCGCACTGCCCGCCTCCGCGCAGTTCACGACGATGGAATTGGAGAGCGAAGCTCCCGACGCGGCGTTCTTCGAGAACGAGCCGGGCCGTACGTGGTTCTCCCACTGCGAGTACCAGAACGAGCGCTACGTCGTTTGCAAGAACGCGGCGCAGCCGATTCTGGAAACGATCCTGAAGCCGGACACGACGCCCGGCGCGGCGCTGCAGGAGCACATCCGCCGGATCTTCGAGGGGAAGGGCTGCGCGTTCGCGGCACCCGCCAACACATTCCGCGTCAACGGCATCTTTCTATCGCTCGACATGGAAGGCGCCAAAGCGATCACGTGCGGGGGCGACGACGGAAAGCTCGTGTTCAAGCCGGGTGTCATCGCATTCCTCGATACGCTCTATTTCCTCAACGATGGCCCGCCGCGCTAACGAACGCTTGCACCTGCGCCGGTTTTGATATTGGTGCTGGCGCATGGCTCAGCGTTCCATCCTCATCACCGGCTGCTCGTCCGGCATTGGCCTCGCATCCGCGCGCCTCATGAAAGAGCGTGGCTGGCGCGTCCTCGCGACCGCCCGCAATGCGGAAGATCTCGCAATGCTCGCGCGCGAGGTGGGCGTCACGCCGCTGACGCTCGATCTTGCAGATCCTGAATCCATCGCCGAGGCCGCGAACGAGGCGTTGCGCATCACGGACGGCCGCCTGACGGCCCTGTTCAACAACGGAGCCTATGGTCAGGTCGGGGCCATCGAGGACATCACGCCCGAGACGTTGCGCCGCCAGATCGAGGTCAACGTGATCGGCACCCACGATCTCACGCGCCGCCTCATCCCCGCCATGCGGGCGCAAGGCGAGGGCCGCATCGTGCAATGCTCGTCGGTTCTGGGCTTCGTGTCGGTCCCCTATCGCGGCGCCTACTGCGCGTCGAAGTACGCGCTCGAAGCCTTGAGCGATGCGCTCCGCTACGAGCTTGCGGGGACCGGCATCCACATCTCGATCATTCAGCCGGGTCCGATCCGCACCCGCTTCGTCGCGACCGCGCTCGAAAATTTCCGCGCCAGCGTCGATATCGAGGGCTCGGCCCACCGCGAGACGTATCTGCGGCGTCTTGCGGCGATGGAGCAGGGCGGCAAATCCACCTTCAAGCTCGAGCCCGAGGCGGTGGCCTGGAAGCTGGTGCACGCGGTGGAAAGCGCGCGGCCGAAGCGCCGTTACAAGGTGACGGTGCCGACGTACGTGGCCGCTGCCGCCAAGCGCGCGCTGCCCCCGCCGCTGGCCGATTGGCTCATCCAGAGGATCTGAGCGCCGCGGCACTCATGCACGCGCTCAATCGGCGCGCCGCGCCTTCTGCACGAGACCCTTCTCGCACCCCACCCGGAACTCGGCGTTCGTGATCTTGCCGTCGCCGTTCGTGTCGACGGCGGCGAAGTCCGGCACGTAGGGTGTCGCCTGATCCCGCCCGAGATCGCTCCGGCCCGCCGCAAGGTTCCAGACGGCCCGGCAGTCGTCGAGGCTGAGAGCTTCGCTGGCTGTCGCCCCGGGCTCGCCGGCGTGAGCCGGAAGCCCTGAAACGTGCGCCGCGCCGATCCCTATCGCGCCGGCAAGAACGAGGGCAAACGGCAGAACCGCAATCCGCGTCGTCATCGATCACCTCCGAAACAAAACACGCTTCAATTCGAAGCGCCGTGAGCCTCGCTCCTGCATGCGAGGGTGGGTAAGCGGCATAAAGAGTCCGCATGTGGCGAATATGCCGCATACTTGTGCAGTAGCCTCCGTATACGGCCGGAAAGCGTCGAAGAACCGATCGGCCGCAACAGGGGAGATTTCCATGGACCTTATCACGGCACTTGCGGTCAGCATCGGCCTGCTTGGCGGTGTTGCGACCTACCTCTTCCTTTCGCCATTCGGTTACGGCCTGCAGATCTGGGCGGCCTTCATCGCCTGGGCCAGTTTTTACCACGCAGGCGGCGGCACGAGCGGCTTCACGTCGAGCGTTCTCGCGAACCTGTGGGGCGTGCTCTGGGGCGCGATCACGCTGATCGCGATCACGCAGACCGGCTATGGAAGCACGCTCGGGCTTCCGCTCTGGGCGGGCATCTGCGTGGCCGTAGGCGTCGCGCTGATGATCCTCGGCGCGAAAATCTCGCCGTTCTCGGCCATTCCGGCGCAGGTCTACGGCTTCGCCGCGACGGTTGCGTTCACGTTGCTCACGAACACCGCGTTTGCGCTCATGCGTCCGGACCTGTCGAACCCCGCGATCGTCATCGCGCTGTCGATGGTGGTCGGCGCCGTGTTCGGCCTCGTCTCTCAGAAGCTCGTCGGCGCGCTCACAAGGTCCTGAGCCGCTCATGAAAATGCGCGAGGGGCGTCGTGCCCCTCGCTCTCTTGCCGCAAAATGAGGTGTCTCAGGGCCCGATGGGTTTGAAGTCGGGCGTCTTCTTCGGAACCACCCAGAGATGCACGTTGCGGCCCTCGACGATCTCGGTCCGATCCGGCTTCCACTCTCCCATTCCGAAGTTATAGGAAAGGATGCGCGTGCCCGGCGCGAGCTTGAGCAGGTCGGGCCGCAGCTTCAAATTGATCGATGTGAGCAGGAAGAGCGTGATGACCGTCGCGTCGCCGAGCTCCGTCTCGAACAGATCCTGCTCCTTGAACGTGACCTTGTCGGAAACCCCCGCTCGTGCCGCGTTCTCGTTGGCTTTCGCAACCAGCTCCGGATTGATGTCGACCCCTTCCGCGCGGATGCCGTACCGCTTGGCCGCCGTGATGGGAATGCGCCCGTCCCCCGATCCGAGATCGATGAGCACGTCGCCGTCCTTGAGATCGGCCATCTCCAGCATGACGTCGACGGCCGCCTGCGGAGTCGGGAAGTAAAGCACGTCAGGCGGTGGCGGAGTATTGGCGGCGGCGTTCGCGGCGCATGCGCAGAGGAGAGCGGCGGCTACGATAGGGAATCGGAACGACACGCGACACTCCTTTGCCGTGGAGCAGCAAGCTTACGAGCCTAATTCGCGAAGCGGAAGTGGAGCACGTCCCCGTCGTGGACGACATACTCCTTGCCTTCGAGGCGCATTTTTCCCGCTTCCTTCGCGCCCGTCTCGCCGCCGAGCGTCACGTAGTCGTCGTAGCCGATGGTCTCGGCACGGATGAAGCCCTTCTCGAAGTCCGTGTGAATGACGCCGGCGGCCTGTGGTGCCTTGGTGCCGCGCACGATGGTCCAGGCGCGCGCTTCCTTGGGGCCGACGGTGAAATAGGTCACGAGGTCCAGGAGCTTGTAGCCGGCGCGGATCAGGCGGTCGAGGCCAGGCTCCGAAAGGCCCATGGACTCGAGAAATTCCGCGCGATCCTCGGCCGGAAGACCCGAGAATTCGGATTCGATCTTCGCCGAGATCACGACGGAGGCCGCGCCCTCGGCCTGCGCCCGCTCCGCAACCTTTGCCGAGTGCGCGTTGCCCGTGGCGGCGGACGCTTCGTCCACGTTGCAGACGTAAAGCACGGGCTTCGACGTGATGAGCTGCAGGCCCGTGAAGATCGCACGCTCTTCGGGCGTGATGTCGGCGAAGCGCGCAGGACGGCCCTCCCGCAGCGGGGCGAGCGCCTTCTCCATCACGGCGAGCTGCGCCTTCGCGTCCTTGTCGCCGCCCTTCGCCTTTTTCTCGACCGTCGCGATGCGCCGTTCGAGGCTCTCCATGTCGGAGAGCATCAGCTCGGTCTCCACCACCTCGGCGTCCGCCAAAGGATCGATGCGGTTCTCGACATGCGTGATGTCGTCGTCCTCGAAGCAGCGCAGCACGTAGGCAATGGCATCCATCTCGCGGATGTGCGCCAGGAACTTGTTGCCGAGCCCTTCGCCCTTGGAGGCGCCGCGCACGAGGCCCGCGATGTCCACGAAGGTGAGCCGCGTCGGAATGATCTCGCCCGATTTGGCGATCTCGGCGAGCTTGCGCAGCCGTTCGTCGGGCACGCCCACCTCGCCCACGTTGGGCTCGATGGTGCAGAAAGGATAGTTCGCCGCTTCCGCTGCGGCCGTCGCCGTCAACGCGTTGAAGAGGGTGGACTTGCCGACGTTCGGCAGGCCCACGATGCCGCATTTGAAACCCATGGGAGAAAGCCTTCGTGGTGGGCGCGAGATCACGGCCGTGAGCCGTGGTCCGCGAGAGACTTGCTGGAGCCTCTTCAGTTCGAAATACCGTTGCCGGGCGATTACACCGGAGCGCCGTGCCGATCAATGACGAACGGCGCCGCGGACGCCGCCGTCGGGGTCGGAAATCCGCGCATCCGTCCGCGGTCTGGCCGGGTCACCGAACCTTTTCGAGCTCGAATGCCGAATAGTTTGCCGGTTTCGGCAGCCTGTCCTGGCCGCTCATGGCGTCCGAGAGCGCTTCCGCCAGGATGGTGCCCTCCTCCACGTCCTTCACCGCGATCACCATGAACGGGCGCTGCCAGTCGGTCGCGTCGCGGCCCCGCTGCGCTCCGGTCTCGCGATATTGCCCGAGGTTCAAAGCCGAGATCGGGATGGCTGTGTCCGGGACCACTTCGGAGACGAACGCCGCGGTGCGTTGCGCACGCCGTCCCGCCCGGGCTTTTTCCGCTGTCGCGCTGCCTTCCTGCGAGGCCGTGCCCACCGCGATGATCTCGCGCGCCCCGGCGAGGCCGTCGCGCACCTCCTGGTCGAGCACATCACGCGTGACTTCGGCGCCAGAGATCACGCGCCCATCGCGCTCCAGTTGATCGGAGCTTCCGCGCACCCATAGATACTGGTTCTTGGCGACCACGACGTCGAACGTCGCGCGACGGCCGTACGTGTCATGCCCTTCGATCTCGAAGATCATGGTGCCGCGCGTCTGGCGCACGGGCTCGACGAGCGGCGCCACTTCGACCGGCGCATAAGGCTCCGCATAGGGATCGAGGACGACGTTGTGCACCAGGACGGCAGCCGTCGTCACGGCAGCGGTGGCGGTGAGCGCGGTGGCGACGCCCACGTTGGTCTGGAAGAACGAGGCGAGCCACGTGTACCAGTCCTGCCAGCTCCGGATGCGGTCGAACCATTTATAGGTCCTCCACGCCCCGCCCGCGCGTCTGCGCCGCTTGTCCTTGGCGTCTTCGATATCGGCAGTCATGCGGCGCCCCCCCCCTCATGAACCCTTGAGGCCGGTATAGCCCAATTTTCGATCGGAAACGAGACAGCGCTATTCCGGGGGCTTACGGCCCGCGAGCCACTTCTTCAGGTTCTCCGCAAGCGCGTTGGCGCTTTTGCCGGCGCGTTCGCCGCGCGGGTGCGCTCGCGGTTTCGGTTGCGCGAGCGCAGCGTCGCCCCCGCCCTTTTCGACGTCTTTTTGCGTCTTTCCGTCTTTCCGGGGATCGGCCGGTTCGCCGGTGTCGCGCGCAACGTCCGTAAGAAAGCGGGATTGGTCGTCGCGCACGAGGCGCGGCGCCGCTTTGGCGATCGCGCCGAGCAGCGGCTCCAGCCAGTCCTGATCGGCCTTCGCGAAATCGGACAGCACCCAGCGGGCGACGAGCTCGCGGACACCCGGATGCCCGACGCCGATCCGGACACGGACATAGTCGTTGCCGATGTGAGCGGACATCGACCGGAGCCCGTTGTGGCCTGCGTTGCCGCCGCCCGTCTTGATTTTGAGCTTCCCGGGCGCGAGGTCGATCTCGTCGTAAAACACGACGATGTCCTCTTCGGCGATCTTGAGGAAGCGCGCGGCCTCGCCCACGGCACGGCCGCTTTCGTTCATGTAGGTCTGGGGCTTGAGAAGCAGCACCTTCTCTCCGCCGATCTCACCGTCGGCGGCGATGCCCTGAAACTTGCGTTTCCATGGGCCGAAACCGTGCGCGTCCGCGATGGCGTCCACCGCCATGAACCCGACGTTGTGCCGGTTGCGGGCGTATTCGCTGCCGGGATTTCCGAGGCCGACGAAAAGCTTCATGGAAGGGCCTCAAACAAAAAAGGGCCGGCGCCTGCGCGAACGGGAGCAAGTGCGCCGGCCCTCTACATACCGCGACATCCGTTGAGCGAAGCCACCCTCAGCTCGAGTGAGCTGAAACAAGATGAGGAGGCCGGCGCTCTCGATGTGAGGCTTACTTCTTGGCGGCCGGGGCCTTGGCGCCGGCAGCGGCCGGAGCCGCTTTGCCGCCGGCTGGGGCCTTGGCACCGGCTGCAGCCTTGGCGTCGCCAGGGGCTGCGGCAGCAGCACCGCTTTCAGCCGTCGCGCTGTCGTCGTCCTTCTTGGCGCCGGCCACGGTCGCAATGGTGAAGTCGCGATCCTGGATGACGGGCTTGACGCCCTCCGGCATCGCAACGGCAGAGATGTGGATCGAGCGGCCGATCTCCAGTCCGTCGAGATTGATCTCGAACTGAGCCGGAATGCTGTCGTAGGGGCAGAACACCTCGACCTCGTGACGTACGATGTTGAGAACGCCGCCGCGCTTCAGGCCCGGCGAAAGCGCGTGGTTCGTGAAGTGCACGGGCACCGCGACGCGGATGATGCCATCCTTGGCGATGCGCAGAAAATCGACGTGGAGCGGATGGTCCTTCACAGGGTCCACCTGGACATCGCGCGGAATGACGAGGTGCTCTTTGTCTCCAACGGAGACTTTGATCACGGTCGAGGTGAAGTGGCCCTTAATGTACTGCTTCCACAGCTCATTGCCGTCGATGGCAATGATCTCGGGGGGCTCCCCTTCACCATAGATAACTGCGGGGACATTCCCCTCCCGGCGAGCTTGGCGTGCGGCCCCCTTGCCTGCACGTGGGCGCGCCGTGGCCTTGAACTCAACGATCTCTGCCATGGCTTTTCTCCAATGAAAAAAGGGCCTTGAGAGGCCCATCTCGCTGCCGTCGGCCTCCAAGGGTGCCGGGCAGGTCTCACGCGTCTGCTTGAGATCGGCGGGTTATAGCTGCGGTGGCCGGTCTTGGCAATCGGCGTTCCGCCGTGCCCTCCTGTCGTCAGAAGGGCCAAATGGCACATAAAACTCCGGAACCGGCGGGTGCACCTGCGGGCTTCTTGGGTCCTCCCGGAGCGCGCCGGTGGACCAATCGCCGCTTCAATCCGTATTCGAAGCCACATAGGCTAATGTAGGCGAGACCTGCACGATTCCCGAGAATGCGATGACCCGTAAACCTGGCAAGCGCCGTCCGGCGCAGGAGCATGACGAGCTGATCTTCACGGCGCTCCGCGAGTCCGCCCGTCCGGTCTCGGCCTATGAGATCATCGACCACCTCCGCGACCGCGCCTCCCTCGCGCCGCAGACGGTCTATCGCTCGCTCGACCGCCTGATCGCGTCGGGCTCGGCGCACCGGCTCGAGTCCCTCAATGCCTTCGTGGCCTGCTGTCACACGTCCGAGCACGAGGGCGCGGCGGTGTTCGCCATTTGCGACGATTGCGGCACGGTCTCCGAATTCGCGGAGCCGCGCGCGGTCGAGGCTCTGGCGGCCTGGGCCAAGCGCGCCAAGTATTCCGTTCGCGCCATGACCTTGGAGCTGCGTGGACGCTGCGCGGCCTGCGCGGCCAAGGCCTCCTGACCTGAAATCAAAAGGCGAAAGGCGCGTGGCCGGGGTCCGGACACGCGCCTTCGTTTGTCTGTCTGCCGATCCGAGGCGTCAGGCGGCGCGTGCCTTGCGGACGCTGCGGGCAGGGGCGGCCGAGCGCGCCTTCGGCGCCTTGCCGCGCCGGTGCGTTCTCACGACGACCTCTCCCGCCTCGAAGGCGTCCTTGAGCACCGAGACGGTGCGCGCGGGATCCGCAGCTCCGCTCATGAATACGTCGAGTGCGGCATAGCCCTCGGCGGGCCAGCTATGGATCGAGATGTGGCTCTCGGCCAGAACCGCGACACCTGTGATGCCCCCGGTCGGCTCAAGCGGTTGAAGATGAAGATGGAGCAGCGTCGCGCCAGCGGCTTCCACGCAGCGCTTCAGCGTCCGTTCGACATGCGCGACATCGTCGAGCCGCTTGCCGCCGTAGAGATCGACAAGCAAATGCTTGCCGCCCGCGGGGGCAGTCCCTTGATCCTCACCAATGCCCTTCGAAGTGGTGCGCGACATGCGCACGGGCACACGAAATTCTTCCTTTTGGGCGGGGCTTGAACGAGTCAAGTCCATCCCCAATTGGAAGAGGGTGTCATTAAAGGCCATATGACCCTCCCCAACCAGCAGACAGATGTGACCCGTCCGCTCCTTACCTGGGGGTTTGGGGATCTTGTCCTTGACCTTAAGGGCAGGTGGTCGAACGGAGACAGCTGATATGAGGCAACAGCCCCCCTCCCGCAAGTAGAAAGTGACCCCGCGACTTCAAAAAATGATGTCCGTGTTGTCGCGCCGTTTGAGCTGCGGGGCATAGGGTCCGGACAACGCGTTCGAACTTCGAAATTGCGCGTTATCGTGGCCCGAGGAACTGCTCCAGCAGCTTTTTGCCGGTCTCTCGCGCGTTTCCGCGCGACTCCTCGTCTCCGCCGAGCAGGCCGTCGACGATCTCGTTCGCATTCTTGCCCTTGAACTGCTTCCCGAGCTCGCGGATCGCACCGATGGCTTGATCGGGGTCCTTCGCGAGCCCGGAGAGATCCGGCGCGAACTTGGGGTCCTCCCAGGAGCCCGTCACGCGGACCGGAATTTCGAGGCCCGAAAGATCCGCCGAGCCGCCTTGGCCCGAGAGGCTGGCGACCAGCCGCGGCTTCAGCGTGTAGTCCACCTCGCGTTGCGGGAGCTGCACGCGGCCCGAGCCCGTGAGACGCAGAAGCGGGCTCGTGAGCCGGAGATCCTGGTTCTCGGCCACGCCGGCCGTGACGGTCCAGCTCGACGTCAATGCGCTGAAGTCGGTCTTGTCGGTCGGTGCCGTCGCGAGCCCGTTGAGGTTGCCGCGGCTGAGGTTGCGGAGCATTTCCGCCACGTTCACGCCAAGCACGGCCCCGTCCTCGAACGAAAATTCGATGCGCCCCGCCAGCGTCTCGACGATCTCGCGCTCGCTTTTGCCGTCGCCCGTCAGCACGATGACGAGGCGGCCCTTGCCGGTGAGCCGGTCGATGTCGGCTGCATCCTTGAGCAGCGGCAGCGCCTCGATCCCTTCCGTTTTGAGATCGACGCCGAGGCGGGCGGTCGCTCCACCCGATCCGTCGAGGATGACGGTACCGCGCCCCATGCCGCCGTAGAGGCGAACCTCGTCGAGCGTCGTGGTCATGACGCGGTTCTTGAGCAGCACCGTGAGATCGGATTGGTCGAGCCGTATGGTGTCGACCGTGAGATGCCCGACAGAGAGTTTCGCGTCCGCATCGAACTGGCCGAGCCCATCGAGATCGATGGGGTCGTTGCTCCACCCGGCGCGGGCAGTGTAGCCCTGCACGCGGGGCCCGGGCGGCGCGGGCTCCGTCCGTTCCAGGATGTCGTCGATGGAGGTCGCGTCCGGCGCGCGCGTCGGCGGCGGCGCCGCCGCGGCGGATCCGCCTTTGGCGCGGTAGAGGTTGAGATCCAGCTCGCTGAGCTTGAGATTGGCTTTCACGAACGGCCGCATGCCGCGCGTATCGAGGCTCAATTCGCCATGCGCGGTGGTTCGATCGAGCACGATCTCCGCGTTGGAGAAGGTGAACTGTTCGCGCGTGCCGCGCAGCAGACCCTTGGCGGCAAGCTGCCCGAACCCGTCGGAGGGCTTGAGGTTGGCGCCGAACCACGACAGCAGATCGCGCGCGGACGACGAGTTCGCCGAAAGGATGCCCTCCGTGAGCAGGGCGTCTTGAAGCGTTGCGGAGCCTTCGAACGTGGCTTCGAGCGCATCCGAGGCGAGCGCGACCTTGAGTTTGGCCGGGCGGTTCGTCACGAATTCGGCGAGCGAGGTCAGCGTGCCGTCGAAGCGCACCGTGCGCCCTTTCCAGGCGAGGCTGCCGTCCGCGTTGAGCGGTTGCGTGAGAGCCGCCAGCGCAAGGGAGACGTTGATCGCCGCAAGCTCCGTGACGCCGCCCGTCAGGGCGTTGTGATAGAGGAGCGAGCCGTTGTCGATGCGCACGTCGTCGAGCGCGAGGTCCCCGACGCGGAAGGTGGAGGATCGCGGCGCGGCGTCCAGCTCGGGTGCGGCGAACCCCGCGTCGGCGTCGGACACTGGAGCCCCGGTATCGGCTTGCGCGAGACGGACCCGCGCCGGTGCGCCGTCGTTTTGGGCGAATTCCCACGAGCGCCGCCCGTCGGCATCGACGGCGAGAGTGAACACGGGATCGCGCAGCGCGAGCTTTTGAACGCGCACTTCGCGCTGGAACAGCGGCCACAGCGCGACGCTCACGTCGAGCGCGCTCATTTTGACGAGGGGAGCCGCATCTTCGAAGCCGGGTCCCCCCGAGAGCGAGACGTCGCCGAGCGAGATTCCGACGTGCGGAAAGAGGGTGAACGAGGCGGGCCCAGCGATCACCAGATCGCGGCCCGTTTTTTCTTTGACGGCGACGACGATGCGGTCGCGCACGAAGCCGGCGGGCAGCGTGAACATCGCGATCGCGATGGCACCGGCGGCCATCGCCATCAGGCCGAGCAGCGCATAGAACATCATCGTCATCACGCCGGTGCGCCGCGGCGGTGGCGGAGCGCGCCGCGCCTGGGGAGGCGGTCTGAGCTGGCCCTGGGGCGGGTATCCGCCCTGTTGCGCATAGCCGGGCGGCGGAAGCGGGCCGGGATGGCCCTGCGGATGACCGGGATGCCCATGCGCCGGGTGCGCCGGACGCGGCGGCCCTGGCCGACCCTCTGAGGGACGATACGTGTCCAATCGCGGTGGCCGGCCCGGCGGCGGATTTTTGCTCGTCATCGGCTCCTGACTTTCAGGCGGTTGGCCAGCTTTTGTGGCCACGCACGGCCGCAACCTTAAGCCCCTACGAAACAATTGTGTCAGGGCGCGGCCAGTTTTGCGCCCGCCGCGCCACGTTTATCCACGTGTTGCGGGGCTCGGTCGAGATGGCATCTCGGTCTCGGTTGTGCTGTTATCTGCAACCTGTGCGGGCGCTGGAGGAGCTCAGCGGCTGGTTGGAGTTCATGGGTTAGGGCAGCGGACCGCCAACAGATTTCCCGTTGATGTTCCCCGTTTCCGCCATGGTCGCGTCTGCTTTTCGACACGCGACTCAGGCATAGATGCAACCTATGAGTGAAAATATTCGACGCCTTCGTCCTCTCTGGTCCGCCGTGCTGGCCCTGGTTGCGGCGGGTCTTTTCGCGCTTCCTTCGACCGTCTCGTCTCGCACGTCCGACGACGATACCGCCGTCGTCAGCGGCCGCGCCAAGGTTCTCGATGGCGACACCATCGAGATCGCGGGCACGCGGATCCGCCTCGAAGGTATCGATGCGCCTGAAAGTGCGCAGATGTGCAGCCGGAAGGGAACCGGCCTCTGGCCGTGCGGCAAGGAAGCGACCGAGCATCTGAAGCGTCTCACGAGCGGCCGTCGCGTCGTATGCGATGACGCCGGCGAGGATCGTTACGGCCGCGTGCTCGGCTGGTGTGCGGTCGATGGGACAGACATCAACGCCGAAATGGTCCGCAGCGGCTTCGCCTGGGCCTTCGTCAGGTATTCGCGGCGCTACGTCGCCGCCGAGCGGGAAGCCCGTCGCGCCGAGGCCGGGATCTGGCAGGGCGAGGCCGAGCCGGCGTGGGCCTTCCGCGAGCGCCGCCGCAACGCGCGCTTCGGCCACCAGGGCTGAGCCGCAAGCGGCCTCGTTCGTCCGGTGCGCAAAAGAGCGGACGGACGGATTGACTTCCTCAGGACCCGGAGAGACAGTCGGCGCGGCCGGGAAATTATCCTGAGTGCGTTGCCGGTGTTCTTTTCGGTTCGGGTCTCGAAAAGGGAAGCATCCCATGGTCCGCCGTTCGGCATTTTCGTTCGCTTTGCTCGTCTCGACGGTCGCCGCCGCAGCCGGCACCGGCGCCTTTGCGGGCGACAGGTGGGCCGATATTCACGCGGAAGCGTTCGGCGCGCGCACGATCCAAGACGGCCGCGGCATCGTCACGCTCAGTGCGCCCTATCGCCCGGCAGATGTCCGCAGCGTGCCGCTCGCGGCCGACGTATCGCTGAAGGACGGACGCACCGTTCGCGCCGTCTCGTTCATCGTCGACGAAAACCCGGCGCCCGTGGCTGCCGTCTTCCGCCTCGGCGAGGCGCGCAGCCAGGTCCGCCTCGCGACTCACATCCGTCTCGACCAGCAGTCGGACGTGCGCGTCGTGGTCGAGGCGAGCGATGGTGCGCTCTACATGGTCGAGCAGCTCGTCAAATTCGCGGGCGGCCAGTCGTCCTGTTCGGCGCCTCCGTTGGGAGACCCCGAGGAGATCCTCGCCAGCATGGGGAAGATGGATCTGACGCCCGTCGGCGCGCGGCCGAGCGGGTCGCGGCAAGCAGCCCGCGCCCGCTTCGAACTCAACCATCCCAACCACACCGGCATGGTGCTGGACCAGATCACGCTGCATTACATTCCGTTGCGGATGGTCTCGCGCATCGAGGCCCGTCAAGGCGACGCGCTGGTGTTCGAAATGACGGGCTCGATCACGCTCGCGCAGAACCCTGTGGTCGAGTTCGACTACGTGACCGATGGCGCGGCGGAAATGGTGGTCGTCGCCGAGGATACCGACGGTGCCGCATGGACGCGGCGCTTTCCGATCGGACCTGCCGGCTGACGCATCGATAACCTTTTCGCCGTGTTTACCCTGCGCCCGCGGCGTGCGCAGGCCCCTGCCTTTTTTCTGAACGGTCCCGAATACGCCCAGGAACCAAAGCTCCGTAGTGCGCGTTCACTCCCCGTCTAAGAAAAACCTTGGAACGTGGGAGTTGGTTCTTATGGGCAATCTGCTGCACTGGGCCGTGGTTTTTCTCGTGGTTGCACTTGTCGCGGCCTTTTTGGGCTTCGGCGGTGTTGCCGGTACGGCAATGGAAGGTGCGCGTCTCCTCTTCTGGGTCGCGATCGTCTTCCTCGTCGTCTCGCTGGTCCTCGGACTTATCCGGCGCGGAGCAGGCTGACGACGCCTTTAAGCACCGACACGACAGCTTCGTGCTGATGAGTTTTTCGCTCGGCGACAGCTGGCGCGGAGAAGCCCCGTCATGCCTCGAAGTCACGCAAACCACGTAGAAGAACTGACAACAGACAACGACGTTAACAAACACAGGAGTTCGCCATGAACTGGGACCGTATCGAAGGCAACTGGAAGCAGTTTTCGGGCAAGGTCAAGGAGCGGTGGGGCAAGCTTACCGACGACGACCTGACGGTGATCAACGGCCGTCGTGAGCAGCTCGAAGGCAAGATCCAGGAGCGCTATGGCTACGGCAAGGACCAGGTCAAGAAGGAACTCGATGACTGGTCGAACACGCTCTAATAATAAAAACAGATCCGGCCCCAAGCCGGGCGTGAAATAACTTTCAGCCGGTGCGCAGATTGCGCGCCGGCTTTTTATTTGATCCGTTTGACCGCCGCTCGCCGATCAGCCGCCGGGAAAAGAAATCAGGATCTTCATGCGCACGAGATCGGGAAAATAGGCTTCGAGCCCTTTGCCCGCGAAATAGAGAAGGATGCCGAGAAGGATCAGCGCGGGAATGGCCGCAATGACGGCTTTGAGAAAGAACGCCGCGAGTTTGATGAACGGCACGTCGAAGCGATGCACCGAGGCGGGGAACGGATCGTCGCCGTAAGCCACCGGCGGAGCAAAGGCGCGCGCAAGATAGGGCGGCGGATCTCCGAAAGCATCGAAGGAGGGGCCGTCGCGCTCCCGCTCCTCGCGGGCCTTTCGCTCGCGCGCTTCCTTGGCGCGCAACGCGCGCTCGCGTCTCAACGTGCGCGGAAGGTCGTCGAAGTCGCTGTCCGCCGTCAGCGCAAAGTTCGCATCCGTCATGTCGGGTCCTTGCCTAGAGAAGGCCGAGAAAGCCTTGGTTCACGCTATCCCTTCCCCAGGCGCGTTCTCCTATCCTCTGGCCGAGGTTATTGTTAAGTTGCGCCGCGATTTTGACGGGGAGGTGTCCGTGGGTGGACTTAAAGACTTGATCCGGACCATTCCGGATTATCCGAAGCCGGGCATCATGTTTCGCGACGTGACGACTTTGCTCGGAGACGCCAAGGGGTTGAAGACGGCCGTTGCCGCCATGGCCGAGCCGTTCGAAACGGAACGCGTGGATGCGGTCGCCGGCATCGAGGCGCGCGGCTTCATTTTGGGCGGGGCGATCGCCGACCGGCTCGGCTGCGGGTTCATCCCCATCCGCAAGAAGGGCAAGCTGCCGTGGAAGACGATCGGGCAGGAGTACACGCTCGAATACGGCGTAGACGTGATCGAAATCCATGAGGATGCGCTCGCGCCCGGCCAGCGCGTGCTGATCGTGGACGACCTGATCGCAACCGGCGGCACGGCGGAGGCGGCGGTGAAGCTCTTGCGCCGTTCGAAGGGGGAGATCGTCGGCGCGACCTTCATCATCGATCTTCCCGAGCTTGGCGGCCTCGAACTCGTCAGGAGCCACGGCATCGCCTGTCACGCGTTGATCGCGTTCGACGGGCATTGAGCGGGCGGAGCACCGGATGGGGCTGACGGCCGACGAGCTTCGTACGTCCCTTGAGGTCATCGCCGCGTGGCGGAGAGACCCGGATGCGACGTGCGACTGTCCGCGTTGCGGTGCGGCCGGCCTCGCATTGGCCGATCGCTCGGCTCGACCCTACGCCGAATGGTATCATCTCGCGTGTGCCGGCTGTGGGCTCGACGAGACGGTCCATATCCCATTGGGATCGCCCACGGTGGGCGAGTTCGACTGAGACGCGCAAGAGACATCCGCCATGAAGATCGACGGCACCCTCTATCGAACCATTTGGCCGGGCACCGACGGCGCATCCGTCGTGATCATCGACCAGACACGCCTGCCGCACCGCTTCGAAACGGTCACGCTCCGAACCGTGGAGGATGCGGCCCACGCCATTCGCGTCATGCAGGTGCGCGGCGCGCCGTTGATCGGCGTCACGGCCGCCTACGGCTTGGCGCTCGCGCTCGCCCGCGACGCGTCGGACGTGTCCCTCGGCAAGGCGGTCGAATTCCTGGCGGCGCAGCGCCCGACGGCGGTGAACCTCCGCTGGGCACTCGAAGAGATGCGCCGTGCGCTTCAGCCGCTGCCGGAGAGCGACCGCGCGTCGCGGGCCTTCGCCAAGGCCGCCGAGATGGCGGACGAGGATGTGGAGACCTGCCGTCGCATCGGCGGCCACGGTCTCGATCTGATTGATGAGATCGCGAAAACGAAGCCCGCGGGAGAGCCGGTCAACATTCTCACCCATTGCAACGCGGGCTGGCTCGCCTGCGTCGACTGGGGCACGGCCACCTCGCCGATCTATCACGCGCACAATGCGGGAATTCCCGTTCACGTCTGGGTGGATGAAACGCGACCGCGCAACCAGGGCGCGGCGCTCACCGCCTTCGAGCTCGGCGCCCACGGCGTGCCGCACACGCTCATCGTCGACAACGCCGGCGGCCATCTGATGCAGCACGGGAAGGTGGATCTCTGCATCGTCGGCACGGATCGCGTCGCTGCGAACGGCGATGTCGCGAACAAGATCGGGACCTATCTGAAAGCGCTTGCCGCCCATGACACGGGCGTGCCGTTCTATGTCGCGCTGCCGTATTCCACCATCGACTGGACGCTCCCCTCGGGCCGCGACATCCCCATCGAGGAGCGCGGCGCGGACGAGGTGCTGGTGATGCAGGGCCGCCTCGCGGACGGCTCCGTCGCATCCGTCGAGATCGCCGCGCGGGGCTCGCCCGCCGCGAACCCGGCCTTCGACGTCACGCCCGCGCGTCTCGTGACGGGGCTGATCACCGAGCGGGGCGTTGCGTCTGCGAGCCGTGAGGGCCTCACAGCACTTTATCCAGAGCGCCGGGAGAGCGCCGCATGACGAAAGCGAAGGCAGCCGCGCGCAGATCCGGTGGCAGCGAGGAGAGCCGCCTCCGCTCCGCCGTGATCGACACCGCGCGCGCGATGAGCGACAGCGGCCTCTCTCCCGGCCGTTCCGGCAACGTGTCGGTCCGCTTCGAAGACGGCATGCTGATCACGCCGACCGGCCTCGCCTACGCCGACATCCGCCCGAAGGACATCGTCTACGTCGCAGCCGACGGCACCGTACCCGGCAAGCAGAAGATCCCGTCGTCCGAATGGCCGTTTCATGTGTCGGCGTACCAGGCGCGCCCGGATATGTCGGCCGTGGTCCACACGCACTCGCTCCACGCGGTGGTGCTGTCGTGTGCAGGCCGCTCCATTCCGGCCTTTCACTACATGGTGGCCGTGGCCGGCGGCACCGACATCCCGCTCGTGCCGTACGCAATCTTCGGCAGCGCGGAGCTGGCCGCGCATGTTGCGCGCGGCCTCGCCGAACGGCGTGCGTGCCTGATGGCGCACCACGGCGCGATCGCCATGGGCACGACGTTGGCCGACGCGCTCGCGCTTGCGCACGAGGTCGAGGTGTTGGCGGAACAGTATGTAAAGCTGCTCGCGCTGGGAGAGCCGGCCTTGCTGTCGGAGGCGGACATGGCCGCAGTGCTCGAACGCTTCAAGACATACGGCCAGCAGCGATCCGACACCGACTGATGCGCAAGTGCGCCTACTCCGGCGGCAGTATCGTATTCAGGATGTGGTAGACGTTGGCCGGCCCGACGTATCCCGCGATGCGTCCGATCTCGACGCCATCCCGCACGAGCACGAGCGTCGGCACGACGGTGATCGGGGACGAGAGCGTGACGCGATCCGCCGCCGCGTCGTTGAGATCGACGAAACGGAGGGGCGCGGTTTTTCCGGCGCGGCTCTTGCCGTAGGTGGGCGCCACGTCGCGCCGAAAAATGGGACAGTAGGCGCAGCCCGGCGCTTCGAACGCGATCAGTTCCAGGCCCGCGGTCGCAGGCCCATCGAGAGCGCGGCCGGGATCGGGCGCGGCGCTGGCGTGCGGCGCGGCAATCGCCAGCAGAAGTCCCATCGTGAGACGGGGTGTGAGCGAGCGGAGGGGCCAAATCTTTTGCATGACGTGCCAGACGCAGTTTCGGTGCCATGAGGCACGCCGCAGCGGCGGGGTTTGAGATCAGGGTAAATTGTGCGCCGCTGTCCGCGACTGGAGGCGCGACTCCCGTCTGTGCGCCGATGTACCGTAGGTGTAATTCCGTAAGGAGTGCCGCAATTGGAACCCCTGGTCCAATTCGATGTTAGAATTGTTCGCGCATTTATCATTACTGGTGGTTCTCGGTGCTTCACGACACGATCAGCCTCGCCTATTTCCCCTCCGGCCGCTCCTTGCTGCTCGCTCTGCTGGTGCTGGTCGTCTTCTATATCGGGCGCGCGTTGTGGATCGCCCGGCACGAATGGCGCCAGTGCGGCACGGACACCAAGATCCTCTATTTGCTGGTTGCGCCTGTTCTCACGTTCGCCGTCGACCTTCTCGCGCTGACCGACCGCCTGTTCTGGCGCGGCCGCGATGAAAAAAAGCGCGCGCGCCGCCGCCCCGGCGAGGTGAGCGTCTCGCGCGCGGGTTGAGCCTCCGCGGGTATTTTCGAAGGTTGCAAAATCGTGCTGCACGCGGCCTCGGATGGCGTCCGCGCGCCGCCGAGCCGGTCACTCCCGGCCGGGCACCGAGGAATTCGGTCCTTTTGACATATCTCGCCGTGCGGCACGCGGGCGTATACGAGTGAGCCGAGCGGAGTGTTTCAGAGCTGATCGCTCGCGGCCCGGAAGACGGGGCCGTGCCGATCGGCTTTGTTGCGGAGCCTGCATGAACGCCGAACCCATTGACAGCCACGCGTTTCGCCGCCTCATGCGAAACGTCGCGGGACAGGTTTCGATTGTGGCCACGGGCGAGCCCGGGCGGCGCAGCGGCCTGACGGCAAGCGCGGTGTGTTCGCTGACCGATCTGCCGCCCATGGTGCTGGTCTGCGTCAACCGCTCGGCGAGCGTGCACGATTTCATCATCGAGAACGGGGTCTTCAGCATCAATGCGCTGGCCTCGGATCAAGAGGCCGTCGCCCGCGTGTTCTCAGGCGTGGAAGGCCTGCGCGGGGAGCAAAGGTTCAGTGCCGGCGATTGGTCGGTGGGGGTGAGCGGCGCTCCGATCCTGGCCTCGGCGGTGTGTCAGCTCGAATGCCGCTTGGCCGACTACAAGCACACGACATCGCATACCGTGTTCTTCGGCGCGGTCGTTGCGGGCGCCGCCACGCCCGATGGGAGCCCACTGCTTTATCATCGTGGAGCCTACGTCGGCCTCGCCCCTGCGGACGCCTGATCAACCGCAACTGTCCGCAGGATCTATGAGTTTTTCGGCAGCGCCAAGCTTCGCTGGGACTCGGCCCGACATGTGGGAAGCTAATCAAGCGCGTCAGCGCTCAGGCGCCAAGGGCGCCCGCGGGTCATGGCGAAGCCATGCTCTGCATGGACTGCCGCGGCTCCCCCCACGGCACCACGTCTCACTGAGCAAAGCTTCTCGCAGCTTGTGTGGGAAGGAACAACCGCAACGGCCCGCAGGGCCCGGGAGCAAGGCGACCCGGCGCAAGTGCGCCGGCCATCCACATAGCACCGCGCCTATGGCGTGAAGCTTCTCGCAGCTTGTGTACGGAATCAGGAAAATGGTGGAGCCAACCGGGATCGAACCGGTGACCTCTTGCATGCCATGCAAGCGCTCTCCCAGCTGAGCTATGGCCCCTGACCGTTGGGATCCGATGCTTGAGGAGCGAAGCTCCTGCCGCATGGTCTGGAAGACCGGCTCATTAGGCCGATCGCTTCGAAACTGCAAGTGCGAAGTTGTCCGCGGTGCACGGAAATCGCATTTACGTGCACCGCTCCTCGCGTTGAGCTCAGCGTTCTTCGTCGCCTTCCTTGACGGACCCGCCGATGATGTTCGAGACGTCGCCGCCCTCTTCCTCTTCTTCCTCGAGGAAGGTTTCGTCCTCGTCGGCCGAGATCGCCTCGTCCTCGCCGTCCTCGATCTCCAACTCCTCCTCGCCGTCCGCCGCATCTTCGGCCGCAGGCTTGTCTGCGAAATCGGACTTGCGGCTCCGGCGGCTGCTCCGCTCTTCGCTGGCGGCGACCGCGCCGAGCGGCGAGGAGGCCAGCTCGTAAACCGTGCCACAGATCGGGCATACGATCGGCGAGCGGTTGAGATCATAGAACCGCGCGTCGCATTCACTGCTCTGGCAGGTGCGCTTCGTCCCGCGCGCTTGCTTCGTCGCCATGGCTTTCGTGCTCACAGTAAATTCGGGATAGCGGGGTCTGCCACAGCAACTGGCGGCTGTCAAAACGAAATCCGAGCCGATCTGCGACGCGGGTGGCGCCGCCATTGACAGCCCCCGTCCGCGGCGGCTCTATGCAGACATTCCCGCATAAAAAATCGATGGCGCGGCGCCGGGTTCGGACGTCCGCTCGATACCAGGAAAAAGGCCCGTTCCAGTCCGTGACGCACCCAAAGCCCCATGTCGAATCCGCTGCGCCCCACGGCGAGCCCCGTCCCCTCGCGGCCCTGAAGTCGGGTCCCCTCAGGGGCGAGATCACGGTGCCGGGTGACAAGTCGATCTCGCACAGGGCGCTCATGCTGGGGGGGCTTGCCACCGGCCGGACACGCATCCGGGGCCTGCTGGAATCCGAGGATGTGATCAACACCGCCCGGGCGATGACGGCTCTGGGCGCTCCGGCCGAGAAAAAAGGCGATGTTTGGGAGGTGCTGGGACGGGGCACCGGCGGCCTGCGCAACCCCGAAGGCCCCATCGATTTCGGCAATTCGGGCACGGGCGCCCGCCTGATGATGGGCGTGATCGCGCCGCACGACGTCACCGTGACGATGGTCGGCGATGCGTCGCTCTCGAAGCGGCCCATGGCCCGTGTTCTCGGGCCTTTGAAGGCGATGGGCCTCAACGTGGACGGCGAGGGCGACCGCCTGCCGCTCACGATCCGGGGGTCGTCGAGGCTTGCACCGATCCACTACGTGCTCCCTGTGCCCTCGGCCCAGGTGAAGAGCGCCGTTTTGCTGGCGGGCCTCGGGACGGCCGGAGAGACGAGCGTCGTCGAGCGGGAAGCGACCCGTGACCACACGGAGCGGATGCTGCGCCATTTCGGGGCCGAGGTCCTCGCCGCGCCGGATCCCAAGGGGACGCGGATTTCGGTGCGCGGCTTGCCGGAGCTTGCCGGCCGCGAGATCATGGTGCCCGGAGACCCGTCGTCGGCGGCCTTCCTCATTGCGGCGGCGCTGATCGTGCCGGGCTCTGAGGTCACGGTGCACGGCATGCTCGTGAACCCGACGCGGATCGGCCTCTACACGACGCTCCAGGAGATGGGCGGTGACGTGGTCTTCCTCAACGAGCGCGAGGAGGGGGGCGAGCCGGTGGCCGATGTCCGCGTACGCTATTCCGAGCTTTCGGGCGTCACGGTCCCGGCGGAGCGGGCGCCGTCCATGATCGACGAATACCCGATGCTGGCCGTCGTGGCGGCCTTTGCCCGGGGCGTGACGCGCATGGAGGGGCTCGCGGAGCTCAAGGTCAAGGAAAGCGACCGGCTGGCCGCCACGGTGGCGGGATTGGTCGCCAACGGCGTCACGGCCGAGGTGTCGGGCGACACGCTGACGGTCGAAGGCGGCGGACGCGTGCCGGGCGGCGGGCTTGTGGCGACGCATCTGGACCACCGCATGGCCATGGCCTTCCTCGTGATGGGGCTCGCGAGCGAAGAGCCCGTCACCGTCGACGATACGGCGATGATCGCGACGAGCTTCCCCACCTTCCAGACGCTCATGGAGGAAATCGGCGCCCGCTTCGGCGAAGGGCGCGCGGCATGATCGTTGCCATCGACGGGCCGGCCGCGTCGGGCAAGGGCACTCTGGCCAAGCGGATCGCCGATCACCTGGGGTACGCCTGCCTGGATACCGGCCTCCTCTACCGGGCCGTCGCCCGCGACGTAGGTGGGTGGAGCTTCCGGCTGGACGATCCCTGGGCGGCGGTCGCAGCGGCGCGGGGGCTCGATCCCTGCCGGTTCGACGATCCCGAGCTTCGCGGGGCGGCTGCCGGCGATGCGGCCTCGATCGTGGCTCGCATTCCTCAGGTTCGGGCGGCCCTGCTCTCCTATCAGCGCGCCTTTGCCCGCCTGGCGCCCGGCGCCGTGCTGGATGGGCGCGACATCGGCACGGTCGTCTGCCCCGACGCCGACGTTAAGATTTTCGTAACCGCAAGCCCCGAGGTGCGGGCCCGGCGCCGTTTCGCCGAGCTCGAAACCCGTGGCGCGGGCGTGGCCTATGAAACCGTTCTGGCGGACATTCTGGCCCGCGATGCCCGCGACTCGGACCGGGCGATTGCTCCTCTGACGATGGCGGACGATGCGATGTTGCTTGATACGAGCAACTTGAGTATAGAAGCGGCATTCGACGCCGCCGTCGGATTGATCAAGAGGAAGA
>DAOMQQ010000025.1:0-21846 GCA_035445405.1 Hyphomicrobium sp.
TGAGATGCGGCTCCTCGTGCATCACGCGCTCGACGTTCTCGACCACGATGATCGCGTCGTCGACCACGATGCCGATGGCGAGCACGAGCGCGAGCAGAGAAATGGTGTTGGCCGAATACCCGAACGCCAGCAGCACGGCGAACGTGCCGATGATGGCGACCGGCACGGCGAGGAGCGGAATGAACGTGGGCCGAAGCCTGCCAAGAAAGACGAAGACCACAAGCGCCACGAGGACGAACGCTTCGAGCAGCGTGTGAATCACCTTGTCGATCATGGCCGAGACGAACTCGGCCGTGTTGTAGATGTAGACGAGCTCGACGCCTTCCGGGAAGCGGTTCTTCAGCTCATCGAGGCGCTTCGATACCGCAGTTGCGACGTTCACAGCGTTGGCGCCCGGCGACAGGTAGACGCCGACCGCCGCCGCGGGATTGCCCTGATAGGTCGCCTGGCTGTCGAACGACGCCCCCTCGACCTCGACACGTGCGATGTCGCGAACGCGCACGAACGAGCCATCGCCCACCGTGCGCACAATGATGTTGCCGAATTCCTCCGGAGTCGAGAGGCGGCCCTTCGTGGTGACCGTGAGCTGCAGGCGCTGATCTTCCGAAAGGGGGGCCGCTCCGACGCGGCCGGCGGCTGCCTGCACGTTCTGAGCCTGCACGGCGCGGATCACGTCCTGCGCCGAAAGCTCGAAATTCGCGAGCTTTTCCGGATCGAGCCAGATGCGCATCGCATAGTCGCGCGCGCCGAATACCGAGGCATCGCCGACGCCCGGCACGCGTTTCAACTCGTCGAGAACGTTGAGCGTGACGAAGTTCGAGAGGAACAGCGCGTCCCGGGAGTTATCGGGCGAATAGAACTGGAAGACCTGAAGCAGGTCGGTCGAGACCTTGGAGATGGTGAGGCCGGTGCGGCGCACCTCCTCCGGCAGCCGTGCCGTCGCGAGGTTGGCGCGGTTCTGCACGTTGACGGTCGCGATGTCGGGGTCGGTGCCAAGCAGGAACGAGACCGTGAGCTGATAAGATCCGTCGTTGGCGGACGTCGACTTCATGTAGCGCATGTCGGTCACGCCGTTGATGGCGTTTTCGAGCGGCTGGGCGATGCTTTCTTCCACGGTCACGGCATCCGCGCCGGGATAAGACGCAGAGACGCGCACGGTGGGCGGGGCAATCTCGGGATACTGCGCAACCGGAATGACGCCGACAGCGATGATGCCGGCAAGCGTGATGACGATGGAAATCACCATCGCCAGACGCGGCCGGCGGATGAAGACGTCATAAATCATGGTGCAGCCTGTCCGCTGGTCTCTTGAAGCATGGCATCATTGACGGCCTCACTCGGCTCGACGACGATGCCCGGGCGCACCTTCTGATGGCCGCTCACGATGACGCGATCCCCTTCGGAGAGGCCTTTCCTCACCTCGATGCGCGCGCCGTGCTGCGCACCCACCTCGATGCGGCGAATCTCGACCTTCTTCTCGGCCGACACAGCGAGAACGTAGCTCCCCTCCTGATCGAGCACGATCGCGGCCTGAGAAATCATGAGACGGTGGTCGGTCTCCTTGGAGACGACGTTCACCCGCACGATCTGCTGATCGACAAGAAGGCGCTCCGGGTTCGGCATCTCGGCCCGCACCATTGTCGTGTCCGTGCCTCTGTTGCTCTCCACGTCGATAAACTTGATTGCGCCGTCATGCTGATAGGTCGAGCCGTCCGGCAGAGAAAGCCGGACCAGGACCTGATCGGCGGTGACGCCTTCGCGGCGCACCTCAAGGAGAACGCGCTGCGGCACAGGGAATGCCACATACATCGGATCCTGGCGAACCAGATTGACGAGAGGGTTGCTGCTCGGCCCCACGTATTCGCCGACCGCGTAAGTGGCGCGTCCCGTGCGTCCATCCATCGGCGCGCGGATCTCGGTATAGCTCAGGTTGAGCTCCGCCTGCCTAAGCATCGCTTCCTGGGCCTGGACGGTCGCACGGGCTTGCGACAGCTTGGCAGCGGCGTCATCGAGGGCCGCTTGCGAAGAGGTGCCACGTTCGGCCAAGGGCCGCGTGCGATCGTATGTGGCCTGAGCCAGATCGAGACCGGCACGCGCGCTGGCCAGATTGGCGCGGGCGAGCGCAACCGCCGCCTCGTAAGGCTCCTTCTCCAGCGTGAACAGGATCTGATCCTTCTTGACCTCGGAGCCCTCGTCGAAACCGCGGCTCGCGAGGAAGCCATCGACGCGGGCGCGTATGGTCACCTTGTCGATTGCTTCCACGCGGCCGAGGTACGTCGATTGGTCGGTGACGTCATGCGGACGAACGGTTTCGACAACGACACTGGGCGGCGGAGGCTCAGGCGGAGCCTGTGCGAAGCTCGGAGGCGCAAAACAAGCGGTCAGGATCGCTGCGCCCGCCAAACGCAAACGAGTGGCCAAATCTTTTCGCATGCCGGTGATCCCTCGTGGCTCCGATGCGCCCGTTGACGCGCGTTCGTAGTATCGTGTCTTCGTGACCGCCAGCGTACGGCGGACGCGACGCAACCGCGCACACCTTGAGGTCCTGCGCCTACTGCAATCCGCCGGTTCGCGAATTTGGTCAATGGCTTCGTGACCTTGCGTCCGATGTCTGCGCTTCGCCGGCTTCGGCGCTTCGCCGTCCACACGTGGCCGACCACGGTCTGCACACATGAGGCTATTTGATTGATATCACTAGAAATAGTGCACGCTGCGCGCCCGTATGCGGGGCGGGCCGCGCTATTCTGCCGGGCTGGAGGCAGCGGCGGCTTTCGCACCGGCCCCATCCGGCGAGCCAGTCCGCCCCCGGCCGAACCAGTAGACAGGGATGCCGGCCGCAAGAATGGCAAGTCCCACGAGGGCGCCTTTGCCGGTGTACATCACGCTCGAATAAAAGAGGTAGATGCACATCGCGCAGAAAATGAGCGGCGGCAGCGGGTAGAGCGGAACACGGAAGGACTCCGGCCGGCCCGGCTCACGGTGGCGGAACAGAATCACCGAAAGGCCGATGAGGAACAGGAACGCCCAGAACGTGGGCGCCGTGTATTCCACCATCGCTTTGAACCCGTCGCGCGCGCCTGCACCCGCGGCTACGAGGAGGAGCGCGATCGCGCACTGCACGAGGAGGGCGGTCGTCGGCGTGGCGTTGGCGCCGCGCAATCTGCCGAGCGGAGCGAACAGCGGGAAATTCCGCCCCAGCGCATACATCGAGCGCGCGCCGGTGAAGATGGTCGCGTTGATCGTGCTGATTGCGGCAGCGCAGATGATCAACGCGATTACGGTCGTGCCCACGGTGCCGAACACATCGGCAATAGGTCCTTCGATGATGGTTCTCGTTTCACGCAAGCCATCGAAGCCGAAAATGTAGAGGAGCGCGCTATTGTAGACGAAATAGAGCGCGAGGATGAAAACCGTGCCGAGAAGGAGCACGCGCACCATGTTGCGGCGCGCATCCTTCACCTCGCCGGAGAGATACGCAGCCTCGTTCCAGCCGCCATAGGTCAGCAGGATGAAGACGAGCGCAAGGCCGGCGGACGACGCGGGTGCGGCGGACAAGGCTTCGCTCGCGGGCGCGATGACGGCAGGCTCGGCCAGGAACGCCGCGCCGATGACGAGCATGAGCGTGCCGATGGTCAGGATCGTCAGCGTGAGTTGCGACTTGCCGGTGATGTTCGTGCCGAAGAGCTGCAGCACCGTGAACAGGACAATGCACGACGCGGCATGGATCGCCGATCCGTAGCTCCCAAGCGGCAACAGAACGTTGGCATAATCTCCATATGCGAATGCGACGGCCGCGAGAGCGCCCGTCTGCATAACCGTCATGCGGCCGAATGCGAAAAGGAAGCTCGGAAACCGCCCATACGCACGGTGGAGGTAGTGATACTCACCGCCCGAATCCGGATACGCGGAGCCCAGCTCCGCGTAACACAGGGCGCCGATGATCATCAGAAGTCCGCCGGCGACCCAAAGCGCCAGAAACTCCGTCGGGCCCGCAACGTTGGCCGCGACGACCGGAGGCGTCCTGAAAATCCCGATCCCGACGACGACCCCGACGAGCATCGCACTTGCCTGAAGCACCGACAACGTCGGGCGACGGCCACTGGCGCTCACGTCCATTCACAATGCTCCCGTGCGGCGTGCGATCTCGCGGGTCGAAGTCTCAATCCGGATTGAACTTAGTACGTATCTTCCGTTGGTGCGAGATCGGGCATCTTCTCGGGCACGACCCACATGAAGACGGTGCGTCCTTCGACGACTTCCTCCTTATCGGGCTTCCAATCCCCCATGCCGAAGCTGTGCGAGACGATGCGCGTGCCCGGCTTCAGCTTCAAGATTTCAGGGCGGAGCTTCATGTTGACCGAGTTCAACAGATACATGGTGATGACGGTCGCTTTGCTGAGGTCGGTCTTGAACAGATCTTCCTCGCGGAACTCCACCTTGTCGGTGACCTTCTCGCGCTTGGCGTTCTCGTTGGCCTCCTGCACACGGACGGGATTGAGATCCACGCCGAGCGCGTTGATGCCATACTTCTTCGCGGCCGTAACCGGGATGCGGCCATCACCGGATCCGAGGTCGATCAGATAATCGCCCTCCTTGACGTCAGCCAATTCGAGCATCTTCTCGACGACAGCCTGAGGCGTCGGAACGAACGGAACGTCGAGTTCGCGGGCGTCGGCACGGGCTCCCGCCACGGCGGCGATGGACATGGCGACCGCGGCCAACACGCCAAGCGAGCGAGCGGGAAGAGAGAAGTGCGACATCCGAAAATCTCCGCTGGTAGTTATGGGGACGGTGAGGCGCCAACGTGTCGCGCCACCATGTGGTTCCTTCCAAACGTCAGAAAGCATCGAAATCCGGCGTCAATCAGAACACGCTGCGCGATTTCGAGATGCATTCCGATGTCGGCAGAACGATGGATCGGCTCTGCAAATGAGGAGTGGGGACATGCTTGTCAACCCATTGGAGCGGGATGCGAATTGTGCGCGGCGATCCCCACCGGGGCAATCCCTGACGGGCGCACCGCATCACGCAGCGCCACGTCTCGGACGGACACGGATCAGCGTGCGCGCGTCATGCGGCCTCGCGGGACGACGCCGAAACGTTTGGATCCTGCGACCTGCGACCTGCGTCGTCGCGGTGTGCTTCTGCTTATTGCGTACCGGCATCCCCACCGGAAATTACGGAGGGGTTGAGGCGCCGTCCTGCACGAGCCTTGGCAGCGGGTCTTCGCGGCTCAATTACCGCTGCAGGACGTAGGTTCCCGGCGCATCACACACCGGAGCATAACCGGCTGCGGCGGCACCCATCGCGGGCGGCGCCACACGAGCGGACGTCGAATGCTCGCCGAGCCATTCCACCCAGGCCGTCCACCACGAGCCCTCGTTCTCGCTCGCGGCCTCGCTCCATTCCGTCGGCGACAGATACACGTCATTGGCGCGCTTCAGAGCGATGCGGAAGCGACGGCGCGGCCGGCCCGGCTCGCTGACGATGCCCGCGTTGTGGCCGCCGCTCGTCAACACGAACGTGACGTCGGTGTCGGTGATCTGGTGGATTTTGTAAACGGATCGCCAGGGCGCCACGTGATCCCGCTCCGTGCCGACGACGAACATCGGGACGCGAATGTTCTGCGTCGCGACGGATCGTCCATCGACCATGAAGCTGCCCGCCGCGAACTCGTTGTCGAGATAGAGACGCCGCAGATACTCGGCGTGCATGCGATAGGGCATCCGCGTCGAATCGGCATTCCACGCCATGAGGTCGATCATCGGGCGGCGTTCGCCCATGAGATAGTCGCGCACCATGCGCGACCAGATGAGATCGTTGCTGCGCAAAAGCTGGAACGCGCCCGCCATCTGATCGGCCGACAGATAGCCCCGGTTCCACATCATGCTTTCGAGGAAGTGCATCTGGCTGTGGTCGATGAAAAGCGCAAGCTCGCCCGGCTCGGTGAAATCCGTCTGGGCTGCGAGCAACGTCACGGACGCAAGCCGATCGTCGCCCGCGCGCGCCATGGCCGCCGCCGAGATCGCCAGCATGGTGCCGCCAAGGCAATAGCCGACGGCGTGGATTTTCCGATCAGGCATGATGGCGCTCACGGCATCGAGCGCGGCCATCACGCCGCGGCGGCGATAGTCGTCCATGTCGAGATCGCGATCCTCGGCGGTCGGATTGCGCCACGACACACAGAACACGGTGTGCCCCTGGCTGACGAGATAGCGAATGAGGGAATTGTGCGGCGAAAGATCGAGAATGTAGTACTTCATGATCCACGCCGGCACGATCAGCAGCGGCTCGGCATGAACCTCGTCGGTCGTCGGGCTGTACTGGATCAACTCGATCAAGTGATTGCGATAGACGACCTTGCCGGGCGTGACGGCGACATCGTCGCCAACCTTGAAATTCTCCGTGCCGACCGGCTGTTGTCCCAACGCGAGACGGCTCACGTCATCCAGCCAGTTCTGAAAGCCCTGGAAAAGATTGGCGCCGCCGGTCGCCATCGTGCGCTCTATCACCTCGGGGTTGGTGAAGAGGTTATTGGACGGAGCATAGATGTCGAGGATCTGCCGGGTGGCGAAGGAGACGACGTCCTCGTGATGCGGCATGACACCGGGCACGTCGCGCGTCACGTTGTGCCACCATTGCTGCGTCAGCAGGAACGCCTGCGCCCAGCAGCAATAGGGATGCTTTCGCCACGCTTCGCCCCGGAAGCGGTCGTCGCCCGCCAGCGGCTCGATGCACGGCTTGATGTCGGGACGCGCGCTCGCCGCGGCCATATACGTGGCCAAGCGCATCCATTTGCGAAACGCCTTGTCGGCAAGCTCCATCCGCTTCCCCGGGGCGGACGCGAGGTGGATCGACCAGTCAAACATCGCCAGCGCAAGCGATGCGGGTGAAATGCCCGCCGAGAGATGCGCGGAAAACGCTTCACGCATGCGATCGATGGCGCGATACGTCTCGCTGCCGTGATCTTCCTCGTGCAAGGGCGGGGGCGGCGGCGGTAGCGGCCGGCTTGCAGGTTTTGCGGGCGCTACCGGTTCGTCGCGCACGACATCCATCCGCCGCGCCGTGGACCTTTTCGTCATCCGAACCTCGTCAGACCGATATCATCTCAGGGCATACTCGCAGGGCCTCGACGCGCTGCCCTTGACCCGCATCAACGCACCCTGAAGCGGCAAAGTTTCCAAAGGGTTGTCGAAAAGGTGCGAACACGCGTCAAGGGGGAGATCAGACATCCTGTGGCGACCGTCAGAGGCTCTCAGCGGCCCAACGGACAGGCAATGTGCCCATTCGGCCAGCAACGTGCTGCATCGGGGCCACACCGTCTTGGAGGCCGTGCGAGACGGCCTGAATTTCCTCGGCTGGCCGCGCGCTTTCTCCTAGGCTTGCCGCATCACAAACGTTCGGCGGACGCCCCATGACCACGACGACGACACTTCGTGCCTGCGCGCTGATTTCCCTCTCACTGGCGTGCACCGGGCTTCAGGGCGCGGCCGTCTCAGCGGCCGACCTGGGCGGCGACTGCTGTGCCGACCTCGAGGAGCGGATTGCCGAGCTGGAAGCGACGACGGCGCGCAAGGGCAACCGCAAGGTTTCGCTCACGATCTCGGGCTATATCGCCCAGGAAATCACCCTCTGGGACGACGGCGCCGAGAGCAACGCCTACATCCACGGCCTCGGGCCGACGCAGGCCTCGCATTTCAGGCTCAACGGCAAGGCCACCTTCGCGCCCGGCTGGAGCGCCGGCTACCTGATGCGCATCCAGGATCTGACCGGCAACGCGTTCGGAGGGAGCCCAGGCGCGGGTGCGATCACGCAGGACAATCCGTTCCGGAACGACGGGCTCAACGTGCAGATGTCGTTCTGGTACGTGGAGAGCGACACGTTCGGCAAGCTGAGCGTCGGCCGCCTCGCGCACGCGGCCAAGAGCGCGGCCATGTTCACCGATCTCTCCGGTACGCAGATCATCGACAATTACACGTTTCTGGCCGGGTTTCCTCACTTCGGCCTGAGAGACGCGAGCGGCGCGCTTTCGCCGGTGACGTGGGGGCAGCTCGGCTTCTGCTACACGCAAGGCGTCCCGCTCGGCGGCGATTGCAACGGCATCGTCATGAACGGCGTGCGTTACGACACGCCGGTGTTCGGCGGGTTCATGGCTTCCGCGAGCTGGGGCGAGGACGACTTCTGGGAGATCGCGCTGCGCTATGCAGGCGAGATCGCGGGCTTCAAGCTCGCCTTCAGCGCCGGCTACACGGAAATGACGACCGAAACAGTGACGGGCTTCGTCGCGACGCAGGCGGGCAAGGATTCGCATTTCTTCCAGGCTGGCGGCTACGCCGAGCATCTCGCCACCGGGCTTTTCCTGCATGGCGCGTATGGCCGCGAAAACAACAACGGCACGGTGCTGGCCAACGGCTTCACGCAGCCGGACAGCGAGCATTACTACGTGAAGGCGGGCCTCCGCCGGAAATGGACGCCGCTCGGCCCAACCATCGTTTATGGCGACTATGCCGCCTACGAGGATCAGCTCGGCCCGGTCGCTCTGGCGGCAGGCGCCAGGGGAAGCACGCTCGAGCGGTTCGGCGGCGGCGTCGCGCAGGAGATCGACGCGGCGTCGATGACGCTCTATCTCAAGTATCAGCGCTATCAGGCCGACGTCGAGGGCCTGGGCGATTTCAAAGATGCCGACTTCGTCAGCTTCGGCGGGCTCATCAACTTTTGAAGGGTGCGTCTCTGTCGCGCAAGACATGCGCGGGAGAGATGCCTCTATCCGACGACAATGCCCGCTTTCGTTTCCGCCACCAAGCGACGCAGCTCGGGCAGGCACGACCCGCAGTTCGTCCCGGCCTTGAGCGCCGCGCCAATCTCTTCGACGGAGCCCGCCAGGCCTTTCTCGATCGCGCCGCAGATCTGATTGCGCCCCACGCCGAAGCAGGCACAGACGAGAGGCCCGCTGTCGGCCCCGCCTTCAGGTGCGCGGCCCGCGAGCAAGGCGCGACGCGCAGGCTCCGAGAGCGCGGGCTCGGCGAGTTGCTGCTTGAGCCACTCCCAGCCCGGCAACGCATCCGCGCGCCTTGCGAGAAACACGCAGGCTTCGAGCGAGCCGCCGAGAACGCGGGCGGCGCGATAGCGGCCTTGCGCTTCGTCCAGGAGCTCGACCAGGTCGTCGTGCCCGAGCATGAGAGGCTTTGCGATCTCCGCCCAGTGCGCACCGCGTTCATCCGCGGCGATCCTGTAGCCGAAACCGCCCTCGACCGCCGAGCGGGCCCACCAGACGCTCGCCGGCATCTCGACGGGTTTTCGCGACAGCAAGAAGCCATGGATCTCATAATGGACGGGCGCGATGGTCGCCTGCGTGGCCTTCATCTCGGGCTGGCCCGAGATGGGATCGTAGCTACGCTGGACGAGCGCGCCGATGCGCGCATCGGATGCCGTGGCGGCGCTCCAGTGGATGGGCGCGAAGATCTCGCCTCTGCGTTGCGCCTCCGAGACCGCGACGCGCAGCACGGCGCTCCCGTGCAGTGTCGAGATGCGCGCGAACCCGCCGTCCACGACGTCGAAGGCTGCGGCATCTTTCGGATGGATGGCAACGCACGGCTCGTCGATGTGCGCGCCGAGACGCGGCGATTTTCCGGTGCGCGTCATCGTGTGCCACTGATCGCGCACGCGGCCCGTGTTGAGGAGGAGCGGCAGGAACCGGCCAGACGTCGCCGCAAGCTTGGGATCGGCGACGGCCACGAACCGTGCGCGCCGATCGGCCGTGAAGAAGCCGCCTGACGCGAACAATCTTTTTTCGCCTGCCGCGCCCGCCTTGGAGAGAGGCCATTGCACGGGCGCGCAGGCGGCGTAGTCCTCGTCGGACAGCGTGGCGAGGCCGGATGCGTCGAGGTCGCGCGTGCCGCCGTTCTCGAAGCCCGTGAGCTCGGCGTGCTCGCGAAAGATGTCGGCGGGCGACGCGTAGCCGAAGGCGTCCGCAAATCCCATGCGCTTGGCCACTTCGCTCACAATCCACCAGTCGGGTCTGGCCTCGCCCGCCTGGGGCAGGAATGCGCGCTGGCGCGAGATGCGCCGCTCCGAATTGGTGACGGTGCCGTCCTTCTCGCCCCAGCCCGCCGCCGGCAGCACCACGTGCGGGCCGGCCGCCATCGTATCGGTTTGCGCCACGACGTCCGAGACGACAAGAAGATCGAGCTCGGCGAGCGCGCTTCGCACCGCGTCCGCGCGCGGCAAGCTCACGACCGGATTCGTCGCCATGATCCACAGCGCCTTGATGCGCCCCTGTGCCACCGCGTCGAACAGCTCCACCGCCTTCAGCCCCGGACGCTCGGCAACCCTCGGCGCATTCCAGAAGCGGCTGACGCGCTCGATGTTGGCCGCCTCGAAATCCATATGCGCGGCAAGCTGGTTCGCGAGCCCGCCAACCTCTCGTCCGCCCATCGCGTTCGGCTGGCCCGTCAGCGAGAACGGCCCCATGCCCGGGCGACCGATGCGGCCCGTCGCAAGATGACAGTTGATGATCGCGTTGACTTTGTCGGTTCCCTGCGCGGACTGGTTCACGCCCTGCGAATAGAGCGTCACTGTCCGCTCGGTTTCGGCGACCCAGGAGAAGAAGGTTTCGATCTGCGCGCGCGGCACCTCGCAGCGCTCGGCCACTGCGTCGATGTCGGGCGCGATATGCCGCGCGCGGGCCAGCGCCTCGGCATATCCTGCCGTGTGGTCGCGGATGAAGGCGCGATCGCGCACGCCGTTGTCGGCGAGATACGCGAACAGACCGCAGAAAAGAACGGAATCCATGCCCGGTGCTATCTGAAGCAAGAGATCCGCTTCGTCGGAGGTCGGCGTCGCGCGGGGATCGATGACGACCATCCGCGCGCCACGCTCGCGCTTGTTCTTCGCCATGCGCTGATAGAGAATCGGGTGGCACCATGCGGCGTTCGATCCGACGAGCACGAGAAGGTCGGCTTCGTCGAGATCCTCGTAGCATCCAGGCACCGTGTCCGATCCGAAGGCGCGGCGATGCCCTGCCACGGACGACGCCATGCAGAGGCGGGAATTCGTATCGATGTTGCCCGAGCCGATGAACCCCTTCATCAGCTTGTTGGCTACGTAGTAGTCCTCGGTGAGGAGCTGGCCCGACACATAGAACGCGACCGAGTCCGGGCCATGCCGCGCGATGGTCTCGTTGAAGCCCCCGGCAACTCTGTCGAGCGCGTCGTCCCACGTTGCGCGGGCGAGCTCTCCTTCGCGATTGCGTATCATCGGGTGAAGCAGCCGACCGTCGAGCGAGAGCGTCTCCCCCAAGGCGGAGCCCTTGGAACAAAGGCGACCGAAGTTCGCCGGATGATCGGGGTCGCCCTTGATCTGCGCTCCGCCGAAGCCGTCGGGCCGGGCGAGCACGCCGCAGCCGACGCCGCAATAGGGGCAGGTCGTTCGGACGGCCGGCGGAGACGGAGGCCCGTTCATGCCGACCTCAATAGACGTCGGCCTGGAAACGGCCGACTTTCTTGAGCGCCGCCACATACGCCTGCGCATCTTCGGCGGAGGTTTTTCCGTGTTCGACCACGATGTCCGTCAGCGCAGTTTCCACGTCCTTCGCCATGCGCTTCGCGTCGCCGCAGATGTAAAAATGTGCGCCCTTATCGAGCCACGCGAACAGCTCGCGGCCTTCCTCCCGCATGCGATCCTGGACGTAGACCTTCTTGTTCCCGTCACGCGACCAAGCGAGCGAGAGCTTCGTCAACGCGCCGGCGTCCTGGATGGCGCCAAGCTCGGCCTCGTAGAAGAAATCGGTGGCGCGGCGCTGGTGGCCGTAAAACAGCCACGCGGGGCCTCCGGCCTTCGTGACGTAACGCTCCTGAAGGAAGGCGCGGAAGGGCGCAATGCCGGTGCCGGGCCCGACCATGACGATGGGCGTCGCGCCGTCGGAGGGAAGCGCGAAGCCGTGCGCCTTCTGGACGTAGGCCCGCAGTTCGGCGCCCGGCGCGATGCGCTCGCCACAGAACGTCGATGCCACGCCGAGGCGCTCGCGGCCGTCGATCTCGTATCGCACGGTGTCGATGGTGAGCGAGACGTGGCCCGGGTTGGCGCGCGGCGACGACGAAATCGAATAGAGCCGCGGCTGCAGCGGCTCGAGCACCTCGTAGAAGGCTTCGGGATCGGGGCGGAGGCCGGGAAATTTTTCGATCGCGGCGAGGACGTCGAGGTGCTCGGCGTCGCCGTCCGGGTCTTGGCCTTTGGCCAGCGCGCGTGCCTTGCGCTTGCGTTCACCGCCGGTGAGATAGGAGATCAGCTCGAACAGCGCGTCGGGCGCGGGAGATAGCGACGTGTCCGCGATCAACGCCTCACGCAGCGTCTTATCGCCGATCGGGAAATCCGGCGGGGCACCGATGGCGACGAGGATCGTGTCGACGAGGGCGGGTTCGTTCTCGGGAAAGAGGCCGAGGCTGTCGCCCGGCTCGTAGTCTATGCCGCTTCCCGTAAGATCGATCTCGATGTGGTTGGTGATCTTCTCGGAGCCTTCGCCGTTGAGCCGCCGGCGCGAGACGAAGCGCACGGGGACGGGCGCCTCGCGCGTATAGCCGGGCCGCGCCTCTCCGGATGCTGCGGGCTTCGCATCCTCCTTGGCTTTCTTCTCGTCGGGGTCGAGCACACCGCCGCCCATCTCCTCGACGAGGGCTTTCAGCATCCGCGCCGTGCTCTTGCCGCCCGGAGCGCAGAGATTGAGCCGCGGCTCCGCCTGCTCGTGGATAGCGTTGGCGTAGTCCTCGCAATTGTAGCCGCACTGGCCGCAGTCCTGCTGGGCCATGGCGGCCATCATGCGCCGAGCGAGCGGCCGGCCCTCGGCGAGCTTCATGCGCTCGTCGATTTCGATGGCGGGATCGTGCCAGGGCGCCGTGTCGTCATCCCCGGAGACGGCAACACCCGCCGCGCCGAGGTCGGTCGCCGTCGCAGGGCTCGGGCCGACATCGAGCGAGAGCATGCCGGCGAAGAATCCGTTGAGCCAGGCGCGCTGCTCGGTGGAGAATGGCGCATTTTCCGGGATCAATGCGGAAAGGCCTGGCGGCGGTGTCTGGATGGTCATGGCGTCGGCTCTCCCGCGAGGCGTTTCAGCGTGTCGATGTCGTGCCGATTTGCAAAGGCGAAGAAGGTTTCGGCGGCGTCCGCGCGATGCGCGAGATAGGCGCCGAGCAAACGCTCGACAGCCGCGGGGCAGTCCTCGCTTTTGACATCGCGCACGATCTCGCGCGCAATCGTCGCGTCGCTGCCGGAGCCGCCGCCAACGAGGATGTGAAAGCCGTCGACCGTGTCGCCGTCATCGCCGACCGGCACGCGCGCGCCGATCAGGCCGATGTCGCCGATGTAGTGCTGCGCGCAGGAATGATGGCATCCGGTGAGGTGGATGTTCACCGGCGTGTCGAGCGGAAGCCGACACTCGACGTGGCTCGCAATGGCCTCCGCCGTGCCCTTGGTGTTTGCGGCGGCGAACTTGCAGCCGGTGCTTCCCGTGCAGGCGACGAGACCGGCGCGGACGGACGAGGCTTCGGCGGCAAGACCCATCGTCTCGATGCGCTTAAGGGCGGCTGGAACGTTCGCATCCGAGACGCCGGAGACGATCAGGTTCTGCCAGACTGTCAGACGGATGTCGCCGTCGCCAAGCTCGCGCGCGAGCGCGGCAATCGCGCGGATCCGGTCACACGTCAGCTTTCCGACCGGAAGCACGAGACCTATCCAGTTCAGCCTGTCCTGTTTCTGAGCATGTACGCCGATATGGGCGGAGCGATCCGGCGCATGGCGCGGCTTGATGTGGCAAGGAGCGATGCGCGCGAGCGGCGCGCCGAGTTTTTCCTCCACCGCGTCGAGAAATTTGTCGAAGCCCCACTCGTCGAGCACGTACTTGAGACGGGCCTTGCTGCGGTTGGTGCGATCCCCGCTGTCGACGAACACGCGGACGATCGCATCGGCGACCTGCGTCGCGCGCGACGGTTCCAGAATGACGCCCGTATCGCGGGCGAAGTCCTTGTGGCCGGTGATGCCGCCGAGCATGAGGCGAAAGTAGATCCCGGCCGGAGCCGGCGCACCGTCTTCCACCTCGACGGCCTGAAAGCCGATGTCGTTCGTTTCTTCGAGCGCAGCGATCTGGCCGCCGCCGTCGTAGGCGACGTTGAACTTGCGCGGCAGGCCTGTGAGCGAGCGGTCGTTCAACACGTGGAAGTGCCATTCGCGCGCGAAGGGCCGCGTATCGAGCAGCTCGAAGGGATCGATGCCCGCTGTCGGCGTGCCGGTTACATTGCGGATGTTGTCGGCGCCCGCGCCACGCGACGAAAGCCCGAGGTCCTGCACCGCCTCGACGACGTTCACGGCGTTTGCGGCTTCGATCTCCCGGATCTGGATGTTCGCGCGCGTCGTGATGTCCGCGTAGCCGCCCCCAAAGCGGTCGGCGATGTCGGCCACGCCCGCGAGCTGCGCATGCGTGAGGATGCCGTTCGGAATGCGCAGACGGCACATGTAGCTGTCTTGCGCAGGCGCAACGTAAAACAAGCCGTAATAGCGCCAGCGGAAGTTGTCCGGCGGCTTCGGATACTCGCCGCGTTCCGCCTGCGCCTTGAAGCGCGCGTAAGCATCGAAGGGGTTTTCCTCGCGCTTCCAGTTCTCCTGGTCCGTGAGCTTCTTGCCTTTCGCCTTCGTGCGCTCCTGCGCTTTGATGTGCGCGGCGTCCGGCCCCGTCGGCTCGGCCGGAGCGGCGGCGCCCGATTCCATCGGCGCAAGTCCACGCGCCGCTCGCCCCGCATGGATGCCGGAGACGAACCCCTCCAGGTAGCGCTTCTGCTCGGTTGAAAATTCGGCTGTCATATCGTCCCCACTCATCATGCCGCCTTGACCTCGGATTCGGCGAACGCGCGTCCGAACACGAGGCCATCTCTCAGGGACGAAACCTGACGTCCGGAGCGGATGAGATCGAGGTACCAGAGCGCATCGCTCGTATCGCCAATCAGCACCGCGCCCTTGAGGCATCCGTTGCCGATCACGAGCTTGCGATAGGTCTTTCGTCCCGGATCTGAGAGGACGACCGGCTCCGTGTTCGTTTCTCCGAGAAAATCCCCGGCCGAAAACACGCTGACACCGGAGACCTTGAGATTGGTCGCCAGCAGGGACCCCGTGTAGCGCGCCGCGTTTCCGGCAAGATTTTCGGCGAGTACGCGGGCCTGCTCGTAGACAGGCTCGACGAGGCCGTAGCAGACGCCACGGTGCTCGGCGCATTCACCGAGTGCGTAGACATCGGGTGCGCTGGCCAGGAGATCGTCACCGACAACGATGCCGCGCCCGACCTCGATCCCCGCGCCGCGCGCAAGCTGCACGCATGGGCGAATGCCGACGGCCATGACGACGAGATCGGCCGCGATGTTGCGCCCGTCTTTCAGTCTGAGCCCGGCCACTTTCCGGCGACCCTGGATCGCCTCGCTTTCTGCATTGAGCAGCACCTCGATGCCGCGCATCTCGATGGCTTGCCTCAAAAGCTCGCCTGCGCGGGCATCGAGCTGGCGCTCCATCAGCCGGTCCATCAGATGGACGAGCGAGACCTGCATCCCGGCTTTCATCAGTCCATAGGCGGCTTCTAGCCCCAGCAGACCACCGCCGATCACGACGGCACGCGCGCCGGGCCTCGCCCGCGCCAGCAATGTCGCCACATCGGCTTTGTCACGAAAGGTCACGACACCGGGGAGATCGGCACCCGGTAACGGCAGGCGTACGGCCTCCGAGCCGGTGGCGATGACGAGCTTGCCGTAGCCGAGCCTAGCGCCGCCTCTCAGCCGCACGAAACGCTGGCGCGTGTCGATCTCGATTGCGCGCCGGCCGTAGACCAGCGTAACGCCGCGATCATGCCACCATTCGGCCGGCTTGAGCTCGATGTCTTCTGCCGCGACCTCCCGCGCAAGGACGGACGAGAGCAGCACGCGATTGTAGGCAAGCGACGGCTCGTCGCCGACGACGGCGATCGCATACTTTCCCTGCGCACGCGTCGTCAGCTCCTCGACGAGGCGCGTTGCGGCCATGCCGTTGCCGACGATAACGAGAGGCTCGCTCATCCGGGGCCCCTCGCTCACGCCGCTTCCACGAAGCGATGGCGCTCGTAGAGGAACTTGAGCACCGCTTCGCGCGCCTGGATGTAACGGGTGTCGGCGACGAGCTCCAACCGCTCGCGCGGACGCGGCAGGTTCACATCCAGCACCTCCCCGATGCGGGCGGAGGGTCCGTTGGTCATCATCACGATCCGATCCGACAAGAGGACGGCTTCGTCGACGTCGTGGGTGATCATGATGGCGGTGTTGCCGAGACGTGCGTGGATCTGCATGACCGAATCCTGCAGGTGCGCGCGCGTCAGCGCGTCGAGCGCGCCGAACGGCTCATCCATGAGCAGCACCTTGGGCTCCATGGCGAGAGCACGGGCGATGCCGACGCGCTGCTTCATGCCGCCCGAGATTTCCGCAGGACGCTTGTCCTTGGCATGAGCCATCTGCACGAGATCGAGATTGTGCAGCGTCCAGTCGTGGCGTTCCGCCCGGGACTTCGTCCTGGCGAACACCTTGTTCACGGCGATGTGCACGTTCTCGTAGACCGTGAGCCACGGCAGCAGCGAGTGGTTCTGAAACACCACGGCGCGTTCGGGACCCGGATCGTTGACCTCGCGGTTTTCGAGCAGAACGGCGCCGGTGGTGACGCGCGTCAGGCCCGCCACCAGGTTCAGCAGCGTCGACTTTCCGCAGCCCGAATGGCCGATGATCGAGACGAACTCGCCCTCCGCGATGTCGAGGCTGATGTCGTGGAGAACCTCCGTCTCCGTCGCGCCCCGGCGAAAGGTCTTGTGCACGCCCTGGATCTGGAGAAACGGCTTTTCTGTCGGTGTCATGGGATGCCTCCTCACGCGTTGGCGGTGCCGCGCGTCGCCACACGGCCGATAAAGGCGACGAGCCGGTCGAGCACGAAGCCGACGACGCCGATGTAGAAAAGAGCGACGACGATGTCGGAGAGGCGCGACGAGTTCCACGCGTCCCAGATGAAGAAGCCGATGCCGACGCCGCCCGTCAGCATCTCGGCCGCAACGATCGCAAGCCACGAAAGACCGATGCCGATGCGGAGCCCTGTGAAAATGTAGGGGGCGGCGGACGGGATCATGATCCGCCAGAAGTATTCGAGAGGATTGAGGCGCAGCACCTCCGCGACGTTGCGATAGTCCTGCGGGATGTTGCGGATGCCGACGGCGGTGTTGATGATCACCGGCCACACGGCGGTGATGAAGATCACAAATACCGCCGAGGGGGCGCTGTCCTGGAAGGCTGCGAGCGAGATCGGCAGCCACGCGAGCGGCGGAACCGTGCGCAACACCTGAAAGATCGGATCGAGACCGCGCATCGCCCAGATGCTCTGCCCGACAATCGCGCCCAGCGCGATGCCGAATACGGCAGCCAGTCCGAACCCGTATGCAACACGCTCGAGGCTGGTCAGAACGCGCCATCCGAGACCGATGTCCTGGGGGCCGTAAACGAAGAACGGCGACACGATGAGGTCGCTCGCTTCGGCCCAGATCTTCATCGGCGAGGGAAGGGCGGCGCCGGGCTTGTCTGTTGCAAGCTGCCAGACGAGCAGCATCACGGCCACGACGACAAGTGGCGGAATGACCGTGGCCGCAGTCTCGCGAAGCGCAGACAAGATGCGCGCTCCATACGTATGGGACGGCGTCTTGAGCGGCAGGACTTTCGTTTCCGAAGGCTTCGCGGCCCGAGACTTCGGCGGAGATGTGGAATTGAGAGCGGGCTCTGCACCCGAGGCGGTGTCGATCAGCACGGGGCGTGCGGGCATCGCGTTCATCGCATGAAGCTCCTGTTCGAGATCGCGGGATCAGGCAGACAGACGCGTGATCGCAAGAGATGCGAGATAGGCACCCGGGTCTTCCGGATCGAACACCTTGCCGTCGAAGAAGGTCTCCGGTCCGCGCGACGGACTTTGCGGCGGCGTCACGCCGATCCCGGCTGCGGCCTCGCGCCAGATGTCCTCGCGATTGACCGTGTCGACGAGAGCTTTGATGTCGGTGTCGGCCTCGAATTTTCCCCAGCGTACGTTCTCGGCGACAAACCACGTGTCGTGGCTCTTGAACGGGTAGGAGACGGTGCCGTCCTCCCAGAACTTCATCAGCAGATTGGTGCCGGCTTCGCTACGTCCGCGGCCGTAGTTGATGTCGCCCTTAAGACGGCCCAGGATGTCGGCGGGGGGCACGTTGAACCATTGCCGCCGGCCGAGCAGAGCCGCGAGCTCGTCCTTGTTCTCCATCTTCTCGCACCACTGCTGGGCTTCCATGACGGCCATCAGCATCGCGCGCGCAGCCTGCGGGTTCTGCTCGATCCAGGCTTCGCGCATGCCGAGCGCTTTCTCGGGATGACGGAACCAGATCTCGCCCGTGGTGCAGGCCGTGAAACCGATCCCCTGGTTGACGAGCTGCTCGTTCCACGGCTCGCCGACGCAGAACGCGTCCATGTTGCCGACCTTCATGTTCGCCACCATCTGCGGGGGCGGCACGACGATGGTGGAAACATCCTTGTCGGGATCGATGCCGCCGGCCGCGAGCCAATAGCGGATCCAAAGATCGTGCGTGCCGCCCGGGAAGGTCATGGCGACTTTCACGTCCTTGCCTTCGGCCCGCTTCCTGGAGAATGCCTCCTTGAGCGCCGAGGCATCGGTGCCGACATCGAGCGCTTCGTATTCCTTCGCGACAGAGATGCCCTGGCAATCGTAGTTGAGGCGCGCGAGGATGCTGATCGGAACCGGCACGTTGTTCTGGGTCACCTTGCCGGTCGCCATCAGGTAGGGCATCGGCGTGAGGATGTGCGCGCCGTCGATGCCGTTCTTCTCCGAGCCTAGCACGAGGTTGTCACGCGTCGCGCCCCAGGACGCCTGCTTCAAGACATCGACATCGGGCAAACCATGCTTGGCGAAGAAGCCTTGTTCCTTGGCGACGACGAGCGGTGCCGCATCGGTCAGCGCGATGTAGCCGAGCACGGCCTTCGTGGTCTCAGGTCCCGCCGCCCAGGCCACCGTGGCGCCGCCCGGCACGAGGGATTTCGCCGCCGCGACGAGCGCCGCCGTCGCGCTGCCCTTGATCAGCGACCGGCGCGACATGCGCCGCCCCTGTCTCTTCGCGCCCGCGGTCTTCGAACCTGCCATCCATGATCCTCCGTCATGGCCCGCACCTCCCGCGGCGCGGACCGAAAAAGAAAAAGCGCTGCATCGAGCAAACCGGGCGCCGAACTCGGTCCCGTTTCGTCGAGGCAGCGCTGCCTGCAATCGTTGCGGCCCGCCGTTGAGCCGCGCTGATCCTCTAAAATCAAGGATCATGCCAACTCGGCATTTTATGTTTTTCTTTTAAATATCAGCCTATTGCTGAACATCCCTTCGCATCGCGGGACGAGGGATCATGCGCGATTATTGTGCAGCGCACGCAGCGACTGCCGCGCACTTCAGCAGCGGCACCCATGCCAGATCAGGGATTGAGGGACGCGAACGCCGAGAGATCCGCGCCGCGGCTGCGGATCGGGAGATCGCGCAAATAAGAGAGCGCCGCGTCGGGATCGAAGCTCTCGTTTCCGAAGAAGACGCTCTCGCGTTTGGCATCCTCCGCGGGAACCGGCACGCCCAGCGCGGCCACAGCCTCGCGATAGAGATCGGTGCGGAACATGCGCTCCGTCAGCGCCTTGAGGTCGAACGGCTCCCGCACCTGGCCCCAGCGGATCATCTGGGTCAGCATCCACAGCGCGTGAGAGCGCCACGGGAAGTTCGCATGGCCGCGGTGGAATACGACGAGATCCGGATCGAAGATATCCGCCTGCCGGCCGCCGCGCACCAACGCTCCGGTCAGCGGACCCAGCAGAACCTGCTCGGAGATGCCGACATAGCGAGGCTGCGCGAGTATGCGGGCGGCTTGCCGGCGGTTCTCCGGCTCATCGAGCCACCGGCACGCCGTTACGAGCGCGCGCACGAGATCCGACAGCAACGACGGATTTTTCTCGACCCAAGCCTCGCGCACGCCGAGCACCTTCTCCGGGCTCATGGCCCAGAGTTCGCTCTTCGTCGCCACGATCACGCCTTCGCCTTCCGCCACCGCGACGCTGTTCCACGGCTGGCCCACGCAGACGCCGTCGACGCGGCCTGTTTTCAAGGCATCGACGCTGAGCGGGGGCGGCACGACGATCAGGTTCACGTCGTTGTCCGGATCGATCCCCGCTGCCGCCAGCCAGTAGCGCAGATCGTAGTTGTGACACGAGAACGGGTAGACCATGCCAAAGGTCAACGGCTCGCGACCCTGCTGCTGGCGCGCGCGAACGACACGGGCAAGCGCACGCGCGGCCGACATTCCTCCCGCCCGCGTCGCAGTCTCGTCAGCGGCGAGCATTTCCTCGTACAGGCGGAGCGAAACCGTGATCGCGTTGCCGTTCAAGCTCAGCGCCATCGGCGCGACGATCAGATCGGATGCGCGGCCCAGCCCCAGAGCCGCAGCGATCGGCATGGGGGCAAGCATGTGGGCGCAATCGAAATTGCCGACGGCGAGCTTGTCGCGAATGTTGGCCCAGGAGACCTCCCGATGCAGGACCAGCTTGACACCGTGGCTCCGATCGAAGCCCAGCTCGGACGCCACAACCAGCGGCGCGCAGTCGGTCAGCGGCATGAAGCCGACGTGAACCTCTCTCGGCTTCGCTCCGGCGGCCCCCATTGCAGCGTCGGCCATGGCCTTCTCCCTAATCTTCGAGCAGGTCGGCAGAGCTGACCAGCGCGTGGGCAACATCCGCAATGCGCTTGCCCTGCGACATGGCCGTCTTGCGCAAGAGCTCGTAGGCCTTGTCCTCGTCGAGACCGCGCCGCTTCATGAGGATGCCCTTGGCTTTCTCGACGATCTTTCGCTCTTTGAGCGCGCCTTTCACCTCATCGAGCTCCGCCTGCAGACGCGCGAAGGCGCGGAAACGCGTCATCGTCGTCTCGAGAATCGGCTTCACGCGCTCTTTCTTGAGGCCATCCACGATGTAGGCGGAGACACCCGCTTCAATGGCGGCTTCGATTTCGCTCTTGTCGCTTTTGTCGACGAACATGGCGATCGGCCGCCGAACGATGCGCGAGACCTGGAACATCTGCTCCAGCACGTCGCGGCTCGGGTTCTCGAGGTCGATCAGCACGACGTCGGGATCGAGCTTATAGATGTGATCGATGAGCCGCGTCGTGTTCGCAAGCACCGTGACCGCGGTGAAGCCCGCTTCGGCCAAGCCGGACTCGATGATCGCCCGGCGGATCGGGTTCTCGTCGATCACGAGGATCTTGAGCGAGCTGTCGGAGCTGGACGGCACTTAGATACCTTGCGCGGGCGATCGGCCCCGATGAGAGCTCGGGGCGTCTCGGTATTTTCTGACGCGATCTCGACAGCGCGGCAAGCGATCAATCTGACGCGCAGGAAACCGGCCGGTCGACTTCGCGCCCATCATGTCGAAACGCGGAATCGTCGTCTTCGCATGATCCGCAGGACCAATTCGACAGGATCGCCGTCAATCCGCCGCTTCCACGTCCAGGCCGGTCGGGTTTCCTCGCGCGACAGGAGGGATCGGCCGGCTGGCGCCGGATGCCGTTGCCGAGAACGGGTGCCAGCCGCGGCGCTCATCGTCAGCGTCGTCGATGCTAAGGTCTGGAAGCGGGACGAACCCGCGGCAAAGCTCCAAGGCCGGGGAGCACAGCGATCCGGCGCGAGCGCCTTCCGTGCGGAGCGCCAGCGCACCCAAGGGGTGCGAAAATCGGAGCGTGAGAGAATACTGGCGGGCC
>DAOMQQ010000026.1:0-21579 GCA_035445405.1 Hyphomicrobium sp.
GCCTCTGTGGCGGAACCGGTAGACGCGGCAGACTCAAAATCTGCTGTTGGCAACAACGTGCCCGTTCGAGTCGGGCCAGAGGCACCATTTTTTCGGACACGCGCCGCGGGCGCTCTGCTTTTCGATTTCGTACACAAGCTGCGACAAGCTTCGTCCAAAACGTGCGGTGCTCGGTGGAGAGCCGGCGCATTGGTGCCGGGTCGCCTTGCTCCCGGGCCCTTCGGGCCGGACGCCACTCGCCGCGGGTCGCGTCCAAGCGAAGCTTGGCTCCGCGAAGACGCTCCCGAGCCCTGCGGGCTAAGTGAAGCCGCGGGTGTTCCGCAGGGGGCGCGGCTTCTCGTGCTTGTCGCGAGCATAAACTCTTGTAAGATCGTCAGCCCAGTGAAGAAGGCGCGTGGGATGGCATCGATCCGAACCGCTCTCGCTTTGGCTCTCCTTCTCGCGCCGCTCTCGGCTCGCGAGGCGTGGGCCGTGCCGGACTACATCCAGGCGACGCCGGACGCGCTCGCGGCGACGTATGGCGAAGAGCTTGCGAAACGCGCCTTCTCCGACGAGCTGACCACGGCACGCGCCGCGCGCATCCGGGAAAGCCTGACGTTCGTGCCCGACGCCGCGTGTCCCAAGGACGTGGGTTTTGTGCTGCGCGAAGCCTCGCCCTTCGCGCTCGATCCGGACGCGGTGCTGTGGATCGAGCGCTACGAGGTCGCGTGCCCGACGCCGCGACGGCGCAGCATTCTGATGTTCAAGAAGGGAGACGCCATCGAAGCGGTGCCGATGGCTCCCGGCGAGACGCTGGCCGATCCGGTCGTGCAGGGCGATGCCGGTCCCCGCCTTCAGCAGGTAGCGCTCGGCCGGGGGCCCGCCGGATGCGAGCAGGCGACGATCATCGAGACGGCCGTCACGCATCGGCCGGCCGAGGCCGGGCTGCCGTGGCAGGAGCGGTGGTCCGTCCACGCGTGCGGCCAGATGGTCGATCTCGACGTGACCTTCACGCCATCGGCCGATGCCGGTCCGGCGATTGCGGTTGCCGATCCCGCTCCGCCCCCCGGGCCGGCCGCCGCATCAGCCTCCCGCGGGCCGGATTGGGACGGCTGCGCGCCCTCCCTCGACACAAACGCACGGATGGCAGCCTGCGAGCGGGTCATCGCGAGCGGGACGCTGGGGAGGGTAGACCTCGCGACGGCGCATCGATGGCTCGGCGACGCCTACCGCGCCGACGATTACAACAACCGCGGGAATGACGACGGCGGCTTCGACCTCGACGCTCTTATCGACAAGCTCGATAAGCCCGACCGCGTGCTCGCGGCTTACAACAAGGCCATCGAGCTCAATCCCGACGATCCCGAAACATATGTCAGGCGCGCCAGCCATCACGGGCCGGGAGAGATCGAAAAGACGATGGCCGATTACTCCAAGGCGATCGCGCTCAAGACGACCGACACCACGCCCTATAACCTGCGCGCGAAGTACTACAGGGAGCGCGGCGATCTCGACCTCGCGATTGCCGACATGAGCGGCGCGATCGCGTTGAGGCCCAGCGGCACGCATTACCGTGGCCGCGGCATCCTCCATCACGCCAACGGCGCCTACCAGGATGCGATTGCCGACTACGACGCCGCGCTCGCTCTCGAAGCCTCGAAATTGGACAAGGCGCAGTACCTTCATCTGCGAGGCCTCGCCTATCTCGCACTCGGCAATACCGATCAGGCTTTCGCCGACTACACCGCGTCCGCCGACCTGGTGCGTGCCAACGTGCTGCTGCAGTACAGCCGGGCTGTCACCCACTCCCAGGCCGGCAACCACGAGACGGCAATCGCTGAGCTCAACAGCGTCATCGAAACGGCCAGCAAGACGAGTGGCACGCTGCGCGACCTGCTCGCCGATAAATCGATCGCATATCGCGACCTGCTTGCCCCGAGCTACGCGTGGCGCGGCTACGCGCAGGCGGCCTCCGGACGAACCGCCGAGGGGCTTTCGGATGTGGAAAAGTCCCTCGCGCTCGATCCCAAGAACACGACGGCGTTGGCCACGCGGGGCCTCATCAACGAGTTGCTCGGCCACAACGACAGGGCCGTGGCCGACTTCCAGCAGGTGCTTTCCATCGAGCCGAAGAATACGGCGAGCCAGGACGCGCTGAAGCGGCTGGGGGCCGCCCGCTAGGGGAATGTTAAAGACAGACGGGTGAGATCGGTGCGCAGCGAACCATGATCGATAGGATCGTGGCCGCAGACCCTTCGTCTGCAACGAGGCCCGTTGGAATCGGGCCGGCGCGCCGCCATTTTCGGCGTGAAGCCCGGGAGGAAACATCGCATGCCCATCAAGCCGGGGCCACGCAACCTGATCACCGACGTCGACGGCATCGCCGTCGGCAACGCGCAATCGCTCGACGTCCGCAGCGGCGTGACGGTCGTGCTGCCGGACCGGCGCACGGTCGCGGGGGTGGACGTGCGCGGCGGTGCGCCCGGCACGCGCGAGACGGACGCGCTGGACCCCACATGCCTCGTCGAAGCGGTGGACGGCATCGTGCTCTCCGGCGGCTCAGTCTATGGGCTCGACGCGATGTCGGGTGTCGTCGCGTGGCTCGGCGCGCGCGGGCGCGGGTTCGCGCTCGGCGAAACGCCCACGGTCTCGCCCGTGGTGCCGGGCGCCGTGCTGTTCGATCTGCCGAACGGCGGCGACAAGACCTGGGGCGAGACGCCGCCCTATCGCGATTGGGGCCGGCTCGCGTGCGAAGCCGTGGGCCGCGATTTCGCGCTTGGAAACGCGGGCGCCGGCACGGGCGCGATGGCGGGCAACATCAAGGGCGGGCTCGGCTCGGCCAGCGTCATCGACGGCGCGGTCCAGGTCGGCGCGCTCATCGCGGTCAACCCGTTCGGCTCGGCCGTGGTCCCGGGCACGGGGCATTTCTGGGCCGCACCGTTCGAGCTCGACGGTGAGTTCGGCGGACGCGGATGGCCCGGCACCTTGCCGTCGGCCTCGGCGGAAGACCCGCTCAAGGGCACGCGGCTCGACGTGACGCCGCTTGCGCCGGGCGGCAATACCACCATCGGCGTCGTCGCAACCAACGCAGCGCTGACGAAGGCGGAGGCCCGGCGCATCGCTATCATGGCGCAGGACGGGCTGGCCCGCGCCATCCGCCCGATCCACTCACACGTCGACGGAGACACGATTTTCACGCTTTCGACGGGGACCGTAGCGCTCCCCCAGGATCCGGTCGAACGGCTGATGCAGCTCATGCGCATCGGCTCGGTGGCGGCGGATTGCGTGGCCCGCGCGGTTGCGCGCGGTGTTTACGCCGCAGAGGATCTGGGCGATATGGCGTGCTATCGAAGCCGCTACGCCGCAAAATGAGCCCAGAAGTTGAGCAAACGTTCGCAACGCCCAGCCGCGAAGCCTAAGACGCCTCGCACACCGAAGAGTCCCGCTATCGAGCGGTTGATCGGTGCTGCCGCAGCGGCGGAAGCGGGCTTGGCGGTCTCCGATCCGGCTCCGCCGCCGTTCTGGGAAACCAAGCGGATCGACGAACTCTCGCGGCGCGAGTGGGAATCGCTGTGCGACGGCTGCGGACAGTGCTGTCTTCTCAAGGTCGAGGACGAGGATACGGGCGACGTCTTTCTCACGCGCCTCGCGTGCCGCCTGCTCGACGTCGGCCGCTGCCGCTGCAAGGACTATGCGAACCGGCACGAGGTGATGTCCGACTGCATCACGCTCGGCCCCGAGAACGTGGAAGCCATCGCGTGGCTGCCGGAGAGCTGCGCCTACCGGCGCGTCGCGGAAGGGCGCGGGCTCGCCTGGTGGCATCCGCTCGTGTCGGGCGACCCCAATACCGTGCATCAGGCCGGGGTCTCCGTGCGCGACTGGGCCGTGGGCGAAGATCCGGTCCGCGTCGCCAACATCCAGAGCTTCATCATCGGCGAGGTTGGCTGAGGCGCCCGCGGTTCCAAAGGCGAAACGCGAGAAGCACGGCCACCATCGCGGCATAGAACGCGGCTTCGAACGTCACCGTCTTGAGCAGCATGATGAAATGCAGCGCGCCCGCTGCTGCCGCCAGATAGACCCAGCGGTGGAGCCGCTGCCACGCGGCCGCGCCGAGACGGCGAATCATGGTCGCGTTCGACGTGACGGCAAGCGGCACGAGGACCAGGAACGCCACCATCCCGACCGTGATGTAGGGCCGCTTGACGATGTCGGCTAAGATGGCCGCCAGATCGAGGCCCCGGTCGAGCACGACGTACACGACGACGTGGGCCAGCGCGTAGAAGAACGCGAGCAGGCCGATGGTCCGCCGGTAGCGGATGAGGTTCGGGCCGCCGATTTTGCGTAGTGGGGTAATGGCGAGGCCGATCACGAGAAACCGCAACGCCCAGAGGCCGAGCGTGCGCTCCAGGACCTTGAGAGGATCCGCGCCGAGCTGATCGGTCAGCCCGAGATAGAACGTCCAGGCGCCTGGGGACAGGCCCAGCGCATAAAGCGCCCAACCGCCGGGGCCGATCCATGACGGCCGTACTCCTCCCCTCTTGCGGGGGAGGTTGGGAGGGGGGGATTGCAGACCGTCTGCTGCCGGGCTTCCTCCCACCCCTGCCCCCTCCCCACCGGGGGGAGGGGAAGAAGAGCGGGAGGATGTTCGCTCAGTAGTTGGCACGGAGGTCCAGGCCTGCATAAAGACCGGCCACCTCGTCGCCGTAGCCGTTGAACATCCGCGTCGGGCGGCGCTTCGCGAACAGGCCGCTGCCTTCGCCGATCCGCCGCTCCGTCGCCTGGCTCCAGCGCGGATGGTCCACCTCGGGGTTGACGTTCGAATAGAACCCGTACTCGTGCGGCGCCATCTCCTCCCAGCTCGTCGGCGGCTGCTGCTCCACGAAGGCGATGCGCACGATCGACTTGATGCTCTTGAAGCCATACTTCCATGGCACGACGAGCCTCAACGGCGCGCCGTTCTGGTTCGGCAGCGTTTCGCCGTACATGCCGACGGCGAGGATCGTGAGCGGGTGGTTCGCCTCGTCGAGCCTCAGCCCCTCGCGATAGGGCCAGTCCAGGGGCTGGAAAAGGCCGCGCTGGCCCGGCATCTCGTCCGGGCGCACGAGCGTCTCGAAGGCGACATACTTCGCGCTGCCCAGCGGCTCGACGCGGGAGATCAGGGCGGCCAGCGGAAAACCGATCCACGGGATCACCATCGACCAGCCCTCGACGCAGCGCAGCCGATAGATCCGATCCTCGAGCGTCACGGGCTTCAGGATGTCTTCCAAGGCATACGTCCGAGGCTTGGCGACGAGCCCGCTCACCTCGACCGACCACGGCGCCGTCGTGAGCGTGCCGGCATTCGCTGCTGGATCATCCTTGCCGGAGCCGAACTCATAGAAATTATTGTAGGATGTCGCGTCGGCGCGGCGCGTCGGGGGCTCGTCGGTCGAGAACGAGCTCTTATGAGCTTCCAGAGCCGCCGCCCATCCCGAATCACCGGGCGCCATGGCGAGCGCGGCCGCCGCGAAACCGCCTGCCATCAGCTCCCGACGGCTCAAATAAAGGCCTTTTGGGGTGATTTCGGATGGGCGGACGTCAGGCGCTTTGCGGATTAACACTGGGCAAATCTCATTCTGGGTTTGGCGGACCTTGCCTCGTTCTGTACGTTCGGCGCGACTGTGCCGGTTTTCAAGGGGGTGCAGCCGAGGAGGAGAGAGGGGGCGGCCGCCTCGCGGCCGACAGAGCCATGCAAAACGGCCGGAAGCTCAGTAAGACGAACTACCTCGTCTATCGCGACTGCGCGCACAATGCGTGGGTGAAGGTTCACCGCCCCGACGTCTATCACGCCCGCCCGCCGTCGGTGTTCGAGCAGGCCGTCATGGATACGGGCAACGACGTGGATGCCCGCGCGCGCGATATTTTTCCCGATGGCGTGCTGATCCGGCGCGGCGATGGGGAGGGCACGGCGCAACTCGTCGCCGAACGCTATTCCGTGCTTTATCAGCCGGTGTTCGAGACGGACCGCTACACGACCGCATGCGACGTTCTCGTGTGGGACGCGATGCGCGGCGTCTACGATCTTTACGAGGTCAAGGCTTCGACCAGCGGCGAGGACCGCAAGGCGAAAGACGACCTTTACGCCCACGACCTTGCCTTCCAGGCCATCGTGCTCGCCGAATGCGGCGTACCGCTCGGACGCTTCAATCTCGTGCGGCTGGACAGCACGTATGTTTCGGATGGCATGCTGGACCTCGACCGCCTGTTCACCCGCGAGGACTTCACGGACCGGGTAACGCCCCTGTTAGAGACCGTCGCGGCGGAGATGGACGCCGCTCACGACGTGATGTCGCTCGACACGATGCCGCCGGGACCATGCGGCTGCATCTACAAAGGACGCAGCAGCCACTGTACGAGCTTTTCCTTCATCAACGGGCATGTGCCCGACTACAGCGTGCACGACCTCACGCGGATCGGCGCCTCGCCGCGCCGCCTGCGATCGCTGATCGACGCCGGCGTTCTCGACATCATGGACGTTCCCGAGCACTTCGACCTGACCGTGAACCAGGCCAATCAGGTGCGCGCGGCGCGACAGGGGCGCGCCTTTCTGGAGGTGGCGCCGCTCAGCGAATTCCTCAACAATCTGCGCTACCCGATCTCGTTCCTCGACTACGAGACCTATCCGTGCGCGCTGCCGCGGTTCGCGGGATTTCGCCCTTACGACCACGTGCCGTTCCAGTTCTCTCAGCACGTGGTTTCGCATCCCGGCGGCGAGGCCGTGCATCGGGATTTTCTTTTTACGGGCCGCGCGTGCCCCGACGAGTTTTTCGTCGGCGCACTCACGGATGCGATCCCCGCGGACGGGAGCGTCGTTGTGTGGAACCGACCGTTCGAGCGGGGGATCAACGCGAAGCTCGCGGAGAGGATGCCGGAGGTACGGGCCTTCCTCGAGTCCGTGAACGAGCGCATCGTGGACCTGATGGACGTGTTCACGGGCCAGATGGTCGTGCATCCGAAGTTTCGCGGCCGCACCTCGATCAAGTGGGTGCTGCCGGCGCTCGTTCCTCAACTCTCCTATCAGGGGCTCGCGATCCAGGAAGGCGCCACGGCGAGCGAGACGTGGAACCGGATCGTCACGGGCGATCTCGAAGGCGATGAGGCCGAGGAGGCGCGCAAGGACCTGCTCACCTATTGCAAGCGGGACTCGCTGGCGATGGTCGAGATCTGGCGTGCGCTCTTGGCCGCTGTCGCGGCTCGCGAAATCCGCGAGGCAGGCTGAAGCTTCGAGGGCTTTAGAGCCGTTCTGATTTTGGTGGAGCCGTGGAGCGGCTCTAAGTTTTTGCTTTGTCGTGCTTCTTATCGGACACTTCGCGCTGCATGGCTCCGCCATGACCCGGTTCCCACTTTTCCGGAAGCACTCTCGCGCCTACTGCGCGTCCGGCAGGCAGGGACCCTTTTCGCCGGGCTGATCCGGCGGACGGGGGCCGAAATTCTTGAGATATTCGCGCGTGGCCTGATAGGCGACGTGGGCGCCCTGGCAAGCGTCGGGCTTCGGGATCGACCCGGTCTCGATGGCGCCGGCACCCTTCTCCTCGACCTCGGCCTCAGCGGCTTGCGTGGCGCGCTCGGGCGTGGTGCTCGCCTTGCTCACCTTCGACGGCGTGCGCTTTTCTGCCTGAGGCGCGCGCGGGACCACATCCTTGATCGATGCCATCTCGCGCAACGTATCCTTGCAGCAGCCGCCAAGAAGCAGCAGCAGGGCGGCGAGAGAAACGGCATGGCGGGGCGATAGCATTGCGTTCCTGGGTCATGAGCTGTTGGTTTACGCAACACCTCGCCGCAAGATGGGCGGCTCGCCTTCACCCTTCGCTGAGTCGCGGCTTTTCCACTATGGCCATAGCGAGGAATCCACAGTGTTTTTCGCGACTTGGGCATTGCGGTTTCACAGCGTGTGGATAACCCGCCTCGCCCGCGCCGAATGTTCGCGAATAAGGCCCATCGAGCGGGCGCTTGTGCCGCACCCCGGCGCGCCATAGGCTTCGACCCGCGAGGGTGCGTGGCGGAGCCGCGACGCCCGACGCAGCAAGCCGGGGGGCCACATGCTTTTGCGTCTCTTGTTGAGCACCGGAACGATCTTTCTGTCGCTGATCCTGGGCGCGTTCGCGCTGGCGGCGGTCGGCTACAACTGGCCCGAAACGCTCTCCATGATGCTCGGGTGGGCGCGCGATCTCAAAAGCGTCATCACGCGGACCGGCCTCGAACCCAAGTACAACATCTGGGTGGAGCTTCTGCTCGAAGAGCGACAACTGCTGTTCATGTTCTTCACGGTCGGGGCGCGTATTTTTCTGGCGCTCCTGGCCGCGCCGTTCACCAGCCGGCGCTAGAGCCTTTCCGGTTAACGCAGCGTTAGTTCGCGGTTCCGCATGATGCGCGCGGCCGCGCGCGCATGCCCGGCCGCACATCACCGTGCCGATCCGCACGCGGGGGTTGGGAAGCATGGGCTTCAACGGGAGGTTCGACCGCACCTTCGACGATCGAGACGAGCGGGGCCGGTACGAGCCGGAACTGCCGACTTACCGTGACGATGCGCCATGGCCGACGCCGGAGGCATACGGCTACGGATCTGGACATGGGCATGGGCATGGATATGAGCCCGAACCCGAGCTGCCACCTGCAAAGAGACGGTCGCGCCTCCCGCTTCTGATCCGCCTCATCTTCTTCGTGCCGCTCGTGTTCGCATCGGCGGCCGCGATCGCCGTCGGCGGGCTCTTCGTCGTCTACACGATGATCTATCCCGATCCGCTTTCGATGCGTCCGAAGGGAACCGGGCCCACCATCCGCATCATGGGCGCGGACGGCAGCGCGCTCGCCGAGAGAGGCATGTCGCGCGCCTACATACCGCTCGACATGCTCGCGCCCGCGGCGGCCAACGCCGTGGTCGCCATCGAGGACCAACGCTTCTTCAGCCATTTCGGCATCGATCCCATCGGCATGGCGCGGGCCGCGATGGTCAACCTCAGGTCCGGCCGCCTGGTCGAGGGTGGCTCCACGATCACGCAGCAGCTCGTGAAGAACCTGTTTCTTTCGTCCGAGCGCACATTCGCGCGCAAGGTCGAGGAACTCGTGCTCGCGCTCTGGATCGAATTGCGCCTTTCGAAGCGCGACATCCTCGAACTCTATCTCAACCGCGTGTACTTCGGTGGCGGCGCGTACGGCATCGAAGCGGCGGCCCAGCGCTACTTCGGCAAGTCGGCGGGCGATCTGGCGCTTGGCGAAAGCGCGGTCATCGCGGGGCTTCTCAAGGCACCGTCGCGGTACGCACCGAGCGCCAGCCCGACCCAAGCCATCGCGCGCGGGCATGTCGTGATCGGGCGAATGGCGGCTGCGGGCTTCATCACGCACGACGACGCCGAGCAGGCCGTTTCCAGCGAAATCCATTTCTCCCCGCTCATGCGGGCGCCCAGCCAGGCGGACATGGCCTATGCCGTCGACTATGTCCTCGACGTCGCGGCCCAGTTCGATGCGGGCGACACCAAAGAGATCGTGATCGAGACGACGCTCGACGGCGGGTTGCAGCGCAAAACCGGCCAGATCGTCGAAGCGGCGCTCTCCTCGCGCGGGGCTACGCTTTCGGCGGGGCAAGCGGCGGTGGCGGTGCTCGCGCCCGACGGCGGCATTCGCGCGCTCGTCGGCGGGCGCTCGTATGCCGATAGCCAGTTCAACCGCGCCGTTCGCGCCCACCGTCAACCGGGATCGGCGTTCAAGCCGGTTGTCTACCTTACGGCGCTCGAGCGCGGGCTCACGCCGGACAGCATGATGGAGGATGCCCCCGTCACGGCCGGACGCTGGTCGCCACGCAACGAAAACGGGCGGTTCATCGGTCCCGTGACGCTGCGCGATGCGCTCGCTCAGTCGATCAACAGCGTGGCGGTGCGGCTGCTGCTCGATGCCGGTACGGCCCAGGTCGCCGCAACCGCACGCCGCCTCGGCATGACGTCGGAGCTCAGGAGCGACGCGTCGCTCGCACTTGGAACATCGGAAGTGTCGCTGCTCGATCTCACGGGCGCTTACGCGGCTTTCGCAAACGGTGGCTACGTCAACGAGCCTTATGTCATCCGCCGCGTCCGCACGGGCGAAGGCCGCGTGCTCTTCCAGCGCCTCGATGCCCGCTCCGCCCCCTCAATTCCGCTCGCCTCGGTGGCGGCGATGAACGACATGCTGCGCACCGTCGTCGAGCGCGGCACGGGCCGGCGCGCCGCGTTTCCAGGTCACGTAGTGGCCGGGAAGACCGGCACCTCGCAGGACTACCGGGACGCGTGGTTCGTCGGCTACACCGCGCATCTGACGGCTGGCGTGTGGGTCGGCAACGACGACGGAAAACCCATGGAGCGCGTCGTCGGCGGCACGCTTCCGGCCGAGATCTGGCATGAGGTCATGCGCGTTGCGCACACGGGACGCGGACCGCTTCCCCTGCCGGGCGCGGGGGCGCCGCCCGCTCCACCGATTGCCGCCGGAGCGCCGCGCCATCCCGCAGACCGCATCGGGGAGGATTTCATCGTCGAGATGCTGGAGAAGCCTGCGGGCGAGAATGCTGCGGCTCCCTCTCCATCCGGAACGACGACCGTGATGCCGGACGGGCGGATCGTCGTCGCGCCGCCGGTCGTCTCACCAGACGTCGTCCGCTGAGCGCCATATTCCTCGTGCAGCACGCCGGAGGCGGTGCGTTGGCGGAGGCAAATCGGTGAGCGGCGACATGACGATCCTGAGACTCGGGCCGGGCGATCTCGGCCTGATGGACGGGCTCCTCGCGATGTTCGGCACGGCGTTCGGCGAGGCGGACACCTACGGACGCGCCCGGCCTTCTGCAGACTATCAGCGTCGTCTGCTCGGCGATCCGGGCTTCGTTGCGCTGGCGAGCGTGGCCGAGGGCCGCGTCGTCGGCGGGCTCGCGGCTTATGAGCTCCGCAAGTTCGAGCAGGAGCGGAGCGAGTTCTACATCTACGATCTCGCCGTCGCGGAGACGCACCGCCGGCAAGGCATCGCTACGGCCCTGATCGGTCGCTTGACGGAGATCGCAGCGGAGAACGGCGGATATGTCGTGTTCGTGCAGGCCGATCGCGGCGACGACGCGGCCATCGCGCTCTATTCGAAGCTCGGCACGCGCGAGGACGTGTTGCACTTCGATATCGCGGTACCCTGACGGCGGCCGCGGCGTCCTATTCCTCGGCAAGCATCCCGTAGCGGTGCAGGTCCATACCGTAAATCTGCAACCAGCGCTTGGCGTCTTCCAGGTCCGGCATGGTCTTGGCGACGAGCGCCCAGAACCGAGGTCCGTGGTTCATTTCCTTGAGGTGGGCAACCTCGTGGGCGGCCACGTAATCCAGGATCTCGGGCGGCGCCAGGATCAAGCGCCAGGAGAAGGAGAGCACGCCCGTGGTCGAGCACGATCCCCAGCGGCTCGTCTGGTCGCGGACCGCGATGCGCTTGGGCGCCAGGCTGAGCCGCTTGGCGTGGAATGCGACGCGATCCTCGAGATCGCGATGGGCTTCGCGCGCCAGCCAATCCTTGAGGCGGCGCGGAGCATGTTCCTCGTGGCCGGCCACGCAGAGCTCGGGGAAGTCTTCCGCGATCCGGCGCGTGACGACGCCGCGCTTGCCCGGCCCGGCGAAGGCGACACGGTGCGCCTCGCCCCTGAGGGGAATGAACACGCCATCGCGAAACGGTACCGGCGACGGCAGGCTGTCGAGCCGCTCGCGCACCCATTCGATGTTGCGCGTGATGAAAGAGCCCGCCTCGTCGATGTCGCACTGCATGGGAAGCGTCACGATCACCGTGCGCCGCGTACGGCTGACGCGGAGCGTCAGGCGGCGTGCACCCGGATGCCGGCGCACTTCAACGGGAGCTCCGAGCGTATCGATGTTCTCGGTTTTGAGCGTCGAGGACGCGGGCCTTCTTGTCTTCCGCATGAATGACTTTCGGATCACGCGCTGATCTGATGAGACGCAGTACGCTGAGCTGAAGATGATCGCGATGGGAGCTGATCGCTGTCCCACGTCGCCGTGTCGGATGGCGCCTCGCGCCGAGCTCGATCATTCATCCCACTTAGCAACAGAGTGAAGCGCATCACCAGTCTGAAATTGTGACGACGTGTAACCGATGATGCCACTGTGGCGCAACGGCCCCATGGCTTGCAAAGCTTCGCAAGAAGCGCGAAGATTCGCGTTTTCAGACTCTCCCGTTCACGGCGGCGCAGCACGCGGCATCGCCCGCTCCGGCGCAGACAGGCTCGGCAACTCCCGCATGTCGAGCGTCGGCGCACCGGGCCCGCCGAGGGGAACGTCGTGCGCGCCCTCGATGGAAGGCGGCGTGGGCGGCAATGAGAAACCTCGCTCTCCCCGCGCCCCTGCGGACACGGGCGCATGCGACCGCTCGACGACGGGCGGGGCTTCCTTCGGCTGCGCCTTCTCGATCGCCATCGAGGGAACCAGCATCAGAAGCGCAACCATCACAAGCTGGATGCACAAGAACGGGATCGCGCCCCAGTAGATCTCGCCCGTCGTGACCGGCGGCATCGAGCGCCCGGTCACCTTGTCGCGATAGCTCTGGCGCGGCGCGACGGACCGCAAATAGTAAAGCGCAAATCCGAACGGCGGATGCATGAAGGCCGTCTGCATGTTCACGGCCAGGAGCACGCCGAACCAGATGATGAACGGCGTCACGTCTGCGACGGCCTCTCGCGGAACGCCGGAGGCGTCCGTGACCGTGACGACCTCCATGCCGAAGCTCTTGGCAATCGCCACGGCCTCCGGTGCGGAAGTGAAGATCGCCTCGGCGGCCGGCACGAGCAGCGGCACCAGGATGAAGCACAGCTCGAAGAAGTCCAGGAAAAAGGCGAGCAGGAAGATCGCGATGTTGATCACGATGAGGAAGCCGTACATGCCGCCCGGCGTGGACGTCAGAAGGTGCTCCACCCAGACGTGCCCATTCACGCCGTAGAACGTCAGCGTGAAAATCCGCGCGCCAAGAAGAATGAACATGACGAAAGCGGCGAGCTTGGCCGTCGATTCCGTCGCCTGGCGTACGATGTCGAAGTTGAAGCGGCGGACATCGCGGTCGCTCATGCGCTTGATCGCGGCGAGGGCGAGCGCGCCGACGGCTCCCATGGCGCCGCCCTCCGTCGGCGTGGCGATGCCGATCAGGATGGTGCCGAGCACGAGGAAGATGAGCAGAAGCGGGGGCACCATCACGAACGTGACGCGCTCGGCGATGCTCGAGAGCAGCGAGCGCCCCGTGAGCACGAGAAGGGCGCGGTTGAGAAGCGCAACGACGAGCGCGAACCCGACCGCCCACGTCATCGACAGGATGGCGTAATCGATCCCTTCGTAGTGGGATCCAGACAGCACCCATGCCGCGAACGCCGCGGACAAGAGGGTGAGCACGCCAAGGGACAAGAGACCGCGCGAGCCGTCCGGCTCCCGGTGCCCCACGTCCTGCGACGGCAATCCCGGCGCGGATGCCGGGAAAATGAGCGCCATCATCATCACGTAGAATGCGTAAAGCGCGGCGAGCGTGAGGCCCGGCACGATGGCCGCCTTGTACATATCTCCCACGGAGCGGCCGAGTTGGTCCGCCAGCACGATGAGCACGAGCGAGGGCGGAATAATCTGCGCGAGCGTGCCGGACGCCGCGATGACGCCCGTGGCCAGACGCCTGTCGTAGCCGTAGCGCAGCATGATGGGGAGCGAGATGAGCCCCATGGCGATCACGCTAGCGGCGACGATACCGGTGGTGGCCGCGAGAAGGGCCCCCACGAACACGACCGCGAGCGCGAGCCCGCCGCGGATCTCGCCGAAAAGCTGGCCCACGGTTTCGAGCAGGTCCTCGGCCATGCCGGAGCGTTCGAGGATGAGCCCCATGAACGTGAAGAATGGGATTGCGAGCAGCGTCTCGTTCCTCATCACGTCGAACACGCGCGACGGCATCGACTGCAGCAGGTTCCACGAGAGCGTGATCGCGCCGCCCGAATGGGGGGCGAGTTCCACGCCGATGACGAAGAAGACGAGCCCGACCGCGCCAAGCGAAAACGCGACCGGATAGCCGAGCAGCAGGAAGACCACGAGCGCCGCGAACATGATCGGCGCCAGATTCTGGGCGAGGAAGGCTGTCATTTGCGCTTGTCCCCCGGGCTCATCGCCGGTCTCCCTCGGGCTTCGCGCCAGTGTCGCCGTCTTTCAGATCGGCGCCGGTCTCAACGACGGTGTCGTGATAGCCGCCCTGCGACCCGCTCTCGGCAAGCTCGCCGCGCATGATGGCTACGCGCTTGATGATTTCCGAGATGCCCTGAACAAAAAGCAAGGCGAACGCCACGGGAATGAGACCTTTGATCGGCCAGAGGACGAGACCGCCCGCGTTCGGCGACTGCTCGTTGTGGGCATACGAGGCCATGAAGAAGTGCCAGGAGGTGACCGCAATGAGCCCGGCGACGGGCAGGAGGAAAAGCGTATGGCCGACAAGCTCGATGATGTTGCGTGTGCGCTGCGAAAGGCGGCTGTTCACGATGTCGACGCGAATGTGCTCGTTGGAGACGAGCGCCCAGGGGGCAGCGAGCAGGAACACGAGCGCGAACAGCCACCACTGCACTTCGAGCAAGGCGTTGGAGCTCCAGTCGAAGGTTTTGCGGACGACGGCATTTCCCGCGCTGATCACGGCGGCGACCACCACCATCCAGGCTGCGGCCCGCCCGATCGCCGTGGATGTCCGGTCGATCAGCCGGCTCGTGGCCAGCAGTCCTTTCATCCGTCCCCCTCCCTGGATTTCCCCGCGCTGCATCCGTTTCCGGATTTCGCTCCGCTTCGCCCTTTTTGGGAATGCGCTCCGTTTCATGGCGCGGCGGCGGCTTGCTTCCTATATCCGATAGGGGGCCAAGGGAGAACTCCGGAGAAACTCCACCGTTGCGCCTCTCCGACCCTTGGCTTAGGTGGCTTAGGTCGTTCGCGGGGGGTATCCTCTCGGCGCTCGCTCGCGCGCTCTTCGCGGGTTCGAGCGGGGAGACATCGGAAGAACAAAGGAGCGCGGGAGAGCCCTATGTCTGATCTGAAGGAAGAGGTCGTCCAACGGTTGCGGCGCGTCAAAGGACCGGATCTCGACGGAAACATCGTCGATCTCGGTCTTGTCTCGGACGTTCTTATCAAGGACGGGCGGGTTTACTTCTCCATTACGGTGCCGGCCGCACGGGCGGAAGAGCTGGAGCCGCTTCGCGGGGCGGCCGAGAAAGTCGTGCGCGAGATCGACGGGGTCACGGGCGTGGTGGCCGTGCTCACGGCCGAGGCCGCAGCCGGGAGCGCGCCTGCGCGCGCGGGCAACGGGGCTTCGAGCAACGGCCGGGAGCATCCGCGCGTGACCGAGGCCCGCGCCAAAGGTGCGGCGGGGGACGGTGGCCGCAAGGCGCCTCCTCCCCCTCCGGGCGGCGCACCCATCCGCCAGACCCAGGGCGTGCCCGGCGTCAAGCACATCGTCGCCGTGGCGTCCGGCAAGGGCGGCGTCGGCAAGTCGACGGTCGCCGTCAATCTGGCACTCGGCTTCCAGGCCATCGGCCTCAAGGCCGGCATCATGGACGCCGACATTTACGGCCCCTCCCAGCCTCGCCTGCTCGGCATCACCGACCGCCCGGAAAGCGCCGGCGACAAGAAAATCAAGCCGCTCGAAAACTATGGGCTCAAGGTCATGTCCATGGGCTTCATGGTCGAGGAGGACACGCCCATCGTGTGGCGCGGTCCGATGGTGGTCAGTGCGCTCAACCAGATGCTGCGCGACGTCATCTGGGGCGATCTCGACGTGCTCGTGATCGACATGCCGCCCGGCACGGGCGACGTGCAGCTCACCATTGCCCAGCAGGTGCCGCTCGCGGGCGCCGTGATCGTGTCGACGCCGCAGGATCTCGCGCTGATCGACGCGCGGAAGGGGCTCGCGATGTTTCGCAAGGTGAGCGTGCCGGTGCTCGGCATCGTCGAGAACATGAGCTACTTCATCGCGCCCGACACCGGCGCGCGCTACGATATCTTCGGGCACGGCGGCGCGCGTGCGGAGGCTGAAAAGCTCGACATCCCCTTCCTCGGCGAAGTGCCGCTCACCATGGATGTGCGCGAGACCTCCGATGCCGGGCGGCCCGTGGTCGCGACCCAGCCCGACAGCCCGAGCGCGGACGTGTTCCGCGCCATCGCAGCCAATGCCTGGTCGGAGATCGAGCGCGTGGCCGGGCGCGGGATGAAGCCGCCGAAGCTCGAAGTCGTGCATGGCGGCGAAGCGCTGCGCGTCTCCTTCGCCACGCGCGACGAGCACGAGCTTTCGGCCGAGTTCCTGCGTGTGCTGAGCCCATCGGCCGAGGTGCAAGGGCACTCGAAGGAGCAGCGCGTCACCGTCGGCGGCAAGAAGAACGTGAAGATCCGCGAACTCAAGGGCGTGGGCAACTACGCGGTGCGCATCGTCTTCGACGACGGGCACGACACGGGGCTTTACACGTGGAGCTACCTCCACATGCTCTCGCTGCAGAAGGACAAGCGGTGGGGCGAGTATCTTGCCGAGGTGAAGGAGAAGGGGCTCTCGCGCTGATCTTGCGGCCCCACGACGAATGACCCCGGCGCGATGCGCCGGGGCCGGGATCGGACGCCCCCGATCTTCAGATCTCGCCCTTGACGCCCTTCTCGAAGTATTTGTGAATGATCTTGTCCTGGTTCTCCAGGAGCCAATCGATCGAAGGCTCGTTCGACATCGCCTTGTGAATGGCTTTCGTCGTCGCCTCGCGGTGGATGTCGAACAGGATCTTGTGGTCCAGGTTGTCGATGGTCGAGACGGACGGGTTGAGCCAGACGGAGACGATGATGCCGAGGTCGTTGGCCTTCTCCTTCGGGATATCGCCGTTTCTCACCGCGTCGAGCACGCCCATCGCGGTCGCATACTGCACGGTGCCCATCAGAATGTTGGTGTAGCGCTCGTCCGTCACCGTCACCTTGCTCACGCAGATGGTGGCCGGGCGAACCATCACATCGGTGTTGAGGAGCGCCAGCACGCGGCTGTGGCCCGCAACCTGATTGCCGAGCAGGTTAGCAAACGCCGTGCCGAGCGGGCCGTCCATCTCGCCAATCGCGACCTCAGGCTCCGCGGCCGTGCCTGGAGGACCACCCGCGACCAGGGCCTCACCCACCCGAATTCCAATGCGTCCGCTCATCATCTTCTCCGTGTTGTGTCCAGCGCGTGCGCCGGGGGATTTCTCCGTTCGGGCGCTCGTCGTGGCACCCGTGCTGCGGGCCCGAGCGATACGAACTCGACGGCGGCCTCGTCAACCCGGCGATCTCCGGATGCCCGTTGTCGTCGCAGGCCGACCGGCTACACTCGCGCCGTTTCAGTGCGGAGGAGCCCGATGTCGAAGCCTTTCTTGATGCCATTCGCCGCATCGCTGTTTGCGATTGCTGCATTCTCTGCGGGGGCCGCGGCGTTCGAATCCTATCGCATCACGGATGTTCGGACGGGTGACACGCTCACGATGCGCGCGGAGCCGGCCGAAGGCGGCAAGCCCGCGGACTGGCAAGCTCTCGGCAGCATCCCCGCGAACGCGGACCATGTGCTCGGCACGGGCCGCTCGGTGCAGGTCAACGGCCAAAACTGGGCGGAGGTGTCGTTCGGCGGCACGCTCGGATGGGTCAACGCAAAGTTTCTCACGGCCATGAGCGATCCGCCCGATCTCAAGAGCGAGACCTTCCAATGTTCCGGAACGGAGCCTTTCTGGGGCGTGACGCTGGGACCGGAAAAGGGTGAGTGCTCCGATCCCGAGCAGTCGTTTGCGCTCACGATCGAACGCGTGCAGCCTTCGACGGCGCGGCTTTTTCCCCTCCTCTACCGGCTCAAGGACGACAAGGGCCGGAGCTATCGCGCAACGGTCACGCAGCGGCCGGGCTGCATCGACGGCATGTCGGACTACGAATACGCCTTCGAGGTTCTTTTCTCCGGCGAGGACAACTTCGAACAAGGATGCTGCGTCATCCGGCGGTAGCGGCGGCGCTCGGGGGAGCTACTCTTTGCGGCTCGGCGAGAACGCACCCATGGCAATCGCGAAGACGAGCCCGATCGCGATGCCCATGCCGATGTTGTCGAACAGGAGACCGATCGGCACGCCGAGCGCTATCCAAACGAGCGCCGCCGTCACGTTCCGCCCGCTCATCCTCTCCTCCGAGAATCATGAGACCCTTCGAGCCGCCCTGCCCGAAGCGGGCTCGGTTCGCTCTCGGAAAGAACGCCCTGCACAAGGAAGCGTTCGGAGGAGATGAAAGGTGCACCTGTGACCTACGCGCCACTCCGGCCACGTTCTGAAACGCTGTCGCGGATAATATCACATTATTCGTTGCCAACGCTCGCATCTCGCTTTACGCATCGGATATTATAACATCCACGCTCAAGGGGTTTGTGATGCGGACGTCTCAACGGAAACGGTTTTATCGTGCGGCCTTGCCAGCCGCGGCCTTGTTCGCAGCCGCGACGGCTACGGCGACCATCGCCGAGGCGCAGGAGACCGTCACGGATCTTCCCGAGATCGAAGTCACGAGCCCGAGCCCCGTGCGCAAACAGGCGCGCCGCCCAAGCGCTCCGGCCGCGAACACACCGGCCGCTCCGCTTGCGGAAGACTTCGACGCTCCGCTTCCGGAAAATCTGCCCGGGACCTTGATCGTCAGCGACGATACGTTCAGCTCCGTGACGGTGGTGACCGAGCGCGACGTGCTCGGAACGAGCGGACAAACGATCACGGATGCGCTCCAGACGCGGCCCGGCATCACCGGCAGCACCTTCGCGCCGGGGGCGAACCGGCCGATCATTCGCGGTCTCGACAGCTATCGGGTCCGTACGCAGGAGAACGGCATCGGCACGCACGACGTGGCGGCCATCTCCGAGGATCACGCCGTGCCGATCGACCCCAACGCCGCCGATCGCGTGGAGGTCGTGCGCGGCCCGGCTACACTCCGCTACGGCTCGCAGGCCATCGGCGGCGTCGTCTCGGTCGAGAACCAGCGCATCCCGATGTTCATCCCGCGGAACGGCTTCAGCGGCGCGATCCGCGGCGCCGGCACCTCGGTCGACGAGGGCAAGGACGGATCGTTCAAGGCGACGGCCGGCTCGAACGGGGTCGCATTTCATGCCGACGGCTTCTGGCGCAAGGCGGACGATTACGACTCGCCCCGCGGCACGGTCGTGAACAGCTTCGTCGAAAGCAAGGGCGGCGCGTTGGGTGCCTCGCTCATCGGCCTCGACGGCTTCTTCGGCGTCTCCTTCTCCCGGATCGAAAGCACGTACGGGATTCCCGGACACGAAGCGGAGGAGGGCGTCGATCCCTACATCGATCTCGTCCAGGACAGATACATGGCACACGGCGAGTGGCGCGTGCGGGACGCGGGGATCGAGGCGATCCGCTTCTGGTTCGGCGCGTCCAACTACCGCCACAACGAATGGGCCAAGCATGACCACGATCACGGGGGTCATGATCACGGCCATGGGGGCGGACATGCGCACGACGACCATGACCATGATCACGACGTCGATTTCGCAGTTCACTCGCGCTTCAAGAACGAGGAACAGGAAGCACGCGTCGAGTTGCAGCACGTTCCCGTGGGCACCTCGCTCGGCACCTTCTCCGGTGCGCTCGGCGTGCATGTCGTGAACCGCAAGACGTCGGGCATCGTCCCCGATCCGGACGCCGGCGAATCCCTGCTCGAACCCGCGCATACGCAGAGCGTGGCCGCGTTCTGGTTCGAGGAGCTGGAGCTCAATCCGTTTCTTCGCTTGCAGGCCGCCGCGCGCATCGAGCACACGACGGTGGACGGCACCGGGTGGGACGAGTTCCACGGCCACGTGCACGGCAATCACGGCCATTTCCATGCCCACACGTTCGAGGGCGAGCGCAGCTTCACGCCGGTGAGCGGCAGCCTCGGCCTTCTGCAAAAGCTGCCGTTCGACGTGGTCGGCCGGCTGACGGGCTCGTATGTCGAGCGCGCGCCCGATGCGGCGGAGCTGTTCTCGAAGGGCATGCATGAGGCAACCGGCACGTTCGAGGTCGGCAACCCGTTCCTCGATGTCGAGAAAGCGACCACCGCCGAAGTGGGCCTCGCCAAGACCAGGGGCGCGTTCCGGTTCGATGCCTCCGCCTACTACACGCGCTACAACGGCTTCATCTACCGGGCGTTGCAGGGCCTGGAGTGCGATCCCGTCTCGCACAATGGCGAGTTCAACTGCGTCCAGGCCGGCCATGGGAACGGACATGGCCACGGACACGATCATGACCACGACCATGCGCACATGTTCGATCTCGTGTTCTTCCAGCAGCGGGATGCGAACTTCTACGGGGCCGAGCTCGCCTTCCAGTACGACGTCGCGCCGATCTGGAACGGTCTGTGGGGCGTCGAGGGTCAGTACGACTTCGTACACGCGAAGTTCGACGGCGGCGGGTATGTGCCGCGCATTCCTCCGCATCGCCTCGGCGGCGGCGTCTACTACCGCGACGCCAGCTGGTTTGCGCGCGCCGGCGTTCTTCACGCCTTCGACCAGAACCGCTTCGGCGACGGCGAGATCGCAACGCCAGGCTACACGCTGGTCTCGGCGGAGCTGAGCTACACCATCCAGGGCGAGACCATCGACGGCATCGCTCCGGTGGCGACGATCGGCATCAGGGGCGAGAACCTCGCCGACGACGAGGTGCTGAACCACACCTCCTTCAAGCGTCGCGAGGACGTGCTGCTGCCCGGCGCCAATGTGCGCCTGTTCGGCTCCATCAACCTGAACTGATCGAACGTCCACCCCGTCTCCCAAAAGCGGCGTTCGATCGACCCAGAGGCGCGGGGCTGCATCCCGCGCCTCTTTTTTTGAGAACTCACCTCAAAGGACGCCCCGGACTTGTCTGCTCTATTTTGGATGTTATAACATCCAAAAATTTCGGAGGATGGATTGATATGGATTCAAAGCTCAAAGACCATCTCGAACGCAGCGCAACGCGGATCGACAAGCGCCTGCCGGTGACTGTCCTGTCCGGCTTCCTCGGTGCAGGCAAGACGACGCTTCTCAACCATGTCCTCAACAACCGCGAGGGTCTCCGCGTCGCGGTGATCGTCAACGACATGAGCGAGGTCAACATCGATGCCGACCTCGTTACGAAGGGCGGCGCGAACCTGTCACGGACGGACGAGACGCTCGTCGAAATGTCGAACGGCTGCATCTGCTGCACGCTGCGCGACGACCTCCTGAAGGAAGTCCGCCGGCTCGCGTCGGAGCGGCGGTTCGACTACCTGCTCATCGAGTCGACCGGCATCGCCGAGCCGCTCCCTGTCGCTACGACGTTCGAATTCCGCGACGAAGACGGGCAGAGCCTGTCCGATGTCGCACGCCTCGACACGATGGTGACGGTGGTGGACGCGGCGCATCTGCTCCGCGACTATTCCTCCCAGGATTTCCTGAGAGACCGCGGCGAGACGGCAGGAGACGAGGACGAGCGGCCCCTGGTGCAGCTTCTCGTCGACCAGATCGAGTTCGCAGACGTGATCGTGCTGAACAAGATCGACGTGGCGTCGCCCGCCGACGTGGAGGCGG
>DAOMQQ010000027.1:0-20679 GCA_035445405.1 Hyphomicrobium sp.
GATTCAACTGGAGAAGTTCATCTCTTGGACGGCGCTGCTCTGTTCCGTGTCCGTGGTCATCGCTCTGACGATTGCACACTGACATAGGACCGGTATCGATGGCATTTGCACGGAAACGCAGGGTTCTGCCTGGATTCGGGCTGTCGCTCGGATTCACGCTGGCCTACTTGTCTCTTATCGTCCTGATCCCGCTCTCCGCGGTGTTCATCATGGCAGCCGGCATGGGATGGGACGCCTACCTCGCCGCCGCGACCGCGCCCCGCGTCGTCGCCTCCTACAAGCTGAGCTTCGGCGCTTCTCTCCTCGCCGCCGCCATCAACGTCGTGTTCGGGCTGATCCTCGCGTGGGGTCTGGTTCGCTACACGTTTCCTGGAAAAAAGCTCGTCGATGCGCTCGTTGATCTGCCGTTCGCATTGCCGACGGCCGTCGCCGGCATCGCGCTGACTGCGATCTACGCTCAGAACGGCTGGATCGGACAGTGGCTCGCGCCGTTCGATATCCGGGTTGCGTTCACGCCCATCGGGATCGTCATCGCGCTCGTCTTCATCGGTCTCCCGTTCGTCGTGCGGACGGTGCAGCCGGTGCTCGAGGATCTCGACGCCGAGTTCGAGGAGGCTGCGGCAAGCCTGGGTGCAGGGCGCTTGCAGACCTTCGTGCGCGTGGTGTTTCCCGCGCTCGTCCCGGCCCTGCTCACGGGTTTCGCGCTGGCCTTTGCCCGCGCCGTCGGAGAGTACGGATCCGTGATCTTCATCGCCGGCAACATGCCGTTCGTCTCCGAGATCACGCCACTCATGATTATCACCAAGCTGGAGCAATACGACTATGCGGGCGCCACTGCGATCGCATCCGTCATGCTCATTCTCTCGTTCGTCCTGCTGCTCATCATCAACGGTCTGCAGGCCTGGTCGTCGCGCCGTGGTGGAAGGGAAGCCTGATGGCCGGAGCTGTTGGAAATCTGCATGGCTTCGCGGGGTCCGCGACCCGCTTCGAGAACAACGTCGCGACGCGCGATGAGACCTGGGTGAAATACCTTGTCTTGGGCACCGGTCTGACGTTCTTCACCGTCTTCCTTGTACTGCCGCTGATCACGGTCTTTTTCGAGGCCTTCCGCAGGGGCTGGGATGTCTACATCACGTCCCTGTCGGATCCGGATGCGCTCTCCGCCGTGCGCCTCACGCTGATTGCGGCGGCGATCTCGGTGCCGCTCAATCTCGTGTTCGGCATCTCCGCGGCCTGGGCCATCACCAAGCACGATTTTCCGGGCAAGCAGATCCTGATCAGCTTCATCGATCTGCCGTTCTCGGTGTCGCCGGTCGTCGCGGGTCTCGTCTTCGTGCTGTTGTTTGGCGCGCAGGGCTGGTTCGGGCCCTGGCTCCAGGACAACAACTTCAAGATCATCTTCGCGGTGCCGGGCATCGTGCTGGCTACGGTCTTCGTCACCTTCCCGTTCGTCGCGCGTGAGCTGATCCCACTGATGCAGGCTCAGGGCCGCGACGAGGAAGAGGCCGCGACCACGCTCGGAGCTTCGGGTCTGCAGACGTTCTGGCGCGTCACGCTGCCCAACGTGAAGTGGGCGCTGCTCTACGGCGTGATCCTTTGTAACGCGCGTGCAATGGGAGAGTTCGGCGCGGTGTCCGTCGTGTCCGGCCACATCCGCGGCCAGACCAACACCATGCCGCTGCACGTCGAGATTCTTTACAACGAATATCAATTCGCGGCCGCCTTCGCTGTCGCTTCACTCTTGGCTTTCCTGGCGCTCATTACGCTTGCCGTGAAGACCTTCATCGAGTGGCGCGCGAGTGCAGCCTACGCCGAGGAGAAATTAGGATGAGCATTGAAGTCAAAAACATCTCGAAGTCTTTCGGGACCTTCAAAGCGCTCGACAACATCAACCTGACCCTGCCGCCCGGCGAGCTCGTGGCGCTGCTTGGACCGTCGGGTTGCGGCAAGACCACGCTGCTCCGCATCATCGCCGGCCTCGAGCAGGCGGATGAGGGTACGGTGATCCTGTCCGGCGAGGATGCGTCCTCAAAGCACGTCCGCGAGCGCCGCGTGGGCTTCGTGTTCCAGCACTACGCGCTGTTCCGGCATTTGACCGTGTTCGAGAACGTCGCGTTCGGTCTGCGCGTGAAGCCGCGCAGCCAGCGCCCGAACAATGCCGAGATCAAGAAGCGCGTCGAGCGCCTGCTCGAGCTCGTGCAGCTCGGATGGCTTGCCGACCGTTTCCCGGCGCAGCTCTCGGGCGGCCAGCGTCAGCGCATCGCGCTGGCGCGTGCGCTCGCCGTCGAACCTCAGGTTCTGCTGCTCGACGAGCCGTTCGGCGCGCTCGACGCGAAGGTGAGGAAGGAACTGCGCCGCTGGCTCCGGCGTCTCCACGACGAGCTCCACATCTCGTCGGTGTTCGTGACGCACGATCAGGAGGAGGCGCTCGAAGTCTCCGACCGCATCGTTCTCATGAACAGGGGCAAGATCGAGCAGATCGGTTCGCCGAAAGAGATCTACAACAATCCGGCGACCTCGTTCGCCTACAGCTTCATCGGCAACGTGAACGAGTTCCGCGGACACGTCGAAGGTGGCTATGTGCGCGTCGGAAACGACGTGCTCCCCCATGGCCGCACCGATCTTCACGACGGCGCATCCGTCGTGGCATTCACCCGCCCGCACGATACGGAAATCGTCAAATCGGCCGATGGCGAGGGCATCGCGGCGCGCGTCAATCGCATTCTCGACAGCAGCGGCGCGGTGACTCGCGTGGAGCTGCTCGCGAATGGAGATGCGCGCGGCGGCAAACGCGACTACTTTGAGGTCGAGGTTACCGCCGATCACCTGGCGTCTCTCGGTCTGTCGACGGGCGACAACGTTCGCATCAGGAGCCGGCGCCTGAGCCTGTTCGGAGAAAACGAGAGCAGATGAACTTTCAGCAGCTACGCATCATCCGTGAGACTGTCAGGCGAAACTTCAATCTCACGGATGTTGCGAATGCGCTCTATACCTCGCAGTCGGGCGTTTCCAAGCACATCAAGGATCTCGAGGACGAGCTGGGCGTCGAGCTTTTCGTTCGTCGCGGCAAACGCCTGCTTGGGCTGACCGAGCCGGGGCGCGAGCTCGTGGGCATTGTCGAGCGCATCTTGCTCGACACGCAGAACATCAAGAAGCTCGGTGAGCAGTTCGCCAATCGCGACCGGGGCAAGCTCGACGTCGCGACCACGCATACGCAGGCCCGCTATGCGTTGCCGCCAGTCGTCGCGAAGTTTCGCGAGGCGTACCCGAATGTCCATCTCGTGCTTCATCAGGGAAGCCCGGCGGAGATTGCGCGCATGCTGGCCGAAGGCGCGGCCGACATCGGCATCGCCACCGAATCCTTGAAGGACGCGCCCGAGCTGGCGTCGTTCCCCTATTACAGTTGGCATCACGGCGTCGTCGTGCGCGTCGGTCACGCGCTTGAGCAGGCCGGCAAGCTTACGCTCGAAACGCTCGCCGAATGGCCGCTGATCACCTACAGCGAGGGCTTCACGGGCCGGCCGAAGATCGACAAGGCGTTCGCGGACGCCGGCATCGTTCCCGACATCGTGCTCTCCGCGCTCGATGCCGACGTCATCAAGTCCTACGTCGATTTGGGGCTCGGTGTCGGCATCGTCGCCTCCCAAGCCTTCGAGCCTCAGCGCGATCCCGAGTTGCGCCTTATCGACGCCACGCATCTGTTCGAAGTCAATACGTCGCAGATTGCCGTGCGCCGCGGCGCATACCTGAGGGGATACGCCTATCGTTTCATAGAGTATTGCTCTCCCGCTCTGACGGAAGCAGTCGTGCGGGCGAAAATTGAGCAAGCTGCGGAGCCGCGCGGAGCATAGGTTTTTTCGCTCCGGGTGTTTGGAGGGAGAGCGTTTCGGGCGATCGGGCTCGAACAATGAGCCCAACTGCGGTATTTGAAGCTCTGAGGGCGGCCGCTCTACCTGAGTGCGAGCGGCCGGAATTCCGCAAGCTTGGGGTGCAGCGCCAGGTATGACACGCTCCTTCTCTCTACGACCGCCCTGGCCCGTGTCCTTTCTCTTGGCCCTGTCGATCATAGCTTTGGCGGTGCCGCTGCTTGCCCTTCTCGCCATGGAGGCCGCCCGTCTCACCGCGTCGGAGCGCGAGCGCCTTGTCGGCGAGGCGGCGAGTTCCGCCGCGCGGATCGCCGCCGACCTCGATCAGACGCTCAATAGCTATATGGCGATCCTCGAATCGCTGGCGACTACGCCCGCGCTCGGCGAGGACGACTTCGAAACCGTCTACCATCAGGCCGTCGCCGCGCTCAAACAGCGCCGGCTGTTCGCGTTTCTGCGCGACGCGAGTGGACAGCAGCGCTTCAACACGCGCTTGCCTTATGGTGCACCTCTCCCGAACGCCAAGGGAACGGACGAGCCCGTATTCGAGGACGGCCGTCCCCACGTCTCCGACATCGCGATCGGGCAGGTCGCAAAAGCGCCCGTGATGGCCGTCTCCGTTCCGGTCATGCGGGATGGAAGCATTCGCTATGTCATGTCGCTCTCGCTCGATCCGGCTCTGATGAAGGAGCTGCTGGACCGCCAGAAGCTGCCGCCCGAATGGCGCGGCACGATCACGGACCGCAAAGGTAATATCATCGCGCGGACGCGGCTCCACGACGAGTTCCTCGGCAAGCCGTTCAAGGAAGAGGCGCTGCGCGACAAGATGGAGGGCGCCCGCCACGGCACCGACCTGGAAGGGCGCGCCGTGATCTGGGGATCGGCACCCTCACGCACCAGCGGATGGCTGGTTTCCGTTTCAGTGCCGGCCGAACTGGTCGAGGCTTCGACGCGTGAGGCGCTCTTGAGCTACGTGCTGATCGTCGCGGCCTTCACCTGTGCCGGCATCGCCGGCGCGGTCGGCGTCGCGCGCGTCATCACCCGCCCGCTCGGGCTTGCCGAAAAGGCGGCGAAATCGCTCGGCGAGGGCCGCCCCGTGGCTTTCCAGCCGACCGTCGTCGAGGAAGCCAACGCGATCGGCACAGCATTGGTCGAGGCGGCCCGTCTCCGGGAAGAGGCCGAGCAGCAGATCATGCTGCTGATGCGCGAGGTCAATCACCGCTCGAAGAACATGCTGGCCGTCGTGCAGGCCATCGCGCGCCAGATGCCGTCCAAGGAGCCCAAAGAGTTCGTGCGCCAGTTCTCGGACCGTATCGTCGGCCTCGCCGCGAGCCAGGATCTTCTCATTGAGAGCAATTGGCAGGGCGTACGAGTGGCCGATCTCGTGCGATCCCAGCTCGCGCTGTTTCGCGAGCTGATCGGAACGCGCATCGAGATCTCGGGCCCGCTCGTGCGTCTGCAGCCGCCTGCGGCCCAGGCCATCGGCATGGCGCTGCACGAGCTGGCGACGAACGCCAGCAAGTATGGCGCGTTGTCGGATGAGAACGGGCAGGTTCACGTGAGCTGGGATCTGGTGCCCGGTGCCGAGGAGCGCGAGTTCGTGCTCGAATGGCGCGAGAAGGATGGCCCGCCGGTCACGCCGCCCGAGCGGCGGGGGTTCGGGCATACCATCATGGTCGCCATGGTCGAAAAGTCGCTCGATGCCGAGGTGACCGTCGAATATCCCGACACCGGGCTCGTCTGGAAGGTCCGCGCGCCCGGGCGCTGCACGTACGAGGGGCCTGAGACGACAGGGCGAGCCGCGAAGCGCAAAGCCGGCTAGGCGAAAAAGTCGACGCCCGGGGCGCTACTTGCACACCCTGCCGAGCCCGTCGCGCCCGCGCCGCGCCAAGTCGACGTGGAAGTGATCGCGATGCGCGCGGTTGTATTCGGGGCCGAGCACGGTGGTAAAATGCTGGCAGGCCCCGCGCTGGGCCGCGCGCAGGAACGCCCGCTCCGCATGATTGCCGTTCCAGTGGCGAATGAGCGAGATCCGCTGGCCATTCGAAAGCACGAAGCCCGAGACGTCGAGCGCGTTGGCATAGCCGTGCTCGGAGAGCTTCCCGCCGGACTTGTGGTTGATCGGCCGGCAGTTATAGGAGCCCGCGGTCGTGATCTCCTCCACCTCCGCGCCGAAATGGTAGACCGCGGCCGGCGAGACATGCTCGCGAATCCATCGTTCGATCTGAGGGATCATGGGACAGCGCAGAAGAGCGGCGGGTTTGATTCGCACCCGCCCGTCGTCCACGGCCGTCACTTCGTAGGGACGCTCCGTCCCGCACACGCCGGGTCCGCCGAGGGCGGAGCGGCTCGTCAGATAGGTCGTGCGCTGGAGCACGCCGGAGGCGATGCAGGCGCTCTCTTCCTGGTCGCGCCAAGGCTCGTACTGGGCAACGAAATTCGGCCCGGAGCTGCACGCCGAGAGCAAGGCCGGAACGAGCACCGGCAAGACGAGTACACGACTGAAACGCATGACCTTGGGACACTAAGCCCATTAGGGCTAATGAACGGTGAATGTCCCATCCTCCCTGGTACGGTGTGCCAGGATTTTCAGGCCGTTTGCGGCCGGGTCTGCGGCCGAGCTCGGGCATCGCCGCGGCGCTTTTCTGGCCACTTATCCAAGATATCCACAGGGAACGGACACCCCGCCAGAGAATCCGTGCACCACATAATTGTGTGCCTGCTACAATCCGAACTGCCCGGATTTCCGACGCCGGTCGTCTCCGACGCTGCATCCAGCCCTCTGAATGGGTGGGTCGGGTTCGGTCGAAACTGGGCACCGTATGCGTAAGGCGTCATGCTCTTCGTGCGTCGAGGCCCCGGCCCGTCGTCAGAGTTGCTCGCTCGGCATCCCCCACGATGTTCCCTCGACGAGCAACGGCTGAGACACCGGGGCCTTGTGACTCCGGGGCGACGGCACGTCTGCATCCGTTGCGCGTTAAAGCGCCTCCCCATCCACCCGCGCGAGAAACGCCAGCGCCGCCTCCTTGAACGTTCGGTCGCCGACCGCCTTCATGTGCTCTCGGCCCGCGATCACGAACGCCTCTGCGCCCGGAATGAGCTTGGCGAGATCCGGTGCCGATCCGCCGACCACGTCGTTCTCGCCGACCGCCACCAGAACGGGCGCGCTGATCTGCCCAACGGCATCGGCCGTGATGGGCGCGCGCGCCGAGCGGATGCAGGCCGCAAGCGCCTTGAGATCGCTCTTCGTCTGCTCTGCGAACACGCGGAAGGTGCGGGCCGCCTGGCTCTTCACGTCGTCCACGTGCCGGGCTTCGAGCGCATGCGCGATCGGCCCCGTACCCGCCATGCCGCGCACCATGTTGATGCCGAGCCCGCCGAACACCAGGCTCCGGACGCGCTCGGGATGGGCCAGCGCAAGGAAGGCCGCGATGCGGGCCCCCATCGAGTAGCCGATGACGTGCGCGCACGGGATCGCGAGGTGGTCGAGCAGCCGCCGCGCGTCTTCGGCCATGAGCGGCGCGCCGTAATCTTCGAGCGCGTAGAGCTTCTCGCTTGCCCCGTGCCCGCGGTTGTCGAACGCGACCACGCGGTAGCCCGCTCCGAGCAGCGTGCGAACCCAGCCGGGATCGACCCAGTTCGTCGGCACGTTCGACGCGAAGCCATGGATCAGCAGCACGGGCACGTCGTTCGGTGTCGCGGGGCGCTCGTCGATATAGGCGATTTCCACGCCGTCGGAGCGGAAGGTTGTCATCGCGGGTCGAGAGGTCACGTCGCTGTCTCGCTGGTCGATTTCAGGGTCGTCGTCCGCCTGGACCGGCGGACCCGGAAAGAGGCGAGGGTGGCAGCAAATCGCCATCGATGGCAATGCCTTGCGGCAGGCGGACGCGCCCGCGCTCCGGGGCGAACCGTCCTCTGTTCTTTTCGAGAGGCCGCCGTTATGGTCGCGCATCCGATCGAACCGACGCGGGAAGACCAGGGCATGGCCAAGAACGTAACCCCTCATTTCGCAAATGATGTCGGCGCCGAGAAAATCTTCGTCGGCGTGAAAGAGCTGCAGTGCATGGGCGCACGCGCGCCCTTCGATCATCCGCACGTGTTCCTCGATATGGGCGCCGACAGCCAGATTCTCTGTCCCTATTGCTCGACGCTTTACGTCTACGATCCGCGTCTCGCCGCAGACGAGAGCGATCCCCGGAACTGCCTCGTGTCCGCGAGCGATCTGGCGGCCTGACGCCATGATGGACGCGACCGCCCCGCTCGACCAGGTGGTGATCGCAGGCGGCGGCATTGGCGGGCTCGCGGCGGCGCTTGCGCTGGCCCAGGAGAACATTCCGACCGAGGTGCTGGAGCGCCGCCCCGCCTTCGGAGAGGACGGCGCCGGCATCCAGATCGGCCCCAACGGAACGCGCATCCTGGCGAAGCTCGGGGTGGCGCCGATGCTCGAAGCCTGCGCGACGACGCCGGTCGCGCTCCACATCCGCGATGCCATGACCGGCCGGGATCTTGCGCACCTTCCCCTGGGGCCATGGATCGCGGAACGCCACGGCGCGCCCTACTGGACGCTCCATCGGCGCGATTTGCACAAGGCGCTTCTCGCCGCCGCCAAGCGCGAGCCGTTGATCCGTATCAGAACTGACGTCAACGTGACGGCCCTGCGGGAAGAGCAGGACGGTGTGACGGCCGTCGCGGCAGACGGTGAAGCCAGCCGGGGACGCGCGCTGATCGCCGCCGATGGCGCATGGTCGGGCCTTCGCGCCGAGCCGTTCGGCGGCAGCGCACCGCACTACATCGGAAAATGCGCCGTGCGCACGGTGCTTCCGGTCACGGACATGCCGCACGAGCTCCGCCGCCCGGAGGTCAATCTATGGATCGGCCCCGATGTCCACGTCGTCCATTATCCCGTCTCGGGAGGGGACGCCGTCGCCCTGGTCGCCATCTTCGATGACGGCCGCATCGCGGGCGACTGGAATGCCCCGTGCGACCGCGGCTGGGTGGGCGCGCGCCGACAGCGTTTTGCGCCGATGCTGAAGGATGTCATCGCGCGGCCGGACACATGGCGCCGCTGGTCGCTGCTCGCGCTCGACACGGCGCCGAAGCTCGCTGCAGGGCGCATGGCGCTGCTCGGCGATGCGGCCCATCCCGTGCTTCCCTTTCTCGCGCAGGGCGGCGTCATGGCGCTGGAGGACGCGGTCGTCGTCGCGCGGGCGTTGGCGTCCGATCCGCAGGATCCCGCCCGGGCGTTCGATGCCTATGCACGCGAGCGTGCGCCGCGCCTGCGCCGCGTCGCCGAGGCGTCGCGTGCGAACGGGCGCATCTATCACATGGAGGGTGTGATGGCCGCTGCGCGCAATCTCGCATTGAAGCACGTCCCGCCCGAACGCTTCATGCGCCGTTACGATTGGCTCTACGGCTGGGCGTATCCTGCGTGAGCGCGCGTCACAGCGAGTTGACGAACGTGAGCAGTGCTGTCCGATCCTCCGGCGTCAGCGCCGCATAGGCATCGCGCGCGCTCTGCGCTTCGCCACCGTGCCAGAGGATCGCTTCCTGTACGTTCCGCGCGCGTCCGTCGTGCAGCAGCAAGGTGTGGCCGACCACGGTCTCCGTGAGCCCTACGCCCCACAGCGGCGCCGTCCGCCACTCGCTTCCGCTGGCGTCGCCTTCCGGCCAGCCGTCGGCAAGTCCGTCTCCCATGTCGTGCAGTAGAAAATCGCTGTAGGGCCAGATTTTCTGTCCGCTGAGGTGGGGCTGCCCTTCGAGCGCGCCGGTTGTGAACGTCGGACGATGGCAGGCCGCGCATCCCACATGGTGGAACAGCGCTTTCCCTCTCAGGACGGTTGCATCTTCCGGATCGCGCCGCGCCGGCACGGCTAGGTTCTCCGAATAGAAGACGAGGAGGTCGAACAGCTCGCCGCCGACCTCGACGCCACCGGTATGGTCCGAATTGCCGTTGGGCGCCTCGATGCAGGCGGTCTGCGCGGGGGTGCAGTCGCCGGACGGCTGCGCCACGAGCGGGTTGGAAAGCCCGATGTCGTTGGCCGCCGCAATTCCGCTCTGGTCGCGCACGCTCGCGACCCCGGCCTTCCAGCCGAACCGCCCGAGCATGACGCGCTGCTCGGACAGCGACCGCACCTCGTTGACGCGCCCGGATATCCCGTCGCCGTTCGCATCGTCCGGGTCGGCGCCCGCGCGGATGTCCGCTTCCGGAATGGCCTCGATCAGGCCGAGCCCGATCATGGGCGGCGCAACGCGTGGCGAAAGCCGGACCTCGGGATGCAAGGGGCCGTAGCCGAGCTGGCTCACCGAGTAGTGCGGCCGCCGGAGCGTGACGGTCTCGCCGCCCGCAAGCGCCACCGGCACATCGGTGTAGGTGATGTGGGGGTGGCCTTCGCCGGCATGGCCCTGAATGGCGACGTTCTGCAATTGCCGGCCATAGACGGGCTCCGGAATGAACGTGGCCTTCTTGTCCGCGAGCAAACGTTTCTGCTCGTCGGTCTCCGGCGGGATGGAAAGCTTCAGGATCATCGAGACGGCCGTATCGTCCGGCCAGTTCGCTTGCGGAGGCCGCCCGCGCCCGTCCTTGATGTGGCAGTTCTGGCAGCCGCGCGCATTGTAGAGCGGCCCGAGCCCGTCGGATGCCGTCGTGGACGACGGAGCAGACACCCACAGCCGCCGGAACACCGAGTTCCCGATGCGGAAGTTCATCTCGCCCTCGAAGCCGATCCCGTGGGAGAAATGCGAGAAGGCGTCGCGGTTGTCGACGCGCTGGCGCGAGGTGGCGCCGCCGCCCGGCCATTCTTCGCCGGGCTCGAGCGTGGCAGGCGCAATCGCCTGCGGCAGCGGCGGTTCGTTTGCCGCAAGCACGACGCCCGCGGCCAGCGGCAGGAGGGCGGCGAGCGCGACGAGGCACAGCGAGTCTCTGAATGTGTCCGGCATTGCCGCACTATCAAGCTCAAAGTCCTCCGCCGATCAAGCAGCGCAGGGTCGCCGCCCGGGGACCGAGGCGCCGCTGTGAAATCGCGCATGTTACGGAGGGGAGGCACCCTGGGGAGCGCCGAACCGCTGTTGCCACAGATAGGATCTAAAACGAAGATCCGAGAAGCGGGAGCGGAGACGAGACCATGCCGTTACGACGGATTCTTCTGGTTGTCCTGATGGCATGGCCGTTGGCAGGTCATGCAGATGAGGTCGACCACGGCAAAGTCGCCGACCGCATCGAGCAACTGATCGAGAAGAACTTCTACGACCCGAAGCGCGCCGAAGCCTTCGACGCCGCCCCGCTCCGCGCGCAAAATCTTTCCCCTGCGGAGTTCGACGAGGCGGCAGCCGACGCACTGGCCGGTTTAGGCGTTTCGCATACGGGCCGCTACACGTTCGACCGGATCGACTATTTCGAGCTGCTCGACATCTTCCGCTTCGCCGTGCGCAATGATCTCCGCCGGATTTTCCCGCCGCGCGGCACGGTGGGATACGCCGGCATCGGCATGAGGGTCGCCGAGATCGACGGGCGCCGCTTCGTCACCGACGTCTATCATGGCGGTTCGGCCGCGCGCGCGGGCGTCCGGGAGGGCGACGAGATGCTGGCCGTCGACAGCGAGCCTTACCGGGAGATCGCCTCGTTCGAGAAAAAGGTCGGCAAGACCGTCACGCTCACGCTGAGGCGCGAGGAGAGCGCAGAACCGATCGAGGTCTCCGTGAAGGTCGAAGCCATTCGGCCGAACGAATTGTTTACGGCGTCGATTTCCGAAAGCATCCGCACCATCGAGAGCGGCAAGTTCAAAATCGGCTACATGCGGATCTGGTCCTTTACGTCCGCCGAAACGCGCCAGCTCATCAGCGACGAGCTGGGCGCGGGGCGCCTCGCGGGCGCCGATGCGCTGGTTCTCGACCTGCGCAGCCGATGGGGCGGCGCGCCGCTCGATGCCGCGGAGGTCTTCGTCGGCCGGACTCCCCCGACCGAGCTCAAAAAGCGCGACGGCACCGTCGCCTCCGGCAACACGCGCTGGCGAAAGCCCGTGGTGGCCATCATCGACGAGGGCACCCGCAGCGGCCTCGAGGTTTTCGCCTACGCGTTGAAGATCAATGACATTCCGCTCGTGGGCACCACAACGGCCGGGGCCGTTCTGGCCGGCACCGCCTACATGCTGCCCGACGACAGCCTGCTCATTCTCGCCGTCCAGGATGTGGTGACGGACGGCAAGCGGATCGAGGGCGAGGGCGTTGCGCCGACGCGCGAGGTCGAGCGGGACATCCGCTTCGAGAACGGCAACGATCTGCAACTCGCGGCAGCCGTCGAGATGGTGCGCGAACGCCTCGAGAGCGCGTCGAACGTCGACAACGCTGCCGAATGAGACGTGAGCAACGGCCTACTGCGCGCCCTCGACAAGACCGGGGTTGTCGAGGCTGTCGGATCCTTCGAACGCGATGCCCTTGAGATCGAGCACGGCGATGGCACGCTCCAGTTCCTTGGCCTGCGCGACGAGAAGATCGATCGTCTTCTGCACCACCGCGTTGCCCTCTGCATTGCCGAGCCCGATCATCTGGTCGTAGGCCTCGACGGTCTTGGCCCGCTCGACCAGCACGCCCATCTGGGCCATCGTTTTATCCATGGCCGCCCGCACGGCATCGTCCGTCTCAGGCGATTTCGCGCGAACGAGATCGGAGACGGACGGGCCCGAAACCACGCTGCCGTCTGTCCGCTGATAGCTGCCGAGGTAAACGTTGCGGATGCCGAGTGCGTTTCCGTGATGGGAGTTGTGCGTGTTGTCCGAGAAGCAGTCGTGCTCCTCTTCCGGATCGTGGATCATCAGGCCGAGCTTCATGCGCTCGCCGGCAAGCTCGCCGTAGGTGAGGCTTCCGAGCCCGGTCAGCAGCGCCGTGAGCCCGTCGGTGTCGTCCTCGGTAACCGCGGCGCGGGCCGCGCCTTCGGGGCCCCACTGCTTGGCGATCCAGGCGAGGTCCTCGACGAGCATGTCCGTCACGACGCGGAGATAGGCGGCGCGGCGGTCACAATTCCCGTTCGAGCAATTCGCGGCGTCGTAATCGGTGTGCGGCCGCTCGCCGGCGCCGGGCTCCGTTCCGTTGAGGTCCTGCCCCCAGAGCAGAAACTCGATGGCGTGGTAGCCGGACGCCACGTTGGCCTCGATGCCGCCGGCTTCGTGCAGCGTCTCGCGGATGAGGTCCGGCGTAATCTTGGACGCGTCGACCGTCGATCCGGCCACCTTGAGCGTGGAATTGGCGATCACGTTCGCGGTGTAGAACTCGTTCTCCGGGTGGTCGCCGCCATAGGCCTCCGCCACGTAGTCGATCAGGCCCTCATCGAGCGGCCAGGCATTCACCCGACCCTCCCAGTCGTCGACGATGGGGTTCCCGAAGCGGTAGGCCTCGGTCTGCATGTAGGGCACGCGGGCGTCGATCCAGGCCTTGCGCGCGGCGGCCAGCGTTTCTGCGCTGGGTCTGTCGAGCAAGGTTTCGATCGACGCTTGCAGCGCCTTCGCCCCTTCCAGGCTGTCCTCGTATCCCGCCTTGGCGATGTCGGCGTAGGTGGCGAGCACGGCGCCGGCGGCCGGTGCCTCCGCATGCGCCTTTGCCGAAATCGCCCCCAAGAAAGGCAGACCAGCCGCGAATGCGAGGAAAAACTTGGAAAATCTGAGGGTTGGCTGGGTCACGGGTCAAGCTCCTCGGGATCGGGTGGACGGACGGACGCGGCTAGACTTATTGACGAAATCAGTCAAGAATGATGGCTCATGTGCGCTTTGGGCGAAAGCGTGCGGGCTCCGAAGGCTTCGGGAAGATTTTTCCCTGCGATGGACTATTTTTTGGTAGTTTGGAATTGATCTAGATTTTTGTTGAGATACAAGATCAATCGAACCCGCGCGGACGGTGGCGCGCACGGGAGGAGAGCTGGATAGACTATGCGCCTGAGCAAGACAACGAACTATGCCATCCGCATTCTGCTGGATTGTGCCGTTTCCGCGCCGGATCTCGTGAAAGTCGCCGATATCGCCGAGCGCCGCGACATCACGGTCCAGAACACGTTCAAGATCGTTCACCTTCTGTCCCGGGCCGGCTTCATACAGGCCGTGCGGGGCCGGCATGGGGGCGTCCGCCTGGCGCGCCCGGCCTCCGAGATCCGCATCGGCGACGTGGTTCGCTCGATGGAGATCCTGCGCCTCGAAATGGAAACCGAAGACGGGACCGAGGACGAGAATCAGGGCCAGCTCGCGGCTCTCGATCGGCTCTTCGACAATGCGCTCGACGCGTTCATCAGCGTGTTGGACGAGCATACCCTCGAGCAGATGCTGAAGGTGCAGCGGCCTCAGCCGCCTCGCCCCACCAAGTCGGGGACACGGCGCGGCACGAAAGCGGCCGCGATTTCGGGCGCTGCCGCCCGTCGCCAACGAGTGCAGCTCTGAAAGCATTATGCTTTCTGGACTTTGGAATTCTTCAAAACAAAGATTTGAATGATTCCAATGATATACGGCACTACTGTGCCCTTGACTCCCGGCTGAGAAAGAGGCTTGTTTACGCGCAAGGCTGCGGTTGAGCAGCCCGCATACCTATATCCTTTTCGAGGCCTTGAACCTCGACAATAGGAAGGTCGAACGATGCTTCTCGAATTGCGCCCCCGGTGGGTGCCGTGCGCGGATGCCGTGCCGTTCCCACGCCTGCCCCGAGGGGCGAGCCTTCCTTCCTGTCGCCGGAGCGTTCTGGGCCTGTCGCAGCAGCGGGAGGTCTTTCATGCGTCGTTCTAGTGCCGCGCGCCCCGTGATTGCCCCGCCGCCGCTGCAGACGCTTTCGGGCGAGCGCGGTGCCGAGCGGCTGATCGGCCTCGGCTTCCGTTACTGGGTCGCCGGATACAAGTCCGGCGATATCGACCGCTGGGAAGAAGCCTGGCGCATCTATTCCAGCGCCCTCGGCCCCAACGCCGCCCGCACCGCGGTGTCCGAGCTTTCGGCCTGGGTCCGCGCGGTAAGCGCTGCGGCCCGCCGGGAGATCGAGGTCTGTGCGGGCGACTGCGCGGGCTTCTGCCGCGACGAGTGCCTGGCCGTGTCGATGATCGCGGCCTGCCAGCACAACACCTGCCCTGCGATGCGCGCCTGCGCTTTCGCGCTGATCGAGAGTTCCCTGATCGACGAGGTCGTGCACCACGCCGAGAGCTTCGCCGTCACCATGCGCGGCCTCGATCAGGTGCTCTCGCCGGGCCTCATCGTGAATGCCGCAGCCTATGCGTCGGCGCCCGGCGCCGATCTCAGGCAATAGGCGGCGAGGACGAGAAAAATGATCGTTTGTTCCTGCACGCGCATCTCCGACCACGACATCGAGCTTGCGCTTCTCGACATCCTGAACCAGCCCGAGGCGCCTATCCCGACGCCCGGCGTGGTCTACCGCCATATGCAAAAGCGGATGCAGTGCTGCGGGTGCGCGCCGCTCGCGGTCGACGTGATCTACGCGCGCCTCGAAGTGCTGGAGAAGAAGGGGCTCATCTGCCCGTTCCGCAGCTTCTCGACGCGCGAGCGCCTGATGCGCCTCCAGCAGCAGCGGCGCAATCAGAAGGCGAGCGTGCCTCTGACGGCGGACGAAGAGGATTACGTCTTCGCCGACTGAGCGGTCCATCTCGTCTCGTGTCGTCTCGTCTTCTCGCGCCGTCTGTTCGCTTCGTCTTTCGTTTCCCTGCGCCACGGCGTAAACATCGGGGCCATGGTGTCCCCAAGATCTTTTCGCGTGACTTTTGACCGGTTTGCACGGGGCGTAGCGAGGGTTGCCACCGCTGCAGCGATAACGCTTGTCGGCGCCACGGCCGCTGTGGCCGAAAGCGGTCCTCAACCGAAGCCGCAGGCGGTCGTCGTTCGCGACGCCGTCGACCAGTTCATCCTGCCGCGCATCGACACCTTCAAGACGCGGACGCGCGAATTGACCCAGGCGGTCGCGGGCGTGTGCGAGCCCGACGCGAAGTCCACAGCGCTTCAAGCCGCGCAAGCAGCGTTCGTCGAGACGGTTCGCGCATGGGCGCCGCTCGACCTCATCCGGTTCGGGCCTTCTGCGCGAAATCACCGCCTCGAACGGGTGCTGTTCTGGCCCGATCCTCGCGCCACCGCCGAGCGGCAGTTGAATGCGCTGCTCGCCGCGCGCGCGCCGGAGCTTTTGGAGCCGGGTGCGCTTGCCGCTCAAAGCGTGGCCGTGCAGGGCCTCACGGCGCTCGAAGCGCTCGTCTTCAACGACAAGCATCGGCTCGGCAGCGCCGGCGACGACGCGGCGCGCTATCGTTGCGGCATGGCGCGCGCCATCGCCTCCGCCCTCGACACCGTCGCCGGCGAGATCCAGAGCGGCTGGGTGGGCGAGGATGGCTATCGCGCCAAGATCCTGAACCCCGGGCCGGAGAACCGCCTCTACCGCGACACGTCCGAGTCGGCGCGCGAGATTGCCAAGGCGCTCGTCCTCGGCTTCGATCTCGTCCGTGACCGCATCGCGCTGCCTGAATTGCAGGCCATCTCACGCACGCCCCCGCGGCGCGCGCGTCTCCCGTTCGAGCGCGCGAACGCGACGGGCGTCTTCCTCGTGGCCACGATCGGGGCCTTGAGAGACCTCTACGAGGCCTGCGCGTTCGAAGCACGCGTCGGTGCGGACAAAGGCTGGATGACCGGGTTCCTCACCGCGGGCTGGAACGGGCTGATGGTGGAATCCGAGCGGTTCGACCGCGTACGCAAAGGCGAAATCGCGTCGAAGGATCACTTGCACGTCGTGCGCAAGTTGCGCTTCGACGTCACCTCCATTCGCCAGATCGTCGTCAGGGAGCTTGCGGCCAATGCCGGGATCATCATGGGGCTCAACGAGCTGGATGGCGATTGATCGCCGCCGCTTCGTTGCCGGGGCGCTGGTGGCGCTCGCTGCACCGCGTGCGGTTCTTCATGCAGAGGCACGTGCAGCAGGGCAAGCGGCCGCAGATGTCGTCTATGCCGCTGCCGCCCGCAGGGCAGGCAACGGCTATGCGGTTCTCCTCGTCACCGAGGACGGGCGCATCCTGCGCGAGATCCCGCTCACCGCGCGCGCCCACGACATTGCGATCGACCGCGAACGCCGACGCGCGGTGGCCTGCGCGCGACGGCCAGGATACTTCGCGCTCGCCTTCGATCTCGACGGGCACGCCGAGCCCGAGGTGTTCGTTCCGCCCGAGGACCGGCACTTCTACGGACACGGTGCGTTTTCGCCGGACGGCCGCCTGATCTACATGACCGAGCACGACATCGAGACCGGCGAGGGCGTGATCGGCGTCTACGACACCGGCAACGGCTTCCGGCGCGTCGGCGAATTCCCCTCCTACGGCATCGGCCCGCACGAGGCGATCCTGCTGCCGGACGGGCGGACGCTTGTGGCGGCGAACGGCGGCTTCGGGAGCGATCCGGCGACGGGCCGCGAGAGCATCGACTTAGCCGGCATGGAGCCCACCATGTCCTTCATTGACGTCGAGACGGGCGCGCTCAAGGCGCAGCACGGTCTTCCGCCCGAGATCAACCTGCTCTCGATCCGCCACCTCGCGGCCGACGCAAGCGGTGCGGTCTGGTTCGGCGGGCAATGGCAAGGCGCCATCGAGGACGCCCCGGCGCTGATCGGACGTGCGCGCCTCGACCGTCCGATTGCGCTTGTCGAGCCCGGCGGACCGGCCGGCGACACGCTGCGGGGCTACATCGGCTCGGTCGCGGTGTGTGCCGAAGGCCGGCTCCTCGCGGCATCGGCGCCTCGCGCGGGACGTGTGATCTACGCCGATACGGAAACCGGCCGCATCGTGCATGAGGTGGCGTTGAAAGACGCCTGCGGCCTTGCCGGCAGCGGGCCTCGCGCGTTCGCGATCAGCACCGGCCATGGCGTCGTCCGGGTCGAGGAAGCCGCGCAAGAGTCGGGCGCCCTTGAAACCCGTTTCCCGTCTACGGAGTTTGACAACCATCTCCGCCGTGTTTGAGGCCGACGGCGACGCGCTTCAAACGGGAGGGGAAGCAGTCTAAAAGCTTCCGGGTGTTCGTCCGATCGAGATCCTATGCTCCTCTCCACACTCATTCCGCACGACGAGGTTGCCGAGGTGCCGTCCGGCGCTTTCAGCGTCGCCGTCACCGGTCTCACGGCAGACAGCCGCCGGGTGACGCCGGGCGCGCTCTTTGCAGCGCTCACCGGCAGCAAGGCCGATGGTGCAGCCTTCATTGCCGACGCGGTTGAGAAGGGGGCCGTCGCGATCCTGGCGAGCGAGACGGCCGATATTCCGGACGAGCTCTCCATTCCCGTTCTGCGTGCCCGCGAGCCGCGCCGGGCGCTCGCGATCATCGCCGCGCGCTTTTACGAGCGTCAGCCCGAAACCATTGTGGCCGTGACCGGCACCAGCGGAAAAACATCGGTTGCCGAGTTCACGCGCCAGCTTTTCGCGGCCGCCGGTCGGCGCGCTGCATCGCTTGGCACCATCGGCGTCGTGAAGCCGGACGGGGCAGCTTACGGCTCGCTCACCACACCCGATCCGGTGACGCTGCACGAAACGTTGGCCACGCTCGCGGGCGAGGGCATCACGCATCTTGCGTTCGAAGCGTCGTCTCACGGTCTCGATCAATTCCGCCTCGACGGCGTGCGCGTCAGCGCGGCCGCCTTCACGAACCTCGGGCGCGATCACCTCGATTATCACCCCACGACCGGAGCCTATCTCGCCGCCAAGCTCCGCTTGTTCGAAGAGCTTCTTCCTGTCGGCGCGCCGGCCATCGTCAACGTTGACGCCCCCGGTGCGGAAACGGTCCTGCAGGCCGCGCGCCTGCGCGGGCACCGGATCGTGAGCGTCGGTTCGGCGGGCGAAACGTTGCGCCTCGCCGCGCTCGATCGCGACGGCTTCGCGCAGCGCATGACGCTCGTCTACGACGGCCGCACCTACGAAGCCCGCCTGCCGTTGATCGGCACCTATCAGGTGGCGAACGCGCTGGTCGCGCTTGGTCTTGTCCTCGCGACGGGTGAAGATCCCGCCGCCGTCATTCCGGCGCTCGCGGGGCTGAAGGGTGTCCGGGGACGTCTCGACATCGTCGGCGAAAAGAACGGCGCGCTCGCCGTCGTCGATTACGCCCACAAGCCGGAAGCCCTCGAAGCAGCCCTCGCAGGGCTCAGGCCGTTCGCGACCGGGCGCCTTATCTGCGTCTTCGGATGCGGCGGCGACCGAGACCGCGGCAAGAGGCCGATCATGGGCGGCATCGCCACCTCGAACGCCGACATCGTCATCGTCACCGACGACAATCCGCGAACGGAGGACCCGGCGGCCATTCGGGCCGAGATCCTGGCCGCCGCGCCGGGCGCACGCGAGATCGGTGACCGCGCCGAAGCGATCCGCGCCGGGGTGGCTTTGTTGCAGCCGGGCGACGTGATCGTGGTGGCCGGCAAAGGCCATGAAACCGGCCAGATCGTGGGGCAGACGGTCATTCCCTTCTCGGATCATGACTGTCTCGCCCAAGCGTTACAGGCGTCCTGACTCGATACGACATCAGCAAGGAGAGGATGTCCGCGAGGGCGTCCGGATTTCGCGACGTGACCCTGCAAGACGTGACCCTGCAAGACCCATTGTGGACATTCGACGATCTCGTGTGCGCGGCCGGCGGCCGGGCGGACAACGCGTCCGGCGCGCCGGTCACCGGCCTCTCCATCGACACGCGCACGCTTGTGCCCGGCGATCTCTTCGTCGCCTTGAAGGACCAGCGCGACGGACATGACTACGTGACGGCGGCGTTTGCGGCAGGCGCAGCGGCCGCCCTGGTTTCCGAAGCATACGAGGCGAAGCCTGGCGATGGCCCCCTTGTCCGCGTGCAGGATGTGCAGGCCGCTCTCGAGAACATCGGCCGCGCCGCCCGCGCACGACTGTCGGCCGAGGCGCGGGTCATTGCGGTCACCGGCAGCGCCGGCAAGACCGGCACCAAGGATATGCTGCGCGCTGCGTTGTCTCGCGCCGGGTCCACGCACGGCGCCGACAAATCGTTCAACAATCATTGGGGCGTGCCGCTGACCTTGGCGCGGATGCCGGCCGCGACGCGGTTCGGCGTGTTCGAGATCGGCATGAACCATGCGGGCGAGATCGGCCCCCTGTCACGCATGGTCCGCCCGCACGTCGCCATCGTCACCACCGTCGACGCGGTCCACCTCGCGCAGTTCCCGAACGTCGAGGCCATTGCCGAGGCCAAGGCCGAGATCTTTGAGGGGCTGGAAGCGGGCGGCACGGCGATCCTCAACCGCGACAACGTCCATTTCGCGACGCTGCGCCGCCATGCCGAGGAGGCCGGCGCGCGCGTCGTCTCGTTCGGCCAGGACGGCCGCGCGGACGTCCGCCCGAAGATGCTCGAGATTGCCGCCGACGGCACCTCGCTGGAAATCGCCGTCGGCGGGTGCGAGATCCGCTACCGGGTTGGCGTGCCGGGCATCCACATCGCGATGAATGCGCTCGCGGTCGCCGCCGCCGTCGAGGCGGCCGGTGCCGATGTCGAGGCCGCGCTTGCGGCTCTTGCCACGGTTCCCCCGCCGCCGGGCCGCGGCGTTCGGACCGAATTGCCGTTGGGAAGCGGCCATATCCTCCTGATCGACGAGAGCTACAACGCGAACCCCGCGTCCATGCGTGCGGCCTTCGCGGTGCTGGGCACGGTGCCGCGGGCAGCCTACAAGCGCCGCATCGCCGTGCTCGGCGATATGCTGGAGCTGGGTGCCGAGGAACAATCGCACCACCTGGCGTTGAAGGAAGCAGTTGACGCCGCGGGCACGGATCTGGTCTTTGCCAGTGGGCCGAACATGGAGCATCTTTTCCGCGCGCTGC
>DAOMQQ010000028.1:0-20390 GCA_035445405.1 Hyphomicrobium sp.
CTGAACGCGGGCGCGGAGCGCGCCGCCGAGGCGATGCGCGACGCTGTCGAGCCGCTGGCGCGGCAAGGCGGCCAGATCTTCCACGCGCGGCAGGCTGCGCGCGGCAGACCGCAGATCGCGGCGAAGCGCTTCGAGCACGCGCCGCACGGCCACCGTGAGGCGAAGCCCGAGCTTGCCGGATTGTTCGAGCAGATCGGCGTGCTTCGGCACGGCCCACTCGGCGGCCTTCGTCGGCGTGGGCGCACGTGCATCCGCCGCAAGATCGATCAGCGTCCAGTCTGTCTCGTGTCCGACGGCCGAGATGACCGGGATGTCGCTCGTGGCGACCGCCCGCACGACGGCTTCGTCGTTGAAGCTCCAGAGATCTTCGAGACTCCCGCCGCCGCGCGCCACGATCAGCACGTCGGGGCGCGGCACGGGGCCGTCGGGGCCAAGTGCGTTGACCCCCTGTACGGCGCGGGCCACTTCCGCTGCGCTGCCTTCGCCCTGCACGCGTACCGGCCACACGATCACGCGCGTCGGAAAGCGTTCGGTGAAGCCGGCGAGCATGTCGCGGATCACGGCGCCCGTCGGGCTTGTGACGATGCCGACCACGCGCGGCAGGAAGGGGAGGGGACGCTTGCGCTCGTCCGCGAAAAGCCCTTCCGCCGTGAGGCGGCGCTTGCGCTCTTCGAACTGCGCCATCAGCGCGCCGAGCCCGGCGGGCTCGATCTGCTCGATCACGATCTGATATTTGGACGAACCGGGGAACGAAGAGATCTTGCCGGTGGCGATCACCTCCATGCCTTCCTCGGGCTTGAAGCGCAGCCGCCCCCACACGCCGCGCCACACGACCGCGTCGATCCGCGCCTTCTCGTCCTTGAGGGCGAAGTAGCAGTGCCCCGAGGCATGCGGGCCGCGGTAGCCCGAAACCTCGCCCCGAAGCCGCACGTGCCCGAACCCGTCCTCAAGCGCGCGCTTGATCGCGTTCGAAAGCTCCGAGACCGAGAATTCGGCCACGTTGCCGGCGGCGCCGTGATCGGGGGAGGGAGAACGAGCCACGAATCGGTCCTTGCTTGTCTACCGAACGAACCATGATACACGATGGGAGAAATCCCATCCAAGACCGCCAGGGCCCTCATAAACATGAACGTTCTACTGATCGGAGGCGGCGGACGGGAGCACGCGCTCGCCTGGGCGCTGTCTGCCAGTCCGCTGCTGACGAAACTCTACGCCGCCCCCGGCAACGCAGGGATCGCCGAGGTGGCCGAATGCGTCGCACTCGATGTGGCCGATCATGCGGCGGTGCTGCGCTTCATCCGCGAGCATGACATCGGCTTCGTCGTCATCGGTCCCGAGGCGCCGCTCGTGGCAGGTCTCGGCGATGCGTTGACGGACGCGCGGATCAAGCATTTCGGCCCGTCGAAGGCCGCAGCCCAGCTCGAAGGCTCGAAGGGCTTTACCAAGGATCTCTGCCGCGAGGCCGGCATTCCGACCGGGGCCTACGGACGTTTCCGCGACGTTGCCTCCGCCAAAGCCTATCTCGCGACGCAACCGGTGCCGATCGTCGTCAAGGCCGATGGTCTCGCGGCTGGCAAAGGCGTCGTCGTCGCGACCACGCGCGAGGAGGCGGAAGCCGCCCTCGACGCCTGCTTCGAAGGCGCGTTCGGTGCAGCCGGTGCGGAAGTCGTCATCGAGGAATTCCTCGACGGCGAGGAAGCGAGCTTCTTCGCGCTCTGCGACGGCACGACCGCGCTCGCGCTCGCGACCGCGCAGGACCACAAGCGCGTGGGCGACGGCGACACCGGCCCCAACACCGGCGGCATGGGCGCCTATTCGCCGGCGCCGATCATGACGCCCGACATGGTCGCACGCACGATGGACGAGATCATCCGCCCGACGGTCGCTGCCATGGCCGCGCGCGGTACGCCGTTCAAAGGCGTCCTGTTCGCGGGCCTCATGATCACCGCCAAAGGCCCACAGCTCATCGAGTACAACGTGCGCTTCGGCGATCCCGAAACGCAGGTGCTGATGCTGCGCCTCAAGTCGGACCTGTTGGCCGCGATGCTGGCCACCGCCGACGGCGTGCTCGATGTCTTCGACCTGCGCTGGCGCGACGAGACGGCGCTCACCGTCGTGCTCGCTGCCAAGGGCTATCCCGGAACGCCCGAGAAGGGCACCGAGATCGAGGGCCTCGACGCCGCGCGTTCGGTGGACGGCGTCGAGATCTTCCACGCCGGTACGACGCGCGATGGAGACCGCATTCTCGCGAACGGCGGCCGCGTGCTCAACGTCACGGCGCTCGGCGCGACGGTGGCCGAAGCGCAGGCGCGCGCCTACGAGGCCATTGCCAAGATCGACTGGCCGGGCGGTTTCTTCCGCCGTGACATCGGCTGGCGCGCCGTCGCGCGCGAGAAGGAGAGCAACACGTGACGCGGAAACTCTGGGTGCTGCTGGCGGCAGGTCTCATGGCAGGTACAGCCCACGCGCAACCTGCCAGGCTTGCGACGGACGAGGTGGTTCGGAAGGAAATGATCGCGATCCGCGATTTGACGTCGAACGCCTACACGCTCGTCACGCACCGGCGCATGCCGCCCGCGGACGCGCGCGCCTACCACGCGAAGGTGAAGGCCGCGGTCGAGCGGATCAAGACGGGAACGGAAATGAGCGGCGAAGCGCGCGAGGAGATCGTGAAGCTCGCAGGCTACATCGAGCGTGGCGCCGGCGCCGTCGCGGGCTCCGATCCGACGGAAGCGCTGGATGGGATGCTGGTCGTGGACGACTCGCTCACGATCTACGCCCAGCGCTTCGATCATCCCGACTGGAAGCCGCTGCGCTAACCCGTAAGTTCGTCGTCCACGCGCGCCGCGAGCCGCCGAACGGTCCGCACGAACGCAGCCGCCTCACCCGTCGCGCGGCTGATGACGAGGCCGCCCTGGATGCCGGCCACGCACTCTTCCGCCAGATTCTGCGCGCGCGCACGGCCGAGGCCCGCGCGCACGAGCGCCTGCTTCAGCGCCTTGATCCAGCGCTGGAAGTAGCCTCTGATGGGGTCGGCAAACACGTCGCGCGTCTCGTCCATCGCGAACACGCCGACGAGACAGATCCGCCGTCCGGAGTGGAAGTAATCCAGCACGGACCGCCACATATGAGCGACGGCCTCGCCGGCGTCGTCCCGCGCAAGCGGGGCAAAGACATGAGCTTCGAACCACGCGTCGATGTGAGCGAGAACGTGGGCCGCCATCTCCTCCTTCCCGCCTGGAAAGAAGTGATAGAGGCTCCCTTTCGAAATGCCGGTCCGCTCCGTGATGCGGCTGAACGTGGCGCCCTCGTAGCCGAGCTCGCGGAAGACCTCGGCGATGAGGGGAAGGGTGTCTTGTCTCTCGAAGACAGCGCGCATCGCCCATCCTTGGAAGCCGCGTTTGTTAAAGACCCAGCTCCGAAAGCCCGGGGTGATCGTCCGGACGCCGGCCCAGCGGCCAATGATATTTGCGATCCGTGTCCTTGATCGGCACGTCGTTGATGGACGCAAACCGCCGCTGCATCAGCCCGTCGGGCGCGAACTCCCAATTCTCGTTTCCGTATGAGCGGAACCAATGGCCGCTGTCGTCGTGCCATTCGTACGCATAACGCACCGCGATCCGATTGTCGCGGAAGGCCCACAGCTCCTTGATCAGCCGGTAATCCAGCTCCTTCGCCCACTTGCGCGTGAGGAATTCGACGATCTGCGCCCGGCCGACCGGAAACTCCGCGCGATTGCGCCATGCGCTGTCCGGCGTGTAGGCGAGCGAGACGCGTTCGGGATCGCGGCTGTTCCAGCCGTCTTCCGCGAGGCGCACCTTGGCGATCGCCGTCTCTTCGGTGAAAGGCGGAACGAGCACGGACATCATCGAGCCTCCTGCGAACTGACTGGATAACTCTAGACCGATCAGTTTAGAGAAACAAGTGCCGCCCTGAGCCCGTCAGGCCGGCGTAGAGGAATGGCTTGGTGAAGGATCGCGTCAGAGCGCCGATAGAGAGGCTCGCACGGGCTAAGCCCGCACGGTCGCCGCCCAGTCGAGCCAGAGCCGCACGCGCGCTTCCGGATGCGGCGCGGTCATGAAATCCGTGATCACCGCCACGCTGTCGGCACCGGCGGCAAGAACCGGGCCTGCCCGCTCGGGTGTGATGCCGCCGATCGCGACGAGCGCCAGCGTTCCGACGCGCTTCTTCCACGCGCCGATACGCTCCAGGCCCTGCGGCGCCCATTTCATCGCCTTGAGCTTGGTCTCGTAGATCGGGCCCAGCGCGACGTAGGCCGGATCGGCCGCGAGCGCCGTTTCGAGCTCGGCTTCGTCGTGTGTGGAAATGCCGACCGCGATTCCCGCCCTGCGCAGCGCCGCGAGATCGGCGCTCGCGAGATCCTCTTGCCCGAGGTGGACGTCCGTCGCGCCGAGGTCGATGGCCGTGGCCCAGTAGTCGTTGACGATGAGTCGGCAGTTGGCCGCTTTCGCCACCAGAAGCGAGGCCGCGATCTCCTGTCGGATTTCACGCTCCGTCCCGTCCTTCACGCGGAGCTGCACCGTTCTGACGCCGAGCGGCACCAGCCGTTCGAGCCAGAGCGCGCTGGGCACGATGGGATAGAACACGTCGGGAGCGGTGCCGGTCGACATGCGCGCCCTCACAGCGGCTCGGAGCCCGGCCCCTTGGGGTCGAGATCGAAAAAGGGCGTGCCCGCCACCGGCGTCGACGGTTGCGCGCGGTCGCTCGGTTGAATGAGGCCGGCTTCGTACGCGGACCGCCCCGCCTCGATGGCGGCGGCGAAGGCAGCGGCCATGCGCACAGGGTCCTGCGCGCGCGCCACCGCCGTGTTGAGCAGCACCGCATCGCATCCCATTTCGAGCGCCTGCGCCGCGTGCGACGGCGCGCCGATCCCCGCGTCGATCACGATCGGCACGTCGGGATGGTAGGCGCGCAGCGTCTTGAGCGCCTGCGGGTTCGCGAGCCCGCGCCCCGTCCCGATGGGCGAGCCCCAGGGCATGAGCACCCGACACCCGGCCGCGATCAGACGGTCGGCGAGGGAGAGATCCTCCGTCATGTACGGAAACACCTTGAAGCCGCGCTTCACGAGCTCTTCAGCGGCCTCCGCAAGCCCGAACACGTCGGGCTGCAGCGTGTCGTCGTTGGCAATCACCTCGAGCTTGATCCAGTCCGTATCGAGCAGCTCGCGCGCCATCTCCGCCGTCGTCACCGCTTCGCGCGCCGTCCGGCAGCCGGCGGTGTTGGGTAGGAGCCGCACCGAAAGCGCGCGAATGAGATCGAGAAACCGCTGCCCCGTGCGCCCGCGCGCCTGCTCGCGCCGGAGCGAGACGGTCACGATGCCGGCGCCGGACGCGCGCACGGCCTCGCTCATGACGTGCGGAGAAGGATAAAGCGCGGTCCCCAGCAGCAGGCGCGAGGCGACCGTCTCACCGTAGAAGGCGAGAGGCTGGGGCGCTGGCACGCGCGGGGAAGGCCGAATCGGCTCGGTCTGGTTCATCTGTTCTGAGCCTAGCCGCCTTGGCGGATGGACAGGATCTCCACGCTGTCGCCGTCGCGGAGCTCCGTGGCCCCGCGTGCCCGTTCGGCAACGAACTCGCCGTTGACGGCGGTCGCCACACGCCCGTCGCCGAAGCCCTGCTCGACGATGAGATCGCCAAGCGTCGGAGCCGCAGTCCGGGACGTGCGGCCGTTGACCGTGATCTCACGGACGCGCTCCACCGTGGAGGAATGGATGTCGGTCATCGGCAACCCAGGGTCGTTCATACCGCTCACGTAGGGTCTTTCCCCTGCGAGTACCAGAAGGCACCTTGCCGCCGAGCCGGCAAAGCTGTCAATTGGGCGCCCAGCCGGCGGAATGCGTCCGCCACAATGGGCCGTCGTTTGACCATGATGGAGCCCATACTTACGGCATAGTCCTCGTTCCTCGGCCGCCCGGCCCACCTCTCAGGATCCGTACTCGATGGTCAAAGCCCTGATCACCAGCCGCCGCTTCGCGCCGTTGTTCTGGTGCCAGTTTCTCTCGGCTTTGAACGACAACTTTGTCAAGAACGCGCTGGTAATCCTCATTCTTTTCACCGTGGGCTCGGAGGAGGGCGGCCCGCTGGTCGCGCTTGCCGGAGCCGTCCTGGTGGCGCCGTTCTTCGTCCTGTCCGGCATCGCGGGCGAACTGGCGGACCGCTACGACAAAGCGGTGGTGGCCGAGAAACTCAAACGCGCCGAGATCCCCGTGGCCATGGTCGCGGCCGCAGGCTTTCTCATGCAGTCGATTCCCCTCCTGTTCGTCGCGCTCGGCCTCTACGGCGTGATCGCGGCGCTCTTCGGGCCCATCAAATACGGCATCCTGCCGGCGCTGCTTCAGCCGCGCGAGTTGCCGGCGGGCAACGCGTTCGTCGAAAGCGCGACCTTCACCGCGATCCTGATCGGCACCATCGGCGGTGGGCTCGCCGCCAGCAACGCGGGCGGCGTCTGGCTGCTCGCGGGCCTCGTGGTCGGCTTGGCCGCGCTCTGTTGGTTCGCCGCGAGCCTCATCCCGAAGATGGGAGCGGCCGCCCCGGGCCTCGCCGTCGACTTCAATCCCGTGACCTCGACGGCCGCCTTGATCCGCCAGCTTCACGCCGAGCGCCGCCTCTGGGTCGGTGCGCTCATCGTCTCCTGGTTCTGGCTCGTCGGCATGGTCGCGCTCGCGCTGCTGCCGGTGCTGTTGAAAGACACGATGGGCGGCAACGAGAACGTCGTGATCCTCGCACTCGTCGTCTTCACGGTCGGCATCGCGGTGGGCTCGGCCCTCGCGGCCCGCGCGAGCAAGAACCGGCCCAACCTTGCGTTGGTGCCCATCGGCGCGTTGCTCATGGGCCTCTTCCTGCTCGATCTCGCGCTCACGACTTCCGGCATCGCGCCAGGCACCGAAGTTCTGACGGTCGCCGCGCTGCTCAAGACGGTGAGCGGATGGCGCGTGCTCGTCGATCTCTTCGGCCTCGCGGTGGCAGGTGGCCTCTTCATCGTGCCGGCCTTCGCCGCCGTGCAGCTTTGGGCCCCGCAGGCGCAAAAGGCGCGCGTCATCGCGGCCTGCAACGTCATCTCGGCGGCCTTCATGACCGCCGGCAGTCTCGGCGCTGCGGTGGCCCAGTGGAATGGCGCGGGCCTCGTGCTTCTGCTCACGGTGCTGGGCTTCGCGAATTTCGTCGCCATGGCCCTCATTCTGCGCGCCTGGGGCAAGGAGGGGGCGCAGGACGTCGGTGCCTTTCTGTTCAAGACCTTCATGGGCCTCGAAGTGAAGGGCTACGAGAACCTGCCGCCGGAAGGCACGCGCGCCATCATCGCGCCGAACCACGTGAGCCTGCTCGATGCGCCACTGATGCACGCCATCCTTCCCTCGCACGCAGCCTTCGCCATCGATACCGGCTGGTCGGAAAAGGGCTGGCTCCGGCCGCTCCTGAAATTCGTCAGGACGCATGCCATCGATCCCGCCCGTCCGCTCGGCACGCGCCACCTGATCCACGCGGTCAAGAACGGCGAGACGATCGTGATCTTTCCCGAGGGCCGCCTGACCGTGACGGGCGGCTTGATGAAGGTCTACGACGGCACCGCGATGATCGCCGACAAGGCGGACGCCGTGATCGTGCCGGTGCGCATCGACGGGCCCGAGCGCAGCCACTTCGGCTATTTGAACCGCTTCCAGGCCCGCAAGACGATGTTTCCCAAGACCACCGTCACCATCCTGCCGCCCGTGACGCTGCCCGTGCCGGACGGCCTCAAGGGCAAGGCGCGCCGCCAGGCGGCGGGCATGGCGCTGCAGGACCTGATGGTGGATGCCGCCGTCAAGACCGCGAACCTCGATCAGACGCTGTTCTCCGCGCTCGTCGAAGCGAAGGCGACGCGCGATACCGGCAAGCCCGCCATCGAGGATCCGCTCGGCACGAAGCTCTCCTACGGAAAGCTGATCTTGGGCGCCCAGGTGCTCGGCGCGAAACTCGCCGAGCTTGCTCCCGTCGGTGCGTCCGTCGGCGTCATGCTGCCGAATTCGGCGGGCGTCGCCGTCACGTTCTTCGCGCTCCAGACCATCGGCCGCGTGCCCGCGATGCTGAACTTCACGGCCGGCCCGCAGAACGTTGCGGCCGCCTGCACCGCCGTCAAAGCAGACGTCGTTCTCACGAGCCGCGTGTTCGTCGAGAAGGCGCACCTGGAGCCGGTGATCCAACGGCTCGTGGAAGAAGGCCGGCGCATCGTCTATCTCGAGGACGTGCGCGCCTCGATCGGCCTCGGCGAAAAGCTGCGTGGCATCCTGCGCGGCAAGAGCCCGCAGGTGGAGCGCGATGCGAACGATCCCGCGGCGATCCTGTTCACGTCGGGCTCCGAAGGCTTGCCGAAAGGCGTCGTGCTCTCGCACCGGAACATGCTGGCCAATGCCATGCAGAGCCTTACGCGCGTTGCGGTGAACGGAGAGGACAAGGTCTTCAACGTGCTCCCCGTGTTCCACTCGTTCGGACTCACGGCCGGCCTCGTCATGCCGCTGGTCGCGGGCGTCCCGGTCTATCTCTATCCAACGCCGCTTCACTACCGCATCGTGCCGGAGCTCGTGTACGGCTCGAACGCGACCATCCTGTTCGGCACCGATACCTTCCTCAACGGCTACGCCCGCACCGCACACCCCTACGACTTCGCGCGCGTCCGCTTGATCCTCGCCGGCGCTGAAGCCGTGAAGGAGCGCACGCGCCAGATCTACATGGAGAAGTTCGGCGTGCGCATCCTCGAAGGCTACGGTGTGACGGAGACGGCACCTGTGCTCGCGATCAACACGCCGCTCGCCAACAAGTCGGGCTCGGTCGGGCGTCTGTCGCCGTTGATGGACGCACGCCTCGAGCCGGTTCCGGGCATCGAGGAGGGGGGCCGGCTCTACGTGCGCGGGCCCAACGTCATGCTCGGCTATATGCGCGCCGAGAACCCCGGCGTCCGGGAGCCGCCCGAGGACGGCTGGCACGATACCGGCGACATCGTCGCGATCGATGCGCATGGCTTCCTCACCATCAAGGGCCGCGCCAAGCGTTTCGCCAAGATCGCGGGCGAGATGGTGTCGCTCGCCTCGGTGGAGGCGCTGGCCGCCGAGCTGTGGCCGACCGCGACAAGCGTGGTCGTGGCGCTGCCCGACGCGCGCAAGGGAGAACGCCTCGTGCTGATGACGACCGAGCCTGCGGCCGCACGCGATGTGTTCGGCCGCTTCGCGCGCGGCAAGGGCGCCAACGAGCTGATGGTGCCGGCCGACGTGCTCGCCGTTTCGAGCGTACCGCTGCTCGGCAGCGGCAAGCCGGACTACGTGGCGGCCCTGTCGCTCGCGAAGGAGCGGATGAGCGGCAAACCGAAACCCGAAGCGCTCGTTCCGGAGCCGGAGCTCGCGGCGCCGGCCGCGCCCCGCTCCGCGTAAAGAAAAACTCCGCATAAAGGAAACGGGGGCGGCAAGCGCCACCCCCGTTCCTCCGTCCCAGCCCTGAACTCTCGTGCAGGTTCACACCTGCGGAACGCCCGACGAGCGCGCGCCGCCCGGCTTGGCGACGCCGCGCTGCGGAGACGCACTGCCGCCGTTTCCGCCACCGCCGCTGAACGCTTCCCGGGTGATCTCGGTGAGGCCCGCGAGCGAGCCGATCACGGACGAGGCTTCGAGCGGCATCAGCACCACCTTCTGGTTCGGTGCCTTGGCAAGCTCTTCCAGCGCCTTCACATAGTTGTTGGCGACGAAGTAGTTGATCGCCTGCACGCTGCCCGATGCGATGGCGTCCGACACCATCTGCGTCGCTTTCGCTTCGGCTTCGGCCTCACGCTCGCGCGCTTCCGCATCCTTGAACGCGGCTTCGCGCCGGCCCTCGGCTTCGAGCACGACGGCCTGCTTCTCGCCTTCGGCCTTGAGGATCGCGGCCGCCCGCAAGCCTTCGCTTTCGAGGATCTGCGCACGCTTCTCGCGTTCGGCCTTCATCTGCCGCGCCATGGCGTCGATGAGATCGCGCGGCGGCGCGATGTCCTTGATCTCGATGCGCGTCACCTTCACGCCCCAGCTCTCGGTCGCGTGGTCCACCACGTCGAGCAGCTTGGCGTTGATGATGTCGCGGTTCGAGAGCAGCTCGTCGAGATCCATCGAGCCCATGACGGTGCGGATGTTGGTCATGGTGAGATTCACGATCGCGTTTTCGAGATGATCGACCTCGTAGGCGGACTTGGCTGCGTTCAGCACCTGGAAGAACGAGACGCCGTCCACCCGTACCATCGCGTTGTCGCGCGTGATCACGTCCTGGCTCGGAATTTCGAGCACCTGCTCCTTGACGTTCACGTGGTGGCCGATGCGCTCCATGACCGGCACGAGGAAATGGAGGCCGGGCGTCAGCGTCCGCGTGTAACGGCCGAAACTTTCGACGGTGTAGTTGAAACCCTGGGGAATGATCTTGACCGTGGACCACAGCACCGCCGCGGCCAGGACGATGAGAAGAATACCGAAAACCTCGAAGCCATTGAACATAAGGGGTCCTCTCCCGGAGGCGAATGAACACGCGTTGCCGTAGACGAAAGCGCCGCAGCATAGGCTCGTTTCGAGCCGCCGTCAGCGCCGTCGTCGATTGATCCTTACTCTGTCGGTTATCTTTGTGGCGGCCCTCAGACCCAGCCGGAAATCTCGCGCCGCACGATGGCCTCGATCACGTCGACCCCATCGTCGCTGTCGTTGAGGGCCGGCAGATAGGCGAACTTCTCGCCCCCGCCGCCCTCGAAGATGTGCCGGTTCTCGCCGTCGAGCTCTTCGAGCGTCTCCAGGCAGTCGGCCGAGAAGCCGGGCGCCACGAGCGCGAGCCGCTTGATGCCTTCGGCGGCCAGCCGCTCTACCGTCTTGTCGGTGTAGGGCTCGAGCCAGGGATCGGACCCAAACCGCGACTGGAAGGTCGTGAGCCAGCGCTCCTCCGGCCAGCCCAGCGCCTCGCGCAAGAGCCGCGACGTCTTCTGGCACTGGCAGTAGTAGGGGTCGCCCTGCTCGAAGTATTTGACCGGCATGCCGTGGAAGGTCGCGATGATGCGCTCCGGTTCGAAGTCGAGCTTTGCGAGGCTCGCTTTCATCGAGCGGGCGAGGCGGTCGATGTAGGTCGGGTCGTCGTGGTAGGCGGGCGCCACGCGGACCGCCGGCTGCCAGCGCATCTTCATGAGCGCGCGAAAGGCATGGTCGCAGGCGGTGGCGGACGTGGCCGCTGCATACTGCGGATAGAGCGGAACCAGCAGGATGCGCTCGCAGCCCGCCGCGAACAGCGCCTCGATCCGGCTCTCGGTCGTGGGGTTGGCGTAGCGCATCGCCCAGTCGACGATGACGTGCGGGGCATCTGCAAGCCGGTCCGCGAGCTTTTCCGCCTGCGACCGGGTGATGCTCTTGAGCGGGCCTTCGTCCTTCTCGTTGTTCCAGATGGTCGCGTAGTCCTGCCCCTTCCGCCCGGGGCGGACGGTGAGGATGATGAGGTTGAGGATCGGCCACCACTTCCAGCGCGGCTCCTCGATCACGCGCCGATCCGACAGGAATTCCTTCAGGTAGCGGCGCATGGCCCAATAGTCGGTCCCGTCCGGCGTCCCGAGGTTCAGGAGAAGCACGCCCACCCGACCGTGCCTGACATCCGGATGATCCTTCGGCCAGTGGCTGCGATCCGGCTGAAAGCCGTTGTCAGGTTTCGTCAACATCTCGAAGCTTGCTCCCGCGTCCGTCATCCCGCATGGACGTTCTACGCACATCCTGAAAGGTGAGATGCGCGTTTCTCGGCGCCGAGGCAAGCCCGGGAGACCCCGAGGAGGGGGTCAGGAGCGGGAAAATGCTTGCTTTTTCGAGGAGTCCGGCCGGGCAAATCCAGCCTTTTCGGAGTCGTTGTCGATCTTGGCCTTCACGATCGCCGCGTCCCAGAGCGCCGCGATCCAGCGGCCGTGGGCCTTGGGCGATGCGGCGAAGAGCATGTCCCCGCGTGGCTCCGCCAGCCTCCGGAGCATGCCCTGGCGGGCCGAGATCAGGGCCAGGAGAGCGTCTTTCTCCCCGTCCGCGAGCGTTGTTTTCGCATCGAGCCCCCCGATCCGCGTCTTGAGCAGCGCGAGATCGTGGTCGTCCCCGAGGATCTGGGAGAGTTCGCGGGCCGCTTCCACGCGCGCGCTGAACATCGCCGGCCAAAGCCGTGTGAGAAGCCCCATGTGCCGCCAATGGGCCTGCACCGCCTTGCGCAGGGTGTGGAAGTCCTCGTCGTCGCCGGTCGCATAGGCGGTGACGAGGCTTTTGCGCCCGCGCCGATAGACGCGAACGAGGCCCGCGACCAGTGTCGGCGTGCCTTTGGGGCTGAGCTTGAGATCGCGAAAGCTCTTGAGGGCGTCGGCAAACTCGGCCCGAACCTCCGAGAGGGTGGCCGCATCCACTGCGTCCCCGGCCGCATCCTCCGCCGCGCGGGCTTCGACGCAGGCGGCCCGCGCGCGACGCAGCGCCACGCGCGTCTCCTCGTCGTCGGTCGTTGCTTCGAGCCCCACCAGCGTTTCGATCACGACGTGATCGTCGCGCACCGACGACAGCCGGCCCGCGATGTCACGGAAGCGCGCGTTCTCGGCTTGGAACACCTCTTCGCCGAGTCCTTCGCGCCCGAGCCGCAAAAGCGCGCGAAGCCGCTTCAGGCACTTGCGCGCCTCGTGCACTTCCTTGGCGCCATCGATGCCGGCCGAAAGCTGGCCGAGCGCGCGCTCGATCTGCTCGGCGCCGATCCGGCGAAAATCTTTTGCGATCGGCTCGTGGAGCCTGAAACGAAAGGCCATGGCAGGAGAACGCTCTGTCGGGAAGAATGCGGAATGGAGACAAGAGCAAGATTAGCGACGGGACGTGACAGTTCCGCGACGCGCGAAAGAGTTGGGAAACAATCAGTTTAGTAGCGATTCGCGCCAAAGGCTTACCTTCCGCCCCATGGCTGGGAAATGCAACGCGTCCGAGCGCCGAAAACGCCTTCCGCAGCGCGAGAACGCGTGGCGAGAGGGCCAGGGCCGCCGCGCACGATGACAAAACGAGGTAAATATGACGCCCGCGGTCGTCCCTGGCCGTTGCGGCGGTTCCGAAGGGTCCGCTTGGCGACACGGCGCTACAATTCGTCCAATTCCGAGGGTATTCTCGCTCGAATCTGACAACTGGCAAGGCACCCCACGACCATGCGCGCTGAACTCGAAAGAGAGCCGGCTGCAAGCCGCTGGGCGACCCGGGCAGCGCTGTTCGCCTTCGGGCTCGTGGCTGCCGCGGCGTTCCTTCATCGCGTAGTGGGCATGGCGACGCCCGTCGCCTTCAACCTCGTCGTCGTCGCGCTCGGGATCGCCGTTCTCTCGATCCTCGCTGCGATCGTGGCGGCCTTGATCATCTGGCGCACCGGCCGCCCCGGCACCGCGCGCGTGCTCTTCGCCGTGACGCTGAGCCTCGCCTTGATCGCCCTTCCGCTCGTCGGGATCGCGTGGGTGCGCGAGCATCCGCTCGTGAGCGACATCACCACCGACTTCGACAACCCACCGCGCTTCTCCGCCGTCATGCGCTTGCGCGGGCCGGGCAGCAATTCGCCCGTCTACGATCGGGCGCGCTTCGCGGACGAGCAGCAGCGCGCTTACGCAGACATCCTTCCGATCCGCATCGACCGTTCGAGCGAGGATGTGTACGCCGCGGCCGTCGACGCGGTGAAGCGCCTCAGGATGACGCCCGAGCGCGAAGAGCCGCCCGATCTCGAAGCCGGTACGCCCGGAATGATCGAGGCTGTCGATCGTACCCTGATCACGGGGCTTTACGACGATGTCGCGATCCGCGTTTCCGGCAATGCGGAGACGGCCCGTGTGGACATTCGCTCGGCCCAGCGCTTCGCCACCGGCGACATGGGCCGCAACGCGGAGCGCGTGCGGGAGCTGATCAAGGAGATCCACGCCCGCATCGACGCATCGGTGCCGATGGCGCAGGAGGCGAAAGAGGAAGCGCCCGCCGCTAAGCGGGAGAGAGGAAGCCGCTCAGCGTCTGACCGCCGTCGCAGGTGACGAGTCCGCGCGCGATGAGATGCTCCACGTGCGCCTGCACCGAGAGCGCGGCGGCGCGGGCGAGTTTGTCGTCGATCGAAGGATAGACGACGGGCACGATCGCTTCCACGTTCTCGCGTCCGCTGCGGATCGCGTCGAGCACCTGCTCCTCGCGCCATCGCCGATGCAGGAGATAGGCGCGCACCGACCGCTGCGGCTCCTCCAGCCGGTCGCCATGGCCCGGCAGGTAGATCGTCTCGCGCCGTGCGAGCAGAAGCTGGAGCGAAGCCACGTAGTCGCCCATGTGCCCCTCGGGCGGCGCGACGAGCGTCGTGTTCCAGGCCATCACGTGATCGCCGGAAAAGAGGATATTGCGCCCCGCGAGCGCGAAGCAGAGATGGTCCGGTGCATGGCCCGGCGTGTGGACCGCCTCGAGCGCCCACTCGGGGCCTTCGATGATGTCGTGATGGTCGACCCGCACGTCGGGGGCGAACACGTAATCGATGAACTCGGAGCCCTGCGGCTGGATGGCGGGACCTTCCGCCGCGATCTCTTCGCGCCCGTAGCCGTAGATCGCAGCGCCCGTTGTCTCCTTGAGCGCCGATGCGCCGTCCACGTGATCGCGATGCGCGTGCGTGACGATGATCTGGCGGATGGGGCGGCCGGCAGCCGCCTTCAGGATCGCCGTGCGGTGCGCATCGTCGGCGGGACCGGGATCGATGACGGCGAGCTCCGTCATCCCGACGAGGTATGTATTCGTCCCCTTGAACGTGAGCGGGCTCGGGTTGTTCGCAACCAGACGCACGACGCCTGGGCTCACGGGGGCGGGCACGCCGTAAGCGAAGCTCATGCTCGTCTTGAAGGTAAGATCGTGCGCCATCGGCCCTCGGAACTGCCGCGAGCCGCTGAACTTAAGGGGTTTCCGGCGCGGATAGAAGCGGCATGGGGTCGCTTGCCGAGAGCCACTCGCGCTGAGCGGACGCCTCGTACACTTTCTTAACCAGTCGCGCGGAGGCGAAACATCGCGGCGAGTGCGAGAGCGGCCACGAGTGCGAGCACCGTTTCCGCCGCAATCGGTCCATAGCCGATCAGGACAGCGGCCGCGAGGGCGTTGGCTGCCGCGTGACCCGCGATCGCGGCGGCGAGCCACCAGAGATTGCCGCGTGTGATCGCCTGCAGAACCACCACCGCCAACATCATGTGGAGGCACAGCGCGAACACGCGCTCGATCGCGCCGAGAAACGGCATGAACCAGGGCAGCGTCTCGCCCCCGGCGGGCAGCGCTGCAAGCTGCCACGCCATCATGCCGCCGAGCAGGATGGATTCGATGCCGCCATGCCCGATGCCGAACGTGACCGCCGCGCTCCAGGAACGCGCGTCCGGGATGGCGTGGCGATAGGCCAGATAGCGGGCGCCTTCCTCGAACACGCCCGCCGTCAGCGCGAGGATCGCGATGTTGAACAGGCCGAGATACGCCGCCGCGGGTGCCGGCAGCATACCGGCCTGAAAGACCGATGTGAGCCCCTGCAGAAAGGCCAGGCGCAGCGCTTGCGCGAAGAGAAACGTTGCCGCGCCCCAAGCCAGAAGCCTCGCCGGCGTGCGCAAGCGTTGGATAACGATCCACGCCAGTGCGACGGGGAGCAGGATCATGATCCCGCTCGCGAGAAGGACGGAGACGGGCATCTCGGCTCAGGCGGTGGCGGCAAACTCCGGCTGGGAGCCTAACCGGCCTCCCAACCGACGCCAAGCCGCCTGCGTCCGCCGTCGTCAGCGGTTGAGCTGGTAGGTATGCGCGAGCCAGCGATAGCCCGAGGCGTCGAGCCGCTCGACGTAGCCCACCGACGGGAACGGCATGTGATAGCCGACCACGGGGATCCGGTCCGTCGCCAGCATGTCGAACACGCGCTTCCGCGTGGCCGCCGCCTGCTCCTTGTCGATGTCGAACACGCAGTGCCAGTCGGGCCGCGCGAGCGACGCCACCTGATGGTGCGCGCAGTCGGCCCAGATGTAGAGCTGCTTGCCCTCGCTCTCGATCATGAAGTTGAGATGGCCCGGCGTATGCCCGTAGGCTTCCACGGCGTGAATGCCGGACACCACCTCGTCGCCCGGCTTGACGAACGTGAACCGGTCCGCGATGGGCGCCGTGTTGGCGCGATAGACGGCGGCCAGGCCTTCGAGGTCGCCCGAGTGCTTTCCTTCCGGCGCCCAGAAGTCGTGCTCGACCGCGCCGATCACATAGCGCGCGTTGGGGAACAGAGGCTTGCCGCCCTCGATCAGGCCGCCGATATGATCCGAATGCCCATGCGTGATGACGACCACGTCGATCTCTTCCGGCTTGAAGCCTGCGGGCGCGAGGCCGGCCGCCAGCCAGCCGCCGTTGGGGCGCGAGACGAAGCCGTTCTCGCCGTTGCCCGTATCGAACAGCACCACCTCGCGACCGGTGTTGACGATCGTCGGCGAAAAACCGGCTTGATAGGCATCCGTTGGCAGAAGGTTGTCGCGCATCAGCACGGCGACCTCCTCTTCCGACGCATTCCCCCCGATGAGGGGATAGGGCCCGTCAATGAAAATCTCGGTATCCGCAATCGTCGTCAGCTCGAACGCGCCGATCTTGTAGCGCCAGTGCCTGGGCTGCGACGTTCCGAGCTTGGGCGCGGCGGCCTCGGCCAGGCCGCTCAATCCGCGGGCGGCAAGCGGCACGGCGGCGAGAGCGGCGGCGGAGGCCAGAAGGTTGCGGCGGCTCGGGCGGACGTCGAAGGTGGACATTGAGATCGTTCCTTTGAACTGCTAAGGCGCGGCAAGCCTAGCCTTGAGAAAAGAGGCAAACTTGTACGAACGTGCTGCCATGACCGAGACGGAGCTGAAGCCGATCTGGCACCTGGATGCCGGACGCGCGCTCTTCGTTGGCCCACTGACGTACAACGCGCCGCACGCGCACAGCGTGCCGGTCTATCTCGCAGGGCTTTACGCGCCCTTCGAGGTGAAAATCGGTGCGGAGCCCTGGACGCAATGCCGGACGGCGGTCATCCCGGCCGGCGTGACGTACGCCCTGCGCCTCGAAGGCCAGCCGCTGGCCGTGTTCTATCTGGAGCCCAGCGAGGCGGGGAGCGACGCGCTCGTCCCGCTCGTCACGAACGGCCGCGAGGTCGCCGGCGCGGTCATAGGCTCCCATGGCGAGCTGTCCGAGTTCCGCAGCATCTACGAGGCAGCCGACAGCCCGCGCTGGGTCGGCGATGCGCTCGACAGCCTGCTCGGCTTCGCGACGCCACGCGCGCACCGCAGTCTCGATCCGCGCATCGCGGGCGCCGTGCGGCTGATTTCGGAGAACCTCGACGACGCCTTGTCCGCCGCGGATGCGGCCCGCCACGCCGGGCTCTCGTCGTCGCGCTTTCAGCATCTCTTCGCGCGTGAGGTCGGCGTGCCGTTCCGCCGCTTCCGGAGCTGGCAGAGACTGCGCCACGCCATCGGCGAGATCGTCGCCGGATCGAGCTTTACGAGCGCGGCCCACGCGGCGGGCTTTTCCGACCAGGCCCACTTTGCCCACACCTTCCGCCGCACGTTCGGCGCGCCCGCTTCGCCCAGTCTCGCCAAGCTGCGTTCGTAGGTCTCCGCGGAACGAGCGTTCAGCCGCGCCGGTCGACGCCTGCCGCTTCGAGGGCCGCGGCAACGCGCAGGCAAAGGTCCTCGCGCCAGGGGGCCGCGATCACCTGGATGCCGTACGGAAGCTGCCCTGGCTCGCACACCGGCACGGCAGCGACAGGCAACCCGACAAACGAGATCGGCTGCGTATAGATCCCCATGTTCGCGCGCAGCGGCACCTCGCGCCCGCCGAGCACGATCGTCTTCTGTCCGAGCAGCGGCGCATGCGTCGGTGCGGCAGGCGCCAGGATCACGTCCACCTGCGCGAACGCGCCCCGCATCGTCTCTTCGAACATGCGCCGGAAGCGCTGGGCCGAGATGGCCCAGCTTGCGGGGAGCAACGCGCCCGCGAGAAAGCGATCGCGCGTCTCGGGATCGAAGTCGGCCGCCTGGCGCCGGAGCCGCTCCAGATGAAGCGCGCTTCCCTCGGCGTTGGTGATGAGGAAGGCGGCCGCCCGTGCCTCCGCGACACCCGGAATATCGATCTCTTGCGCGGCGCCCACCGCATCGGCCGCGCGCGCGAGCGCTTCGAGCGCGCCCGCGTCCGCATCGACGCGGAAATACCCCGTCGCGACCCCGATCCTCAGCCCGTCGAGATCTTTCGCGATCTCGCCCGTGACGGGCTCGACAGGACGCGCGGCACAGACTGGATCGGAAGGATCGTACCCCTGCAGCGCATCGTAGACGAACGCGACGTCGTCCACCGAGCGCGCAAACGGCCCCAGATGATCGAGGCTGTCGCAGAACGGAAAGGTGCCCGTGCGTGGCAGGCGTCCATACGTCGGCTTCAGGCCATAAAGCCCGCAGAACGCCGCCGGCACGCGGATCGAGCCATTGGTATCGGAGCCGAGCGAGACCGGAACGAAACCGGCGGCCACGGCTGCGGCCGAGCCGCCCGACGATCCGCCCGTCATGCGCGCGGCGTCGAGCGGATTGCGCGACGGCCCGTAATGCGCGTTCTCGCCCGTGAAGTCGTAGGCGTATTCGCCCATGTTGAGCGCGCCCGTCAGCACGGCACCCGCCGCCGCCATGCGCGAGACGATGAGCGCATCGGTGGTCTTCGGCGGATCGGCGGCATTGATCTTCGAGCCTGCGCGCGTCGAAAGTCCGGCGACGTCGTAGAGGTTCTTCACCGCGTACGGCACACCTGCGAGGGGGCCGAGCGTGCCACCCTTCGCGCGCGCGCTGTCGACGGCGCGCGCTTCCGCAATCGCGCGCTCCGCCGTCACGTCGGTGAAGGCGCCGATCTCGGCGTCGCGTTCCGCGATGCGGTCGAGGGCCGCGCGCGCGATCTCCTCGGCCGAAACGTCGCCGCGATGAATGGCGCGGGCGGTCTTGCGCGCGCCCTGAGGCAAGGTCTGAGCAGTCATTGCGGTGCGTGAGGTGTCAAGGGGCGAGGCGTGAACACGGGTGCGGCCTCCGACGCGGCGGCGGCCCCTGTCGCTTCGATCCGCGCCGCCATGGCGCGCGCAACCTCGACGAACATCGCGACGTTGGCCTTCCACTCGGGCGCGATGGTGAGACCGAGCACGGCCGCGTTGGCGTCGATGAACGCCTCTGTCTCGCGTGCCGGCGCGTTGGCAGCCGCTCCGGGTGTGTCCGTCGCCATGTGGTCTTGTTCAACCTCGGGAGTTGATCCTACTGTGGGAGCGTAGCGGCATGCCCGCGCCCGGCCAAGAAATCTTTACCCTGGATCTTTGGCGGCGCATCGAACGTTCCGTGTCTCGTCATCAAAAGATAGAATAGACGCGGCAAAAGCAGACGAAAGCGGGGCGGTTCGCCCCTGTGCCGACCGACGATGCGGAGTTCATCCCGTTGCCGGACTGACCCGCGATGAGACAACGGACCGCGCCGGAAAGTCTGCGCCAATCCGGCGCGTGGCGCCATGTCATGGGCGGGTCATGGGAAAGCGCTTTTCCAGACCCACGCGAAACGTTACCACTAAAAGAGCTTTGACCCCCCGAAACGCCGGAGAACCCAATGTCCCAGAACCCGTTCGAGATTCCTCAGCAAGTGCGCGATATGGCGGAGCAGAACGTCGAGCAGGCTCGGCAGGCCTACGGCCAGTTCATCGACGCCATGACGCAGGCCATGACCTTCTGGTCGAAGTCGCTGCCCGCAAACGATGTCTCCTCGGGATTCCGTGCCGTTCAGGAACGCGCCACCAAATTCGCCAAGCAGAACGCGGAAGCGGCCTTCGCCCTGGCGAGCGACCTTGCGAGCGCCAAGGACATCCAGGAAATCCTCGCCCATCAGAGCCGCTTCGCCCAGTCTCAAATGCAGGCCTACGCGCTGCAGGCCCAGGAGCTTGGCCGCCTGGTGACGGAAGCCATGCAGAACCTGCAGAAGCCCCAGCGCTAAGCCGGGATCGCGCCCGGACCGTCGGTCGAAGACGCGCTGCAAAGTCCATATCCGAGGCCGGAGGGCCGGGGCCCGCGGGCTGCCGGCCCTCGGTTTTCTGTGAGGATCGCAGGCGCCCTCGGAGGCAGGCGCGGCGGAGCAGGGGGCGGCAATTCAGGCCGTATTCGCCCCCGCGTGAAAATCACGTACGGATCGGCTTGCCCAGTCCCGGCCTCGCCGCTATAAAGCCGCCTCGCGCCCTGCTGCGGCAGCGCGGGTCTCATTTCACATTGGGACGGAACGAAGGTCGGGCGGAGCGTAGCGCAGCCTGGTAGCGCACTTGCTTCGGGAGCAAGGGGTCGGGAGTTCGAATCTCCCCGCTCCGACCATTCGTT
>DAOMQQ010000029.1:0-20267 GCA_035445405.1 Hyphomicrobium sp.
CGCGCGTCACCTCGGCCGCGAACGAGCGGAGCTGGTCCACCATCGTGTTGATGGTCGCCTTCAGCTCCAGGATCTCGCCCTTCACGTCAACCGTGATCTTCTTCGACAGGTCGCCGCGCGCCACCGCGGTCGTCACGTCGGCGATGTTGCGCACCTGGCCGGTCAGGTTGCCGGCCATCGAGTTCACGCTGTCGGTCAGCGTTTTCCACGTGCCCGCGACACCCGGCACGGCCGCCTGACCGCCGAGCTTTCCGTCCGTGCCGACCTCGCGGGCGACGCGCGTCACCTCGGAGGCGAACGACGAGAGCTGGTCCACCATCGTGTTAATGGTGTTCTTCAGCTCCAGGATTTCGCCCTTGACGTCGACCGTGATTTTTTTTGAGAGATCACCGCGCGCCACCGCGGTCGTCACCTCGGCGATGTTGCGCACCTGGCCGGTGAGGTTTCCGGCCATCGAGTTCACGCTGTCGGTCAGATCCTTCCACGTGCCGGCGACGCCCTGCACGTCGGCCTGGCCGCCGAGCTTGCCTTCGGTTCCGACCTCGCGCGCCACGCGCGTCACCTCGGAGGCGAACGACGAGAGCTGGTCCACCATCGTGTTGATGGTGCTCTTCAGCTCCAAAAGCTCGCCCTTCACGTCGACCGTGATCTTTTTTGAGAGGTCACCGCGGGCGACCGCGGTCGTCACATCCGCGATGTTGCGCACCTGGGCCGTCAGGTTGCCGGCCATCAGGTTCACGTTCTCGGTGAGATCGCGCCAGGTGCCGGAGACGCCCTGCACGTCCGCCTCGCCTCCGAGCTTGCCTTCGGTGCCCACCTCGCGCGCCACGCGCGTTACCTCGGAGGCGAACGACGAAAGCTGATCCACCATCGTGTTGATGGTGCTCTTCAGCTCCAAAAGCTCGCCCTTCACGTCGACCGTGATCTTCTTCGAGAGGTCACCGCGGGCGACCGCGGTCGTCACCTCGGCGATGTTGCGCACCTGGGCCGTCAGGTTGCCGGCCATCGAGTTCACGCTGTCGGTGAGGTCGCGCCACGTGCCGGAGACGCCCTGCACGTCGGCCTGTCCGCCGAGCTTGCCTTCTGTACCCACCTCGCGGGCGACGCGCGTCACCTCGGCCGCAAACGAGCGGAGCTGGTCCACCATCGTGTTGATGGTGCGGGCGGTGCGGAGCGATTCACCTTCGAGGGGGCGGCCGTCTACCTCGAGCGCCATGGATTTCGTCAGATCGCCCTGCGCCACCGCGCCGATCACGCGCGCGACTTCGCGGGTCGGGCGCACCAAGTCCTCGACCAGAGCGTTCACGGATTCGATCGACGACATCCAGAAGCCGGTGGTGGCGACGGGACGGGCACGCTCCCTCAGGCGGCCTTCCTTGCCGGCGACGCGGCTCAGGCGCTTCAGTTCGCTCTGAAGCTCGCCGTTCAATTGGACGACGTCGTTGAAGGTCTCGGCGATGCGGCCCGCGAGGTCCGGCCAGCCGAGCGGAAGGCGGACCGTTTCGTCGCCCCGCCTCAACGCGCGCAAGCCATCGAGCAGCGCGCTCGCCTGATCGGTCGAAAGCACGCGTGTCCTGTCGGCCGCTGCATGCGCGTTTGCGGTCGGCCGTAGCGGACGAATACGCGCGCCGTTTCGTACGCCGTTCGGCGCGTCGGCCTCAGCATGCGGCGCCTCCGCGGAGGCGACCACGTTGAATGCGCCCGCGACCTCGCCCGCCAAACCGGGCCAGCTCTCGGGGAGCCTGATGGATTTGTCCCCGTTTCCGAGGGCTTTCAATGCAGCAAGAACCGAGCGCAGGACTTCTCCTTCGCCCGTGCCCTCTCGACTAAGCACGCTTCCCTCCACACGCTACCCTGACCCGCGGTAACGCGTTCCTCCGCGAAAGGTTCCGGATCTTTTTTTGCCGGCCGGATCAATGGATTGGCGAGAAGGCGCCGGGCGCTACTTCCCGAGCGGCATGTTGAGCTGCAGCCGGCCGGACCAGGTATCCGTGCCCGTCTGCCCGCCGGTCTCGACGCCACCCGTCGCTTCGAGACTCAGGCTGTCCTTCTTGCCCAGCGCCACGCCGGCCTCCGCCTTCCAATGCAGGTCGGGGTGCGCGGTCACGTTGCCGGGCGTGATCTCCGAGAAATCCTCGAATGCGAGAAAACCGCCCGCCGCGAAGCGTGGCTCGAGGTAGGTCTCGCTGTCGAGCGTGAACCGGCGCTTCACCTCGGGCAGAAAATCGAGCCGCCCGCTCCCTCCGGTCGCCGGAGTGTGGGACACCGCGGTGCCCCTCAGCTCGGGCGTGTCGTCGGCATACGAGAGGCCGACGCTGGGCGAGAACGTCCACCCGGCGACCGGGCGCGTGCCGCGAAGCGTGCCCCGCATCAAGCGTCTGTCGGCCGAGGCCGTATCGAGCATGATGCCGCGAGGAAGGCCGTCGGCGGTGCCCCAAGCCGCGCGCCCATCGAAAATGATCCCATGGCCGAAGCGAACGCTCACGTACGGCCCGGCCATCCAGCCACGCGCCGACACGCCCGTTCCCTCCACTGCCTGATCGAACTGCGCGAGCGTGCCCAGCATGATGTCCGGGCCCAGCATGTATTTGCTGCCGAAATACATGACCATCATGTTACCGTCGACGTCGCGCGCGTTCATGTCGACGGTGTCGTAGTGGAGATGCCGGCCTTCGAACCAGAAATCGAGGATCCCGGGCTCGCGCTTCTGATCGGGGTTCATCGCCGCCGTCAGCTCGGACAGGCTGAACGACGCCGTGATGTCGCGTGGCGGCCCGTCTTCCGGCGCGCCGGTGAGGCCGGTATCGCCGAACGGGTTGAACTCGCCACGGGGACGGTCGATGCGCATCCGATCGGGATCGCGTGCGGCGAGGAAGGCCTTGCGGCGATCCTCGAGCCTCCGCTCCGTCCACGCATGCGCCGCCGACGTGCACGTGATGCGCAGCCGGGCGCCGGACCCGCTCTCGGCCGAGACGCGGAAGCCGTAGTCTCCCGACCGCGGGGCAACGAACAGAACGGACGACGCCGGGCCCGAATAGAGCGTCTCCGGACCGTCGGCCACGCTGTCGACCGAGACCGAAGCCGAGGAATCGGTCGAGATCGCGATGGCGAGCGCATCCCCCTGGTCGAGGATCGCGCCGCGCGCACCGCTTTGTCCGGGTGCGACGGAGAAATCGAGCGCACCCTGGTTGATGGCCTCGCAGCCCGTGGGACCGCTCGCGAGCGCCGCACCGGAGTTCAGCGCGATCGCAGCCAACAGCATCGTCGGCGTCAGGCGTTTAGATCGGAACACGCACGCACCCGTCCGCATCGGAGCCTCGTCTTCTTCTGCGGGGAATTTTCCTCGTTCAATCAAAGGCGTCCATGCCTTTGAAAATCGACGAAAACATGACTCCTGCTGCGGCGCCACATCGCAGCAAACGCGTAAGCGGCGGGGCGGGCGCGGTCAGGCTTCAACGGCTGCTGAGAAAAATATTTCGTAATGAACCGATCTTTCCGGAGGGGATCGGCGTTTGCCTCATGCTCTGGGTTTCCTGCGGCCTTCAAACCGCGGGCTTCCGTCTTCCGTTCCACATTCCCATGGATTCTGCGATTGCCCGTCATCACCCAACATGGCGCCAAGGTCCTGCCCAGCGTGGACGTGGACAGCTACAATCTCGAGATCCGCGACGAAGAAGGCTTCGTCGGCGATCGGGCGAGCCGCAGCGCGTTCACGGCCATCATGGACGAATGGCGCGAGCCCTTGCGCAAACTGGGCGCCGACCCGCTCGGCGACGAAGCGACCGAAGAAATCAGCAAGAAAAAGCTCGACGAGTTGCTGGCGGACGGCGACCCGGAGGCGGGCGGCCTGATCCACAGCGCCATCGAAGCGTTCGCGAAGGAGCTGGATCGCGTCATCCGGCGCTTCCTCAAATCCGCGAGCTGGCGCGCGACGGAAGCCATCGTGATCGGCGGAGGGTTCTCCGACAGCCGCGTCGGCGCCCTCGCCGTGGGACGTACGGAGATCCTCCTCAAGGCGGGCGGCAAGGACATCGAGCTCGAGCTTATCCGGCATCATCCGGACGAAGCCGGGCTCGTGGGCGCGGCGCATCTCATGCCAGCCTGGACGCTCGAAGGTTTCGACGGGCTTCTCGCCGTCGATATCGGCGGCACCAACATCCGCGCCGGTGTCGTCGAGACGAACCTCAAGAAATCCAAAACGCTCGAAAAGGCCAAGGTCTGGAAGTCGGAGCTTTGGCGCCACGGCGACGAGAAGACGAAGCGCGACGAGGCCGTCGACAGGCTGGTCGACATGCTCCAGGATCTCATCAAGCTCGCCGCAAAGGACAAGCTCAAGCTCGCGCCCGTCATCGGTGTCGGCTGCCCCGGCCTCATCCGCGAGAACGGCGCCATCGAGACCGGCGCGCAGAACCTGCCGGGAAACTGGGAAACCAAGAGTTTCAATCTGGCCGAGAGCCTGGGGGAAGCCATCCCCGAAATCGGCAAGCACGATACCGCCGTCGTGATGCACAACGATGCGGTCGTGCAGGGGCTCAGCGCCTTGCCGTTCATGAGCACCTACGACCACTGGGCGGTTCTCACCATCGGCACAGGTCTCGGCAACGCGCGGTTTACCACGCGGCGCAAACGCAAATAGCCGCCGGTGCGGGGCGCGCTGCCGCTCGGGAACCTCGATTTCGTGCCTGCGTTATCCTCATTAGAGCCGTTCCGATTTTGATGGAACCGCGGAACGGCTCTAGAGCGTGATCATTTTCGATTGAATCGGGATCACGCTCTTTCTCGTTGTTGAGACCGATGAGTCACGCTTCAGGCTGATAGGGCCTGAAGCGGTCATGGTCCAAGTTTTTGGTTTATTGTGCTTCTTATCGGACTTCGTGAGGGCACGGCTTCGCCATGACCCGGTTCCCACTTTTCCGGAAGCACTCTTGTTGATGCGATCACGGAGCAGGTCTCACCCATGCAGAAGTTCGAGCGCGTCTACATGCGCACGCTGCGGCATATCTACGATACGGAAAAGCAGCTCGTTGCATCCCTTTCGCTCATTTCGGGGAGCGTTGCGGACGTGCGCCTGATGGGCACGCTCGGCGATATCCTTCGGCAATCGGAAGCGCAGGCGGTGCGTATCGAGCGCATCTTCGCGATTTTCTATCTGGAGCCCCGCACCGAAGCCTCGTGGGTGACGACGGCACTTCTCCGCGATGCGTGGGAGGCGAATGCAAACCGCCTGGAGGGCGGCACGCAGGGCTGCGCGGCGGCCTTCCTCGCGCTCAAGCGGTACGAAATCACGCTCTATGAATCGCTTCTGAGATGGTCCGAGCAATTGCAGCTCGACGAGGTGATGCCCGACATGCGCCGCAGCATTGCCGAGGAACTGGTGCAGGCGAGCGCGCTTTCGGACCTCGCCTATGCCGCTGAAGATCCGAACGACGCTGCGATCGGACATGCGGAATACGCTGCATTGCATTGATTGACTCTGCTGAGACGGCTGTCGCGCCGCCCTCAGTGGGTGCATGCCGAAAGACTCAGAGCAAAAAGAAACCGGCCACGAGGACCGGCATGAAAACGCTTCGACAGCGTAAGGTTGGAGACGCTTTTCTTGTTTGCGCGCTCGCTCAGATCCAGCCGAACAGCGCGAGCAAAATCAGCACCGAGGCCGGCACCCCTAGAGCCCAAAGAAGAATATACCGCATGGGACGTTCCGTTTGTTCTGTCGCCACGACGAGCCATGGCGCATGGCCCGCATGCCGTCTCAACACGCGACAGAAACGGAAGTTCCCGAGCACCGCCTACGGCGGATCTTCCCGCCAACTCTCTATTTCGGCAGCTCTGCCGGCAGCAGCGCACTCACCTTGCGAACGAGGTCGGCCACGTTCTGCGCTCCGATGCGCTCCATGACCCACGCCCGATACGTCTCGACGGTGCGCGGGCTGATCGAGAGCTTGGCTGCGATCTGCTTGTTGGACATGCCCGCCGCCACAAACTCCAGCACCTCCCGCTGGCGCGGCGACAGGGCCTTCAGGCGCTCGGCGATATCGGTGCGCTCGTTCTGCTCGGTGCTTTGGCGGCGCGCCTTTTGCACCGCGTCCGTCACGCTGTTGGCGAACCGCTCGCCGTCGTAAGGCTTTTCGAAGAAATCGAACGCCCCGTTCTTCAAAGCCTGCACGGCCATCGAGACGTCGGCGTGCCCGCTGATCAGGATCAGCGGAGCCTCCAGATTGCGGTACTTGAGCTCGCGCTGCAGCTCGAGCCCCGTCATCCCGGGCATGCGAACATCCGCGACAACGCACGATGGCCTGTTGTCGGGCAACTCCTCAAGGAACGCCTCGGCGGATTCGTAACATGCGACGGGGATATCCCGGCTCTCGATCAGAAGGCGCATCGAATGCAGGACAGCGGAATCATCGTCGATCAAAGCTACGGTCACGTCGTCTCCATCCCTATTATGTGTCTCCATCCCAATTATGTGATGTCTGCCTTTATTTAGGTACCCGTCACCGTCGTTGGAAGGGTGAAGGATACCGCGGCACCGCTGCCGGTATTTTCGACAGCGAGCTGGCCGCCGTGCGATTCGGCGGTCGAATGGGCAAGCGCGAGGCCGAGCCCCAGGCCCTCGCTCTTGGTCGTCGCGAACGGAGCGACGGCGCGCGCGAGAATATCGGGGTCGAAGCCCGGCCCATTGTCCTCGACCTTCACAACCACCCGCCCGCTCTCGGCGAGGCTCGCCGAAACGAGGATGCGGCCATCGGGTCGGCCGCCTGCGGTGATGGATTCGGCACCGTTGCGGATCAGATTGATCAGCACCTGCTGGATCTGCAGGCCATCGCAAACGACGGACGGGAGATTGCGCGCGATCCGAGTCTCGATCTCCACGGTGGTCGTGGCGGTATCGAAGCGGCAATGAGAAATGGCCTCGCGGACCAGTTCGACGCAGGATTGAGGCACCATCTCGTTGGTGCCCATACGGATGAAGTCTCTGAGGCGCCGCACGACCTCGGCCGCGCGATCGACCTGGGCGACCGCATGCTCGGCCGCCTCGCGCGCCGTCGTGTTGTCGGCCGGCTCTTTGTTCACGGCCATCTTGACGAGGCGCGCGTAGTTGGCAATCGCGGTCAGCGGCTGGTTGATCTCGTGGGCGAGAACGGCCGCGAAGGCGCCCATGGTATCGAGGCGCGCGGCGCGCTCGAGCGCCTCCTGGTTCTGGCGCAACTGCGCCTGCGTGCGCTGCTGCTCGTTCACCACGGCGCCGATCGTCAGTCCTGTCAGGGCGAGTACGATCATGAGCGCTTGATACGATGTTATGTCGCTCGTCTCCACCCCCGAATATTGCATTGCCGACATGAGGCCGATCTGCGTGAGCACGAGGCCGGCCGTGACGCCTTCGAGACCGAAGCGCACGGCGGTCCACATGACGGGCAAGAAGAACAGGTAGAATTGCTTGAAGCGGAACGTGTCCGAAAGACCGAAGACCGCCGCGACCGTTGCCGCCAAAGCCAGGACCAGCACGGCAAGCTCGACAGACGGCACCAGAAACCGGCGCCGCGTGAAGAGGATCAGGAGGAACGGCGTCACGACGGTGACGCCAATCATGTTTCCTATCCACCACTGCAGCGCCGTCGGCACCACGTCCGCCGAAGCGATCAGCCCGGACGCCCCCAACAGCGCCACATACGTGACTGCGACAAGTGCCGTGCTCACCGTCGCCACGGGGATCAGCAGCATCAGCGCGCGCCGGGTGCTCAGCGTGCGGTCGAACCTCAGCCGTGGCAGGGTGAGCAGAGCCGTCGCGCCGCCATAACCCAATCCGCTCAGGCACGAACCCAGAAGGTTGACGTCCAGCGGCAAAGGCTCGGGCAGCACCACCAGGTTCGACACGAACGGCGCGATGAAAAGCCAGGGGATGTATTCACGGCCCAACAGCAGAACGAGCGCAAAGCTCAGGCCTGTCGCCGGATTCCACGGCGTGACGCCGACGGATGCCACGTGGCTGATGTCGCTCAGCCAGTCGACCACAACATAGCTCGCCACGAACGCGAGCCCGATGACAAGCGGAGCACGCGAGAACAGGGCCGCGACGGGCAGGTTTCTTGCGACCGCCTCCTGCGTCCAGTTGTACATCGCCATCCCCGATTGGAGCTTTGGATTGAACGGCTTAGGCCACGCCCTGCCGCGGCGGATCGGCTCGCTTGCGCCCGCGTCACGCTCGTGCCTGGAGCGATAGGGCCTGTTCTTTGAATAAGAGTCGGAGCGGATCGTGTCCAGGACCGGGACACCAACCGAAAGAATGGCGTTCCCGCTCGTCCCTGAGCACGGTCAAAAAAGCTGCCTGCTTCCCGGCGTCGTTGCGGAATTATCCCGCTTAAATAGGGACTTATTCCCGATTTTTGTGGATTTATCGTAGTTTTCCCGAGGCAATCTTCCCGACTGATGTCACCGCCAGTGCGCATCCCCAATTGCTGCATCCGAGCGACACCTAAACCATGGCGTCGGGAGATTATTGAAACTTTATAGCAAAACTAACCGCCCAAAGCCGTAAAAGGCATTGGGATCATTGGCAGATTTCGCGGGATTTTGCGGACGACTGCTGGGGGATTTGGGACTTTATCTGCCGGGATGAACCGGCAAGCGTATTGGGGAGGGGTTTGAATGCTAGGACGCAGACATCTGAAACTCACGGTGATGGCCGGCGCTGTCGGACTCATGACATCGCCGGCAATGGCACAGGACGCCGCCGAACCTGCAGAAAGCACGCTGCCGGAGATCGAGGTCATCCAGAAAAAGACCCCGCTCGCAACGGGCGTGAAGAGGACAAGACGGGCACCGGCGCAAACCGCGTCGCCGCTCGCGCCGGAAGCTCCTGTAGCGGCCCAGGTCGACACCCTAGAAAACTCCCCGTACGGAGCCGCCGCCAGCGGCCCGGCATCCGAGCGCGCCGAAGAGGGCCCCCTCGCGCCCATCAACGCCAAGGCCCTCGTGCCCGGTGACCTGCAGAACGCCCAGGGTGCTGCCAGCCGTATCACCACCGGCCAGATGGATGACTTCCGGCCGGCCACCGTCCACGAGGCGCTGGTCCGCGTGCCCGGCGTCTCGACGATCAGCGACGACGGCTTCGGCCGCCACAGCGGCATCGGCGTTCGCGGCTCCATGCCGCGCCGCTCGCGCAAGATCCTCGTGATGGAGGACGGCGTTCCGATCAACTTCTCGACGTACCTCGACTCGTCCACGCACTACACGCCGCCGATCGAGCGCATCGAGAGCGTGGAAGTGTTCCGTGGACCGATTGTGAATTACGGCCCGCTCAACAATCACGGCGTGGTCAACTTCCGCAATCTGTCGCCGTTCGGCGCTAACGAGACCGTGATCAAGGCCGGCATCGGCACCACCAAGGGCTCGGACAAAGACATCAACAATTTCCGCCACGTGCACACGCGCCAGAACCTCGGGAACGTGGGCGTCGTCGCATCCTACTCGGGCGCGGACGCGGGCGGCTCGTGGGACGTGGAAGAACTCGGCTATAACGATTTCTACGGCGCCATCGGTTTCCGCGGCTCGATGCAGGACCTCACGATCTCGGGCGGTTTTTTCCGCCAGCGGGACACCTACGATGAGGACAACATCGAGGACCAGGACGATTTCTTCGCATTTCGCCGCAACAAGCGGGCAGCGGCCGCGGCGGGCGCGATGGACGAGGCTCAGTGCTGTCACAACCTCAGCAGCTACAATGCCGACTATTTCCGCTTCCAGGTCGCGCACAACCTCTACATCGACGACAACACGACCATCTCTACGCGTTTCTTCGGAAACGATCATGAGCGTGCGCGCTTCTATCCCAACGACAACGCCGCCGTGGGTGCGCTCGAGATGGAAGGGCGCGACCGTCACTACCGCAACTATGGTGCCGATTCCCGCATCGAGTTCGCCAACCTCACGACGTTCGGCCTGAGGCACGACGTGCAGGCCGGCATCCGCTACGAGGAGCACCGGTTCACTAACCAGAACCGCATCGGCGGCCTCAACGAGGTGCTCACATTCGGCAACCGGGGTGCGCCAGACGATCCTCCCCAGAAGCTCGAAGCCGACGCGTTTGCGGCCTTCGTTCAGACCGCGATCCATCTGACGCCAAGCCTCACCGTGACCCCTGGTGTGCGCTTCGAAAGCTATGACGTGTCGTTCCGCGATCTCGACGATCCCGCAGCCGACGGAAGCGCGAGCTACGATCACGTTCTGCCGATGATCTCGTTCGCCTGGGAAACGATGCCGCGCACGACATTCTACGGCGGATATCATCGTGGCTTCGCGCCGCATATCATTCGCGATGCGATCAACGACCTCGATGTCTTTGAGGCGCCTCCGGAGGAAATCGGTGACAACTTCGAGATCGGATTACGCTCGACCGCGGTCCGCGGCGTTACGGTCGACATGGCCGTGTTCCACAACCGGATCGACAATTACCAGTTCGGCGAGTCGTACCAAGACGCTGGCAACGATCGCGTGTTCTCCACGATCGACGAGGTCACGCTCACCGGCTTCGAGATCTATGGACGTCTCGACAGCCAGCCGTTCGTTGGCGGCCCGTGGAACGTCTTCGGCGAGGTGACCTACACCTATATCGATGCCGAGATCGAAAAAGGCCTTGGTACCGAGGACGACGGCGCTACGTTCATCAATGTCGCCGGCAACCGCCCGCCTGAGACCTTCAGGCACTTTGCCCATCTTACGCTCGGCACCTCCTACCGCGATCTCTGGGATGCGAGCGTGAGCTGGACCTATCGCGGCGACTACCACACCGATGTGCTCAACTCGTCCTTCGCCGATGAGGGCCTGGTGCCTGACGTATGGCTGCTCTCGGCCAGGACCAACTTCAAGGTGACCGAGCAGCTCACGCTTTGGGCCACCGGCCATAACCTTACGGACGAGTTCTACATCTCGGAGCGCTCGGACGGCGTGAAGCCTGGCGTCGGCCGGACCGTCATGGGTGGCTTTACGCTCAAGTTCGACTGAGCACGACTGGAGCGTCCTCGCCCGAGCGGAGCGCTCCAACCTTCACTTCTCCCAAGGACGCGAAATCTTCGGGCCGCTTCTCTCACTTGGCTCGAAGGTTTCGCGGACTGGGCGGTCCACGGACCACCACGTCACGTTTCCAAGCCGAAGATTCGGCCCGGCGCACGCGAACGGCCTGACCTGCATGCTCCGATTTTCCCGGGTGTTAACTGGCAGCATCATTGCCAATATATCCCGGATGAGTAGGCCAACCTCCTGAAATCATTGATTTTTGCGTAGTTTCCCGTCGGTATCACCGCCGGGTCATGCCTCCGCCCGTACGCTTCCTCAGTTGCTGGGCCACACCCACCCCGTGAACATGCGGCAACTTTATAACGAAACTGTTCCAAACACGGGGGCGCAGGTTTTCGCCTGTGAAGCGTGGACGGGGCAGAAGGGAACTGAGGATGGGGACGCTTTTTGCCGCGTAGTGCCGGCAAGAGTTACTGGGGAGGGGTTCGGATGTTGGTTCGTCGACAACTTATGCTCACGGTGATGGCCGGAGCGGTGGGGTTCATGGCCTCACCCGTTTTTGCTCAGGAAGCTGCTCAGCCTGCCGATGGGGCGCTGCCGGAAGTCGAGGTCATCCAGCAGAAGAAGGCCCCGCCGGCCGCCAAGAAGAAGGCCGCGTCGGCGCCTCAAGCTTCGCCCGCGCCGCAGCCGCCGCCCGCCTATGACTACGTCGATGCCGAGCCTGCCCCAGGCGGGCAGGTTCGCGGCACCGACGGACGCTCTGCGGGCAACGCACAGAACATCAATCCCGTCGACAGTTCGCAGGGCATCCTGCCGCAGGATCTTCAGAACTATGCAGGCGCCGGCACAGTTGTCACCGCGGAGCAGATCGAGCAGCAGCGGCCGCTCAACAACCACGAGCTTCTTTCGCGCGTGCCAGGCGTCACCGTCGTGTCCGACGACGGGTTCGGCCGTCACAGCGGAATTGGTCTGCGCGGCTCGCCGGTTCGCCGCTCGCGCAAAGTCCTCATTATGGAGGACGGCGTTCCGATCAACTTCTCGGCTTACCTCGACCCGTCGACGCATTACACGCCACCGACCGAGCGCATTGAAAGTGTTGAGGTGCTGCGCGGCACAATCGTGGCATATGGCCCCCTTAACAATCATGGCGTCGTGAACTTCCGCAACCTCAATCCATTCGGCGCTTCGGAGACGGTGATTACGGCCGCGATCGGCCACACGGACGGCACTGATCGGAGCGTCAACAATTATCGCCACGTTCACACGCGTCAGAACCTCGGCAACGTCGGAATCGTCGCCTCGTACTCTGGTGGCGACGCCGGCGGCGCTTGGAACAACGAGGACCTGGGTTACAACGACTTCCACGGGGCTCTCGGCTTCCGCGGCAGCAATCAGGATCTCACGATCTCCGGTGGCTACTTCCGCCAGCGTGACAACTATGACGAGATCAATTTCCGCGGCACCGAGGCCGACTTCTATCGCTACGGCCGTGAGAAGTCGAACCGTCCGGGATCGGGCTTCGCAACCAGCGGCAATACGCGTGCGACCGATTACAATACCTACAATGCAGACCTGTACCGCATTCAGGCCACGCATAACTGGTACATCGACCCGAACACCACGCTCTCGACGCAGGTCTTCTACAACCACAACGAACGCAATCGCTTCGAAGCGCGCAGTGGCGGTCCGGACAATCCTCCGGACGGGCACATGCGTGGTCGCGAGCGGACCTATGAGTTTTACGGCGCCGACAGTCGCATCGAAATTGCAAAGATCCCGTTGTTTGCCGGCATGTCGTTCGACTTCCAGGGCGGCGTGCGTGTCGAGCGCCACGAGTTCGAGAACTGCAACAGCGTGGGTCTGAGAGGACAGCGGCTTGGGGCTAATCAGAGCGGCAGCTGTTTCGCATCCAACGCCGGCGTTCCGCCGCCGCTGGGCATCGGGGGATATCCCGACAGCGGCCGCTTCGGGACCTTCGAAGCCGACGTGTTCTCGGCGTTCATCCAAACGGCGATCCACGTTACGCGAGACCTCACCATCACTCCCGGCGTGCGCTTCGAGAACTACGACATCACGCGCAACGGTATTTACAGGCCTGAGGCGCCAGCGACGGATGGGATTTCGACTTCGGATCACGATCACGTGCTGCCGGGCGTAGCCTTCGCCTGGGAAGTGGCACCGCGCTCGACCGTGTACGGTGGTTTTCATCAGGGTATCACGCCGCAGGTGGCGCGCGGCCCGGCCTTCCCGCTGCCGGATGAGGAAGGTGACAACTATCAGGTCGGTTTCCGCACGACGGCCGTGCGCGGCCTGACACTCGATCTCGCTTACTTCCACAGCAACATCGACAACTATCAGATCAAGTCACCAATCAACCTCCCGAGCGGCAACAACCTTTACGGCACGGTCGACGAGGTCGAGATCAACGGCTTCGAGATCTACTCGCGCCTGGATAGTCAGCCGTTCACGGGCGGCCCCTGGAACTTCTTCGGTGAAGCCGTCTACACCTACGCAGACTCGGAGATCAAGCGGGGCGAGGATCGGGGCGTCGATGTCTCTGGCAACAAGGTTCCGGAAGTTCCGCGTGACTTCGCGAGCCTTACGCTGGGCGTCGAACACAGGTCCGGCTTTGACGTCAGCGTTACCGGCACGTATCATGGTGGTTTCTTCACAGACGCACTCAATACGGTTCCCTATACTTGCGTGAACGAGAATGGCGTCGTCCAGCCGGGCTGCAACTCCGACGCTGTTGTTGGCAAAGTTGAGGGCCAGTGGCTGCTCTCGGCCCGGGCGAACTACACGCTTCCGGATACCGGTCTGACGCTGTTCGTCTCCGGCCAGAACTTGACCAACGAGTTCTACATCTCGGACATGGAGGGTGGTGCCAAGCCCGGCGTCGGCCGCACCCTCTGGGCCGGCTTTACGTGGAAGTTCGACAACTAACTGACGTCCCTTCTCCCGAAAGGCGCAGTGACCCCCGAGCCTGGATCCCAGGCTCGGGGGTTTTCTATTCGTGAGCGACGAGAGGCTGGGCTTACGCGCCCGACACGCCAAGGGCCCGTTCGAGATCGGCGAGAATATCGTCGATGTGCTCGAGACCAACGGCGAGGCGGACATACCCGTCCGTTGCGCCGGTGGCCCGAAGCTCCTCGGCGGAAAGCTGCGAATGTGTCGTCGACGCGGGATGGATGGCGAGGCTCCGCGCGTCGCCGATGTTGGCCACATGATAGAAGAGCTTCAGCGCGTCGATGAAGCGGCGGCCTGCGTCGCGGCCTCCTTTGAGCTCGAACCCGACGAGACCGCCTTGCCCACCTTTCAAGTATCGATCGGCGCGCGCCCGCTGCTCGCCGTCTTGCTGGGAGGGATGAATGACCCGCGTTATTGCCGGGTGTCTCGCGAGCCAATCGGCAACTGCGGCCGTGTTCTCGGAATGGCGCGCAATGCGCAACGGCAGCGTCTCGATGCCCAGCAACAAAAGGAACGCATTAAACGGCGAGAGCGCCGCGCCGAGGTCTCGCAGCAGAACCACGCGGGCGCGAATGATGTAGGCGATGGGGCCGAGCGGCTTGACGGCCTCGGTCCAGACCGCGCCGTGGTAGCTCGCATCCGGCGTGTTGAGCGCAGGCTGGCGCGCAGGGTGCGCCGCCCAGTCGAAATTGCCGCCGTCGACGATCACGCCGCCAATGGAGGTGCCATGGCCACCGATGTACTTGGTCGACGAATAGACGACGACCGCGGCGCCATGATCGAGCGGGCGGCAGAGCACGGGGGCGGCGGTATTGTCCACGATCAGGGGAATGCCGAGCGGGCGGCCGATGGCGGCCACCTCGGCGATGGGAAACACCGCGAGCTTGGGGTTGGGAAGCGTCTCGGCGTAATACGCCCGCGTCCTGTCGTCGGTCGCGCGGCGGAAGTTTTCGGGATCGGACGGATCGACGAAGCGAACCTCGATGCCCTGATCCTTGAGCGTGTTTGCAAACAGGTTCCACGTTCCGCCGTATAGATCGGTAGAACTCACGACGTTGTCGCCCGCGCGCGCGAGGTTCTGAAGCGCGTACGCGGAAGCCGCCTGGCCGGATGCGACCGCAAGCGCCGCGACGCCGCCTTCGAGCGCCGCCACGCGCTTCTCCAGCACATCCGTCGTCGGGTTCATCATGCGCGTATAGATGTTGCCGAGTTCCTTCAAGGCGAAGAGATTCTCGGCGTGCTCGGTGTCGTGGAATTGATAGGAGGTGGTCTGGTAGATCGGCACGGCCACCGCGCCCGTCGAAGGATCGGCCCGCCAGCCGGCGTGAAGAACGATCGTCTCGGGTCTTTGAATTTTGGGTGCGCCTTCACGATCGGTCATGGGCGATCATCCTTCCTCGAACAGTTTCTGATTGGGCTTGCGCCGCGTGACGTGCCGCAGCCTAGCGCAGTGGGCCCGGGCCGTCATGTGCGCGGTCACCGGGCCGGTCGACCCGCGCGCCGCGACCCTGCGGCGTAAGGCGATCAATCTACGCTGGCAACGATGAATTTCTGAGGTGCTTATGCCGGTTGGCGGGTGCGACATACCTGCGGCAAACCTACCCGCCCATATTTGTTGACTACATAATTCAACATTAGTAGGGTGCTCTTGTCCGCGTTTCGATGTGCTGCATCTCGCGCGTGATCCCCGAGCTTGGGGTCCAGAGATCCTCCCGCACTGCCTGGGCTCCCAAGTTGGCGGCGGTGACCCTATCGGTCGTTCTTCCGAGACCAGATCGGGCACCGCCGCTCTTTCATTCGGGGATGTCATCTGCGGGCTGGCTGTACGCCAGAGGGCGCGTTTCGGCGCGGCGATGGTCCTTTTCTCCGGCGAATAGAGAGACACGAAAGAGACGTCTCATGTGCAATGAAGATCACGGAATCCTTCCGGACATTCACGCAGCCGGTCTCGGCGAGATGGAATGCGAGTGGCTGTATCTCTTGCGGCTTCATTGCACCAGCTATGAACACAACCGCGTCGACGGATTGGATTCGGCCATCAGCCACGCGGAAAAGCGGTTCGGCGCCGATCTGGGCCCCGGAATCGCGGCGCGCATCGCGGTTCTCGTGCGCGCCATGCGAACGGAGCGCTACGGCACGTTCGGCTATCTCTCGCCGCATTGTCCGGTCTGCCGAAAGCGCATCACCGAGGACGAGTGGGACCTCATCGCCCTCATGCGGGCCGGCTGCCAGGGCGATCGCTCCGGCATCGCAGATGCCGCCGCCCACTTCGCGCGGAGGCCGGAAGCGCCGGTGCTCGCAGGCGCGGCGGCGCGCTTCGGCATGACGGCGGCGGCTCTCGGTCGCCCGGAGACGAAGGCGGCCGCGCGCGGCGGCGCCATGCTGCACTGAGGGTTCCTGGGGGGGGAGCCTTCCGACGAGCAGGGTCCGAAGCGACCTACATTTCGATCTTCGGCACGTTGTCCGGCAGCGTTCCCGGCGGAAGGCACGGACGTCCCTTCGCCTTGCAGTAGAATTTGCCGGCATTGTCCGCGGTGCATTCCACGGACCTGTCGCGGGCATGCTCCCAGTGCTCGTAGCCGCGGCCGGACGTGCCGGCGCGCGACGACCACCAGCCTTTCGCCTTGGTTTCCGCTTCCTCACGCGTGTCGCCCGAAGACCGTCCGCTCTCGACGGCGTCTCCGCAAAAGCGGCCCTCTTCGGCGCCGGCCGATGGGAGCGAGAGCATGATGGCGCAGAAGGCCGCGAACACCGGTCTCAAAGCTCGACGCATCATGCGCTTCCTCTCGCTTCAGGACGGCTAGGCATGCCGCCGCACGGCGTCACGGAGCGGAGCGCACGGCGACCGCGCGCGGCCCTGCCGGCGTCTTGATCCGCTGGATCTCTTTCATGGTGTCGAGATCGATCACGGATACATTGTCGGAAAACCAGTTGGCGACGTAGGCGCGCGTCCCGTTCTCTCCGATCGCGACGCCTTCGGGATAGCTCCCGACCTTGACGGTCGCGAGCGCGGTGTCGGTCTCCCCGAACACGCCGACGGTGCCGCCTCCCTGATGCGTGATCAGGACGCGGCCGCCATCGGGCGTGACCGCCGCGCCGTAGGGCATGGGACCGGTCTTCCACGTCTCGCTCACCGCAAGCTTTTCGGTGTCGACGACGCTGACGCTGCCACCTTGCATGTTGCCGACGAACAAACGAGCGCCATCCGGCGAGAGCGTCATCGCGAACGGCGCGTGCCCCACCGGGATCGTCGCCGCAACGGTCATGTCGGCCGTTCGAACGACGCTGACGCTGTCGTCCTCCCGATTGGCGACAAACACCGTCCCGCCATCGGGGGACAACACCACGTGTGCAGGCGCGCGCCCGACACGAACCTTCGTCAGCTTCGGCTCGGCATCCCCCGCCGTATCGACGGCGATGACATGATCCTGATGCCAGTCGCCGACGAAGATGCGCCCGTCCTTGCCGGCGGCGATCCCGAACGGCGAGCCGGGCACGTCGATCGTCCGCACGACACGGCGCTGGTCCAGATCCACCACGGACACCCGGCCGAGATCGGAGTGGGTGACATAGGCCAGCGGAGCATCCGGCGCGAGCGCCAGCAACGCGGGGCCTTTTTCCAGCTTGACGGTTGCGCCCTCGCCGGGCGCGTCCGCTCCCGCCGCCACCTCGCTCAGCACCGCACCCTGCTGGCTCAGGATGTAGATCCGCTCGGCGGCCGCACCGCTCACCGAAACGGTCCACACGATCGCGGAAACCACGCCTCTCAACACGTTCGACATCGCGCGGGACCTCCCAAGGAGGGGCCTTGGATCAGCCCTGCCCTTCGACCTTCGCCTTGAGACCGTTGAGCCCCTGCTGCATGAACTCGGTCATGGCCTTGACGGCCGCGGCGTCGTTCAGATGCTCGGGCGGGAAGTTGCCGGTGTCGGCGCGGTAGAAGCGGCTTATCCACGTCACCTCGCTGCCGTCGCCGGACGGGGCCACCGTGATCTTTCCGGAGTAGAAGCTCACGGGGAAAGCTTCGAGGTTCTCCGTGGACAGGCGATAGCCGTAGGTCATCTCCTCGTCGCTGTACTCGTCGAGCCCCTCGACCAGATTGCCGGTCGCGAGCGTGATGGTGCGCGAGGCGCCCGTATCGTTGCCGCCGGTCGCTTCCACCTTGGTAATGCCGGGATGCCAGCTCACGTCGCCGAAGTTCTTGATCGCTTCCCACACTTTGGCGGGCGGCGCGGCGATGGTGATCGTTTCGTCGGCCCGCTGCGGCGTGGGACCGTGCGCGAACGCGGCGGTGGCTGCGATCAGCGAAAGGCTCAAGGCGCAAAGTGATTTCAAAATACGCGTCATTCTCTTCCTCATTTCGTTTGAAGTCCGTTTTTCGCTCACACGCCTGTTCGCGCGCCTTCGAGACGCGCCGGCGTTCCGAGAGAGCGCGACGTGTCGCGGGTCGTCCTGCTCCCGGGTCCTTCGGTCCGAGGTTTAATTTTCTTCCTGCCGTTCGCCCACGCATGCGAGACGATCCGTCCCGCAAACGGGGCGGCGTAAAGGGCCACCAAAAGCAGAAGTGCAAGCGCCGCCGGAATCGGGCGGATGTCCACCCACACCTCGACCGGGCGCGGGCGCGCGTGGGCGCTCACGGCCGGCAAGAGATTGGGGGTATCGATCAGATCCACGTGCGTGAGGCCGGTCTTGGCTGCAAGCTTTTCGAGATACTCGCTGCGCACGTACGCGAGATGCTCGTCGCCTTTCGGCGGATCGGTGCCGAAGGGCGCCCACTTCGGATGCCAGCCGGGACGCAGATGCGCATCCGGCGGCGGCGCGCCCGACCTGTTCTCCTGAGGCAGGTCGTCGTGGCCGTAATGGCCGATCTCGTTACCGTCGTCGTCGATCTTCGGCAACGGCACCTTGTCCCGCCCGCCGACGCCGAGCAGGAGGCCGCGAACCTTCCCGATCTCGCCCTCGTAGTCCGGCATGCCGCCGCCCGGTGGAAGCGGCGGCGCCTCGTGCCCGTCCGTAAGGAAAACAAGGTCCGCGCCCAGATCCTCGGCGACATGCATGGCGCTGTAGATGCCGCTCGTCACCATGCTGTCGCCTTCCCAGGCCATGCGCCAATCCAGGCTTTGAATGGCGGTCTCGACGGGCGCGAAGTTCTCGCACACCTCGACGGGATTGAAGAGCAGGAAGGATCGGCGCTCGGTGAAGATGCCGAGGCCTAAGCGCGACTGGCAGGGCATATCCGCCAGGAGCCGGGTCAGGGCGCGCTTCGCGGCGTCGAGCCGATCCGCCTCCTTGCCGTTCACATGCATGTCGCGCGTGATCATGGACTTGGTGAGGTCGACGATGGCGACGACGTCGTAGACGTTGCGCGTCATCTGAATGCGCGGGACGAGCAGCGCCAGCGCCGTGAGCGCCAGCGCCGCGAGCAGGACCCAGAACCGCGCATCCTCCAATCGCTCGCGCATCACGGCAGACCTCGCGGAACGCCAGGGAGATCGGTCCAGAGGTTCTTCGGCGCATCTTCCGGCACCTCTTCCGCCTCGCCTTCATAGCCCGGGAAATCGCGCACAAGACGCATGGCGACGTCGTAGTTGTGCTTGATGTCCCAGTTGTATGGATCGAGACGGAGAGCCAGGCGATACTCGTCCTTGGCGAGCTGCGTCAGCGGAATGGCGCGCGCCGGGTCGCCTTTCTCGATGGCCGTGACAGCGTCACGGATGCGGGCGTTGGCATGGTTGTAGAGCAGGCGGGCGCGGAGGCTCGGGTTCGCGACCCGCGATCCGCCGAGATCCAAAACCGTTTGCGCCTCCTCGCGGCGCTCGCGGTACAGGAGATAACGCGAGCGCGCGAAGACCACTTCGTCGGACGCCGTCGCGAGATCGATTTCGACATCGTCTCCGGCGGCCAGCGCGGCAATGGTCGCGTTGTCCCGGTCGATCTGGTAGACGCGCCACGTCAGCGCGGCGAGCGCGACGACGGCGACCGCGAGGCCGGCCGTCAGAAGAATGGTGCGCACCTTGCGGAAGCCGCGTAGCGCGCTGTCGGCGAGGCGTCGCAGGGCGGTCCGATTGTTTTCCATGCTCAGATGACCTCCCGCTCTCTTGGCGGCACAAGCCTCACTTCAGCCAGCCGGGCCGCGAGCAGCACCAGCATCGCTGCGAGGGCGACGGCAAACGCGCGCGGCTTCAGATCCTCGTGCGGAATGCGCTCGACATAGGTGATGGGGTTGCGCTCAAGCGTTGCGATCTCGTCGATCGCCTCCTCCACGGCCTGGCTGTTCTCGGCCTCGAACG
>DAOMQQ010000030.1:0-19899 GCA_035445405.1 Hyphomicrobium sp.
TCTCGAAATCGGAAGTGGAGCGCCGCGTCGCCGCCCGCTGAGGAACAGACGAACAGATAGCGTCATGTGCGCCCGACACGTCGGGACGCCCAAGGCCGGGGTGGCTCTCCACGCCCCGGTCTTTTTTATACAGATTTGATTTTTCGAAGAAAAATGGTGCTGCCGGCGAGGATTGAACTTGCGACCTCTCCCTTACCAAGGGAGTGCTCTACCACTGAGCTACGGCAGCTTTTGGCGCTTGATGCCCTGCGGGGCCATACGCCGAGACGGATCGGCCAGTCCACCGGACCGCCCCCGCGCGGCGTGTTTACCCGATTGCTGCGCCGCCTACAATGGGTCTCGCCCCAGCGCGACAAGGGAAATTGACTCCGGCCACAATCCCGCGGCGGGCCTCACCGCTCGCTCGGAAACCACCACATCGCGATTGTCCCGCCCACGGCCGCCGCCGCGACCGCGCCCAGCAGAATGGGCCGCGACAGACCGAGGGCCAACGCCGTGACCAGCACCGATCCCCAGGCGCACGCCAGCGCGAAAACCTTCACCTCGCGCCGGATGGTGCGCCGCTGCTCGAACCGGCGCGCCTCGACCAGCGCAGTGCTGAGCAGCGGTGTGCGTTCGAGCAGACCGAGCAGGCGCTCGCTCGAGCGGGCAAACGCCCAGAGCGCCACCAGCAGGAACGGCGTCGTCGGCAACCCCGGCAGAAGGGCGCCGAGAAACGCCAGCACAGTCGCGACGCTTCCGATCGTGATGTAGGCGAGCTTCTGCACGAAAACCTCAACTCCGGGCCGCGGCGGGCTTCTAACCCGACATCTGGGGTCGACATAGCAAACCGCCAACCCATAAACCGAAGACCTGTCGACCGCCATGATTGAGAGTACAGCGCCGAGGCGCTACCATTCTCCCGCTCGGCGGGATCGGGCGGCACCGACGATGCGCGATCCGCCGCTGCCAAGCCAAAACCGTATGCGCCGGCCGAACGTTGATTTTCGTCAACTTCCGGAAAAGAAGCAGGTCTTTATAAGGATCACAGCGGCGTGTTCTGCCGCCTCAGACCTACGCCCCGATCGACAGCCCTGGAGCCGGAAAAGATGTACAAACACATTCTCATCGCCACCGATGGTTCGGAACTGGCCCAGAAGGCCGTGGCCCAGGGCCTTGCCATTGCCAAGGCACTCGACACGAAGGTGACGGCGATCAACGTGTCGGAGCCCTGGGTCGCCGTGGCGCCGGGCGAGGTCGCCATGGCGTTCCCGGTCAAGGACTACGATGAAAGCGTGACCGCCAACGCCAACCGCGTCCTGTCCGCCGTCGAAACGGAGGCCAAGGCGCTCGGCGTCTCGTGCGATACGCTGCACGTGAAAGATCAGTTCCCTGCCGAAGGGATTATCGAAACGGCCGAGAAGCTCGGATGCGATCTGATCGTCATGTCCTCGCACGGCCGGCGCGGCCTCATGCGCTTCCTTCTCGGCAGCCAGGCGATCAAGGTGCTGACGCACAGCGCCACGCCCGTCCTCATCTGCCGCTGACCATGATCGCTTCAGGCCCTATCAGCCTGAAGCGTAAATCATCGGTCTCACGAAAAAGACCATGATCGCTTCGGGCCCTATCAGCCCGAAGCGTGAATCATCGGTCCCGCCGAAGAGTTGGAGCGGGATCTCGTTGCGCCCGAAACGATCACGCTCGAATGGCAAGGGTGAGCAGGGCTTCGCCACTCTCCTGCACGACGTCCTTTTTCACGACGTCCTTTTTCAGGAAGCGACCGAGCTCCGCGGCCGGCTTCGGCCGTGAGAAGAGATAGCCCTGCAGGCTCGCGCATCCCATGCTTCTGAGAAGCACGGCCTGCTCCTCCTTCTCGACGCCCTCGGCCGTAGTCGAAAGCCCCAGGCTGCGGGCGAGCTGAACGATGGCCTGCACGATCGACAGGCTGTCCTTGTTCTCTTCCATGTCGGTCACGAACGAACGGTCGATCTTCAGCCGGTCGATCGGATACGCCTTGATGTGCGACAGCGAGGCATAGCCGGTGCCGAAGTCGTCGAGAGCGATCTCGACGCCGAGCTCCGCCAGCCGCTGGAGCGCATCGCTCACATGCTGCGTTCCGCTACCGAGGAACACGTGCTCCGTCACTTCGATACAGATCCGCTCGGGCGCGACGCTGTAGTGGTCGAGCCGGCTCTTGAGGTGTGACGCAAAGCACCGGGACGCAAAGTCTGCAGACGTCACGTTAACGGCCACCCGACCGAATTCGAGCCCCTCCGCCTGCCACGCCGCAACCTGCTCGAGCGCGAGGTCGATGACGCGCACGCCGATGGCAGCGGCCACGCGCGGCTCGTCCAGCACCTCCTCGAAGAGGCCCGGCGCCAACAGGCCGTGAACCGGATGCTGCCAGCGCAGCAGCGCTTCGAACGAGGGCGGCTCGGACGGATCCGCCGGCATGATCGGCTGGAAGAAGAGCACGAACTCGCCGCGCTGCAGGGCCTCGAGCGCGTCTTCCTGCATCTCGACCCGGCGATTGATCGCGGCGCGAAGATCGGGCGTGAACTCGCCGATATGGCCGCACCCGACGCTCTTCGCGCGATAAAGAGCGAGATCCGCATTCTTGAGCAGGTCGCCCGGCGCGGTGGCATCGCGCGGGTAGACCGTGAACCCGAAGCTGGTGGAGCAGAACCGGAGCGCGCCCGCAATTTTCACCGGCTCGGCAAGCGCCCGCTTGAGCCGCGCGAGCGTCGCCTCGATCTCCTCGACGCAGCAATGCCCGCCGATCAGGACGGCAAACTCGTCTCCACCGAGCCTGGCGATGTTGGCCGTGCCGCCAAGCATATGTTCGAGACGGCGCGCGATGATCTTCAGCAGCTCGTCGCCGGCATCGTGCCCCAGGGTATCGTTGATCTCCTTGAAATTGTCGAGATCGATCAGCGTAACGGCCAGGAGATCGCCCTTCGCATCCGCGCTTGCGATCGCATCGCGCAACGTTTCGCCGAACAGGAGGCGGTTCGGAAGGCCGGTCAAGCTATCGAGCTTCACGAGCTTCCACAGGTCGTCCTGCATCTTCTTGCGCTCGGTGATCTCCTCGGTGAGCATGATCAGGCCGCCGACGCTCCGGTCGGGCAGGTACCATGGACGCACTTCCCAGCGCAGGATGTTTTCCGATCCGTCCGCCCTCTGGAAGCGCTCCTCCTCGCAGCTTTCCGTCGCCCCCGCGAGAATTCTGCGATGCTTGTCTTTCCAGCACTGGGGGATCTCCGGAAACACCTCGTAATGACTGCGGCCAACAAGCGATTTCTCCTTGAGGCCGTAGTCGTGCAACCAGTAATCCGTATGCGCGACGTAGCGCATGTCGGTGTCGAACATCGCCACCGCCGCCGGAACGTGCTTGATGAAAGCTTCGAGACGCGCATGCGCCCGCTTGAGTTCCTGCTCGGCGCTCCGCTGCTCCGTCACGTCGACACCGATCGTGCTGACGCATTCGAGTTCGCCGCGCGCGTTGCGCCAGGGCACGAAAATCGCCCTGACCCAAAGCGGCAGTCCGTCCTTGCCCTGATCGTAGTATTCGCCCGACCACGTCTTGCCGAGACGTACGGTCTCCCACATTTCCGAAAGGTGCTCGGCATTGCAAAGCCCCGATCCGGCTCCGTCGACCACCCGGCGCGCGAACTCGTCGCTCGAATAGCCGGTGCGGTTCAGCAGGTTCTGATTGGCTTCGCAAAAGCGGCCCGACACGTCGATCTTCGACACGAAAAAATGCTCGTCGAGCATATGGCGATACGATTCCGCCTCGCGCTCGAAGTGATCGCCGCGCGAGATCTCTTTGTTGAGAAGCACGACCGAAACCGCCGCTACGAAAACGGTAAGCAGGCAGACCGAGGAAATGGCGAAGACGGAAGGGTGGACGTCAGCTGAGATCAAAACCGCGAAGTTGAAGGCCGCAAGCGCCACCAACGCAACGATCAGCCCGGGGACAATCTGTCCCCGAACACGCGCCATGAGCGCTTCTATTTGCGGCCACGAGCCGCTTCGCGTTTGAATGCACATAGTTCAGAAACAATGCCGACGTATGATTCTGACGAATTTCTCCCGTAACCCACAAAAACGTACGGTCGGATACTTAAAAAATATGCACTCAGCCGTCATTTCCGGCGTTTTAGTCGCGTCCAAATGCAATCTTGCAGACGCGCGAGCGCCCCGACGACGAAAAATCGGTCGGAATTGCAGAGGGAACATGAAACCGGCAGCGCGGATCAGCCTACGGATTTGAGTGCCAAGAAAATCAGCGCAGTGAGCATTAGGCCGGCGAGAACGCCGGAGGCCGGCGGCGGGTCAAGGTCTCGGCAGAGACTTTAGTATAGGCCGCGACGCGGGCGATCCCCGCCGGGGACGCAGGCGTCGGCGGGCCCCGTGACCTGCCCGATCTTTTCGGCCCTCCCGGCCGCGAGCCTCCGTATTCACTTTCCCCCGAAGGCGGCGCCGGTCCAAACCCCACCCGTCCTCGTGAAGAGAGTGGCCGCACCTGGAGGATTTTCCATTATATATCAATAAGTTAATATAGAAAAGCCCGGCACCCGGCCGACATCCCACGCCCTGAGCCCCGCAAAAAGAGACGTGGCAGCCAATAGAAAAGTGCGCAAATTGGGAGAGTGATCGAAAACGTCGCAGCAAACGTAAATGAATTGTTACGGCGGGAACAGACGGACGTGAACGAAGTTTTACGTTTCAATCGATAGGTTTACCGGCAAGCGATGAAGCCGAATATGACTTGAATAAGGCAGGGCCGGTTTTTACATACCGGTTGAGTAAGGAGTAGCGTGCGATGGCGACCATGTGCCGGTCGGAAGAGTTCACGGGGGTGCGGGGCGGGTTTGAGAAGCTCAATCCCGGCGCGCTGCATTCCGGCAACGTTCTCCAAAGTGTGGCAACGGGCGCAATGCTGTTCCAGGCGGGAGACGAGAGAACCCTGTATCGCGTGGAGCGTGGCGCCATCTGTCATTATGTGCTTTGGGCGGACGGCCGCCACGAAGTGATCGAGTTCGCCTTTCCGGGCGACATCATCGGTCTCGGACACCTCGACATTCACTCGACCACGGCGCAGGCGATGGTGGACACCGTCGTGAGCGTCGTGTCCGAGGACGAGCTCAAGCATGCGCTCGACCATGACGACCGGCTGTCCTTCCGCATGACGGCTGCTGTCGAACGGGAATTCGACTATCTGCGCGAGCAGACGGTGCGCCATGCGTCCATTACGCCGACGGCGCGCGTTGCGAACCTGCTGCTTGCGCTTTCGGGTCTGAATGCGAGCGAAGGTCGAAACGGAAATGTGATTTCCGACGATCTCACCGCGGGCTATGTCGCCGACAGGCTCGATATGAGCATCGAGAACCTGAGTGCCGCGCTTTTGAACCTCAAAGTTCAGGGTGCCGTACGCGAGACGCCGCGCGGTCTCGAAATCGTGGACATGCCGACTTTGCATCGCATGGCCGACGCGGCTTGAGACTGGACTCGTTCTAAATCGACAAATCCCGCGCGGATCAAAATCCGCGCGGCTTATTGTCGTCGCCCTTAAATCTTTTGATCCCCGTCAAGCGAAACACGCCGGTCCCGGGTATGCCCTTGCCCCCGGCACCAATCCATGCATGTAAAGCCCGCAAAGACGCAGACGACGCAAGGGAGCCAGCATGTCCGTTCTCGATCAGCCCAGCACGGCTCCGCGCAAGAAGATCGGCAATCTCCTCGTCGAGACCGTCCTCGACGTCACCCACCACACCGATACGCTTTTCAGCTTCCGGACGACCCGCTCGCCGGCCTTCCGTTTCGAAAGCGGCCAGTTCACCATGATCGGCCTCGAGGTCGACGGCCGCCCACTCCTGCGCGCCTACAGCATGGCGAGCGCGATCTACGACGACAATCTCGAGTTCTTTTCGATCAAGGTGCCCGACGGCCCCTTGACCTCGCGCCTTCAGCACATCCGCCCGGGAGATGAGCTCCTCGTCGGCCCGAAGCCCACGGGCACGCTGGTCAACGGATACCTTCGCCCCGGGCGCCGCCTCGTGCTTCTGGCGACCGGAACCGGCTTTGCGCCCTTCTCGAGCCTGCTGCGCGACCCGGAAACCTACGAACGCTACGAGACCATCGTGATGGCGGTCGGCTGCCGCACGATCGACGAGTTGGCATTTGCCAATGGCGTCGTCGGCGCCATCCAAGACCATGAGCTTTTGGGCGAGCTCGCCGAGGGCAAGCTTCACTACTACCCGACCGTCACCCGCGAGAGCTTCCGCAACGAGGGCCGCGTGTCGGATCTCGTCGCCGACGGGAAGCTCTTCTCCAATCTCGGTCTCGCCCCCCTCGACCTCGAAACGGATCGCGTCATGATCTGCGGCAATCCGGGGCTCATCGCCGACGTCTCCACCCTGCTCGGCGCACGCGGGTTCGAAGAAGGCAGCAGCGGCACCCCGGCCGACTTCGTGATCGAAAAAGCCTTCGTGCAACGCTGAAACGCCGCACGCACGGACAAGGTCCTAGACAGAAGCCAGGTGGAGCGCGCCGCCGGCCAGAAACCCGACCAGCCCCGCCAGCACGGCGAGCGCGCCCGCAACCGCAAGCCGTAAGCCGACCTCGCGTCCTCCGGCGATCCAGCCCACCGCCGCTTTCGCCGCCGTGTTGACGGCAACCGCGATGGCGATCGCACGCGCCGCGACGTCCAATCCGATCTGCCCGAGACCGAGCCTCGCCATGGAGAGCGTGATGGCGTCCACGTCCGCAATGCCCGACACGGCCGCAAGCGCATAGGCGCCGAGATCGCCCGCATAGGCCGTCGCGACGTTGGCGAGCACCGCGATGACGGTCAGGAGCGCTCCGAACTGGAGCACGGTGCCGATCTCGAACGGGTTCTTCACCTCGATCCCGCCGCTGTCCTCCGCGTTCGCCTCCGACGCACGGATCATGAAAAGAGCCATGCCGACCAGCACCACACCCGCCAGCCCGACAGGCAAGGCGAGGTCGCGGAGCAAGGCCGCGTTGACGATGCCTGCGACGATCAGAACGCGCCCCATCATGGTGGCCGAAGCCAGCAGCGCCCCCGCGACGAGGCGGTCGCGCTGGCCCGGGTTCTCGCGCGCGAGGCGGGACATGTTGAGCGTTACCGCCGTGGACGACACGAACCCGCCGGCCAGCCCCGTGAGCAGAACGCCGCGCCGCGCTCCCACGATCTTGATCGCCGCGTAGCCCACGAACGACAGGAGCGCGATCAGGATCGTCATCAGCCACAGCGCGAAGGGATTGATGGCGTCCCAGGGATCGACGGTTCGGTTCGGCAGCAACGGCAGCAGGACGAACGTCATCGCCATGAGCACCAGCGCCGAGCGCAGCTCCACCCAGGACAGCCGCTCGACCCACGCATGCAGGAAGCTTTTGAGCGCGAGGAGGGCAGCGACGATCACGCCCGCCGCCGCCGCCACCTGCATGTCGCCAAGCACGGCGAAGGCACCGAGCGCGAACGCGAGCATTGCGGCCACCACCGTCGTTGCGCCGAAGGTGCCTTCGTCCTGGATCTCGCGATAGCGGTAGAACGCAACGATGCCGCTGAACGTGGCGAACGCGATCGCAAGCGCGATCAGGCCACCTTCGCCGCTCCGGAGCGCAAGGGCGCCCCATACGCCGCCGAGCACGCCCGAGAGCGCATGCGTCCTGAGCCCGGCCGCCCGCTCTCCCTCCCGCTCCTCCCGCGCCCGCCAGCCCCGTTCGAGCCCGATGACGAGCCCGATCGCGAGTGCCACCGAAAGGCGCTGGAAGAGTTCGAACGTATCCATGAGGGCGAACCTAATTGGACCGAGAGCGCCGTCAATTGTGCGCCGCCCTGGCGCAGGGAACGCGGGGGCAGCCATCTCGGTTAACACCTCCGGCACCGACATTACAGATATGTAAAGTCGCAAGGTTTGCGCCTCGGCGGCGACGGCGATAGCGTCGTCCTGCAAAAAATAAGGAGCCCCCCATGTCCGCATCGCTGAAATCCGAACGGAGCGTTTTAAACCACGAGGAGTTTCAAGCGGTGCTGGCCACGCATCATCCGGCCATCTACGATCTCGACGGCAAGGGCCTGCACGCAGCGCGCGTGCGCTTGCGCGATCTTCGCGACAAGGAGCGTACGCTCGCCCGCCAGAAGCGCCGCGAGAAGCGCGGCAAGGCCGAAGCGCGCGGCAAAAGCTTTCCTGGAACGGCCGACCAGCCGCAACGGCGCAAGCAGATCTTCGCAGCAGCGATCAAGCGCGTGAACAAGGAGCTCGATCGCCTGCACAGGCTCGAAGCGCGTGAGACGAACATCGATGCCGCTCATCGCGCGCTCGCCCTCAAGCGGGCCAACAACTTCGTCCATCATCCTTCGTCCGACAAAACGGCCGATGAAGGCATGAACCCGATCAACAATCCGCGCCGCCGCACCAAGGTCCCGCCGGATCAGATCGGCAGCGTCTCTCAGCGGACGAAGGCTGCCCAGGCCCGGCGCGACGCACGCGGTTGAAACTGCAGCCGCGTATATCTTGGGGCGAGTGAATGGACAGCATCGGCGCCGTTCTGCTTGCAGCCGGATCATCGAGCCGCTTCGGCGACGAGAACAAGCTCGTCGCCGATTTCGAGGGTCAGCCGCTGATCCGGCACGTCGCGAGCATCGTCTCGGAGAGCGGCGTCGGCGATGTCATCGTCGTGACGGGCCACGACCGGGACGCCGTCGAAGCGGCTCTCGACGGCCTGCCGGTTCGCTTCGTCCACAACGAGGATTGGTCCGCCGGAATGGGACGCTCGATTGCCCGGGGTATTCGCGCGTTGCGGCCGGACACCCCCGCGGCCTTTATCGTGCCCGGCGACATGCCGTTTCTGACCGCGGCTCTTCTTGAGGCCCTCGCCGGCCGGTATGCGGACGCCGAGGGCACACGCGTCGTCGTGCCGACGACCGAGGACGGCCGTCAGCGCAACCCCGTCCTCTGGCCGCGGCGCTGCTTCGACGATCTCGCAAGCCTCGACGGCCCCGAAGGCGGCAAGGCCCTTCTCCAGCGCCATTGGCCGGAGGCCCTGCTGGTCCCCATCGCAGACGCCTCCGTTTTCACCGACATCGACACACCGGACGACCTCAAGAAAACATAAAAAAACGCCCGGGAACGGCGAACCATTCCCGGGCGCAAAGAGGATGGCTGCGGCGACGCGCGGATTACGCGACCTTCTCGCCCATCGGCATCGTCCTGAGACGCTTGCCCGTCGCGGAGAACACCGCATTGGCAAGCGCCGGGGCGAACGGCGGCAGCCCCGGCTCGCCCACACCGGCGGCGTTGCGACCGGGTTGCGGGTCAACCAGCAGCACGTCGACCACCTTCGGGAAGTTCGACATCCGCGCGATCTCGTAATCGTAGAAGTTCGATTGCTCGACCGCGCCGTTCTTGAAGGTGATGCCGCTGTAGAGCCCGTGCGACATGCCCATGACGGCAGCACCCTCGACCTGCGAGCGGATGCGCTCCGGATTGACGTAGAACCCGCAGTCCATCGCCGTGACGGCATGCGGCACCGTGATGGTGCCGTCCTCCTTCACGTCCACGTGCACGACCGTCGCGACGTAGTTGTGCCACGACAGATGCGCGGCGAGACCGAGCCCCTGCCCTTTCGGCAGTTCCTGGCCCCAGCCGGCCTTCTCGGTCGCCAGGTTGATCACGTGCTTCAGGCGCGCGGTATCGACCGGGAACGACTCGTAAGGATCGCCGTAGTGCCAGAAATCCTCCGGATAGCCGAGCGCCTTCACGTCGAGGATGCGGTCGGAACCGATCAGCTCCAGCAGGAACTCCTTGTGGTCGCGTCCGAGCTGGTGTGCCGCCTCGGCAACGGCCGATTGCACCGCAAACGCACGCGGAATGTTGGACACCGATCTCAGCCAGCCGATTCGCGTATGGGCGAACGCCTGTCCATTCTCGCAGCGGACGTTCGCAATCTCGTACGGCGTGTTCACGAAGCCCATGCCGTATTCGATGTTGAACTGGTAGCCGCTGTCGGGCGCGAACGTGGAGACGATCGACGGCGCAACCGAGCGATGGCGAAAACCCGTCACCTTGCCCGCGTCGTCGAAGGCCATCTCGATCCGTTCCACCGACACCGTGTGGTAGAACGAGTGGTGCATGTCGTCTTCGCGCGTCCATTGCAAGAGCACCGGCGCGCCGCCGATCTTCCGCGAGATGAGCGCCGCTTCGACCATGAAGTCCCACTTGGATTTGCGGCCGAAACCGCCACCGAGCAGCGTCATGTGAACCGTGACATCCTCGATCGGAAGATCGAGCGCCTTCGCAAGATCCTCGCGCGCGCCATATGGGCTCTGCACCGGCGCCCACACCTCGCACTTTCCGTCCGCGACGCGCGCCACCGCGACGAGCGGCTCCATAGCGGCCTGATTGAGGTGCTGGCAGCGATACTCCTCCGAGAACACCGCCTTCGCGTTCGCGAACGCGGTATCCACGTCACCCTGATCGCGGATCACCTTGCCGGGCTTCTTCGAGGTCTCGGACATCTCCTCGAAGAAGGCGTCCGTGTTGTAGCCGGCGTGATCGGCGCTCGGCTCCCATTCCACGCTCAGCGCCTCGCGGCCTTGCAGCGCCGCAAAGGTCGAGTTCGCGACGACGGCCACACCGCCGAGCGGCGCGAACTTGCGCGGAGCCTCATGGAAGCCCTCGATCTCGTGCACGGCCTCCACGCCCGGCACCTTGAGCGCCGCCGCTCCGTCGAACGACTTGAGCTTCTCGCCGAGAACCGCCGGACGGATCATGACCGCGTACTTCATGCCCGGAAGGCGGATGTCCGCGCCGTAGATCGCCTTGCCGGTCGTGATGTCGTGCAGATCCGTGATCTTCGTCTCGCCCTTGCGCATGTAGGTGAATTCGTCGGGCGTCTTGAAGAGCAGCGTCTCGCGCGCAGGCACAGGAAGCGCCATGGCGGCTTCGGCGAGATCACCAAAGCCGAGCGTCTCGCCCGTCTCGTTTCCTGCATCGTCGAGTTGCACGACCTTGTGCGCCTTGGCGCGCACGCGCGAAACATCGATGCCCCACTTCGCAGCCGCCGCCTGCTCCAGCATCTGGCGCATCGCCGCGCCGCACTCCCGCATCGGCTGAATGTAGTGGCGCATGGAGCGCGAGCCGTCGGTGTCCTGGTTTCCGTAGAGCGGCTCGTCGCCGACGGCCTGCGCGATGCTCACGCGCGACCAGTCCGCCTCCATCTCGTCCGCGACGACCATGGGCAGGCTGGTGCGCACGCCCGTTCCCATTTCAGCACGGTGCGCGAGGATGGTGACGGACCCGTCCGGCTTGATCGAAACGAACACGTTCGGATCGCTGGCGCTGCCGTAGCCGTGCGGCATGTCCGCGCCGCCCGTGGGATATGGCGTAAGCTTCTCACGCGCCGAGGCGCCGGGAATACGCACGGCGAGCACCAGGCCCGATGCGGCGAGCGCACCGCCCACGAAACCGCGACGGCTTACGTTCTCGATGAATGCGGGAGCGGCCTTGCGCTCCGCCTTCTCGGCTTCCTTCTTGAGATAATGCAACATGGCTTACACTCCTCCCGCCGCAAGGCGCACAGCCGCGTGGATGCGCTGGTAGCATCCGCAGCGGCAGAGGTTTCCGCTCATTTCCTGGGCGATCTCGTCGTCGGACGGAGCCTGGTTCGCCGACAGCAGGGAGACCGCCTGCATGATCTGCCCGGCCTGGCAGAACCCGCATTGCGGCACGCTGAGCTCGCGCCACGCCTTCTGCACGGGGTGGTCGCCCTCCGGATGCAGGCCTTCGATTGTGGTGAGTACCTTGCCGTCCGCCATCTCGACGGTCGTGACGCACGAGCGCACCGCCACCCCGTCGAGGTGAATGGTGCACGCTCCGCAGACCCCCTGTCCGCATCCGTACTTGGTGCCGGTGAGGCCCGCTTCGTCACGCAGATACCAGAGCAGCGGCGTGCCCGGATCTCCGTCGAAGGAACGGCTTTCGCCGTTCACGGTGAAGGTTGCCATGATACGTTCTCCCGGTTTTACGGCGGCAAACGAACCGCCAACTGCAACGTCATACGATCGTCCAAACGTGTCGGCTCTTCCGGCGCCGATGGTCATGGGACGAGAAGCGTCATGGGCCACACATAGGCTTGTCCCATGACAAAGAGACCGACGAGGACCGCAAGTGCGACCGAGTGGAAGAACACGAAGCGGAGGATAGAACCTTCGTGCCCGTACCACCTCGTGGCCGTGGAGGCGACGACGATGGATTGCGCATCGATCATCTTGCCCATCACACCACCCGAGCTGTTGGCCGAAGCCATGAGCACCGGGCTTAAATCGAGTTGTTCCGCCGTCACTTTCTGCAAGCCGCCGAACAGGACGTTGGATGCGGTATCGGATCCGGTCAGCGCGACGCCGAGCCAGCCGATGAGCGTGCCGAAGAGCGGATAGAGCCAGCCTGTGTTGGCCAAAGCGAGGCCGAGAGTGGCATCCGTCCCGGCGTAGCGGGTCACGAACCCGATCGCGAGCATACAGGAGATGGTGAGGAGGGAATAGCGCACGAGATAGATCGTGCGGAGATACATGCGCACCAAGCCGCCAGCGCTATATCCGAGGAAGACGCCCGACACGATGGCCGCAAGCAGAATACCGCTCCCCGTCGCGGAAAGAAGATTGAGCGTGTAGACGGCCGCTTCCGTGTGCGCAGCCGCGACGACGGGCGGAACCTTCTCCACCTGCTCGTGCAGACCGACGACCGGAACCTTCGCCACCCACACCCCGTCCAGCGCGGCCCGAATTTGCGGCACGCCCCACAGGAACACGAACAGCGACAGAACGAGCCACGGCGTCCACGCGCGCCGCACGGCAGCCGGCGCATCCGTCTGCTGGACCGGCGCCGGGGCCGCGGGATCGCCGCTTTCGGCCGACACCGGCATCGCCGTCATCGGCACGGCCGGCGACCAGATGCGCAGAAACAACGCGAGCGAGGCCATCGACACGATCGCCGCCACGATGTCGACGAGCCACGGCCCGTGGAAGTTGGAAACCAGATACTGCGGGATCGCGAAGGACACGCCGGCAACCAGAATCGCCGGCCACACGTCCATCATCTTGCGGAAGCCGACGAACGCCCACACCAGCCAGAACGGCACAAGGACGGAGAAGAACGGAAGCTGCCGCCCAACCATGCCGGACAGCTCGTAAAGATCGAGCCCCGTCACCGCCGAAAGCGCGATGATCGGCGTGCCGAGCGCGCCGAACGCGACGGGCGCGGTGTTCGCGATAAGCGACAGCCCCGAGGCCGCGAGCGGCGTAAAGCCGAGCCCGATCAGCATGGCCGCAGTCACCGCGACCGGCGTGCCGAACCCGGCGGCGCCCTCGAAAAACGCGCCGAGACAGAATGCGATGAAGAGAAGCTGCAGCCGCCTGTCGTCGCTGATCGCGCTGATCGAGCGCTGCAGAACGGCGAACTCGCCTTTCTCGCTCGTGAGCTGGTAGAGAAAGATGACGTTGAGAATGATCCAGCCGATGGGCAGCAAGCCGAAGGCCGCGCCATAGCCGGCGGCGAGACCGGCCATATGAACCGGCATCCCATACGCAAAAATTGCGACCGCAAGCGCCGCGACGAGACCCAGCACCGCTGCGACATGCGCGCGAATGTTGAAAACGCCGATGGCCCCGAGCAGCACCACGATGGGAAGAGCCGCGACGGCGGTGGAAAGGACCATGCTACCGAGTGGGTCATAAACCTGTGACCACATGCTCCCCCCACAACGATAGACTTGGTCTTTCGGCCGATTGGTAAAATAAATATACCAGGCATCGGCCGCTGTCAAAACGTGATATGGATCGGCCGTGGCCGCACGTTTTCGCGCCGCATCATGGATCCGGGCCTCCACGGAGGGACAGGCATGGAAGCTATCCGGACACAAAAGGTCGCCGACGCGATCGCCGGCCGCATTGAGAAGCTCATCCTCGAAGGGGCGTTGCGTCCCGGCGAGAAGCTTGCGTCCGAGCGTGATCTCGCCCAGCGGCTCGACGTCTCGCGCCCTTCGCTCCGCGACGCCATCGACAAGCTCGTCAAGCGCGGCCTCCTCACCGCGAGCCGCAGCGGAACGTCCGTCGCCGAATTCCTGACCCCGATGATGACGCCGCTCGCCAACCTTTATCGCGAGCACCACAACGCGGCTGCCGACTACCTGGAATTCCGCAAATGGGTGGAAGCCCAAGCTGCACGCTATGCGGCTGAGCGCGCCACCGCCGTCGATCGCGCGGCGATCAGAACCTGCCTCACCGAGATGAAGAAGGCGCACAAGATGACCGACCCGGCGCGCGAAGCCGAGGCGGACGCCAACCTGCATCTCCTCATCTACGAGGCGAGCCACAACTTTATCGTGCTTCACGTCATGCGCGGCTTGAGCGAGCTTTTGCGCGACAACGTGTTTTTCAACCGCGACAATCTCTATCGGATCGCAGGCGTCCGCGAGAAGCTGCTCGCCCAGCATCTCGAGATCGGGAACGCCGTGATCTCCGGCCGCCCGGACGAAGCGGAGACGGCCGCCGCAAGACACATCGAGTTCGTCCTCGGCACGGTCGAGAGCATCAGGCGGGACAAGGAACGCCTCAAGTGCTCGATGTCGCGGGTCGGGCGCAGCGCCTTTCTTGCCGAGCAGTAGACCGATGAAGATCGATGCGTTGAACCAGTTGGCGCCTGCAGGCCTTCTTTCGGATGAGGACGTCCTCACTCCGATGCAGCGATGGCGCGCCGCGGGCCATCGTGTGGCGCTCGTGACGCTGGTCGGCGTCGAGGGCGGCGCCCCCCGCGAACCCGGAGCGCAAATGGCTGTCGCCGAGGATGGGCGCTATGTCGGATACCTCTCGGGCGGCTGCCTCGAAGATTCGGTGGTGCTCGAAGCGAGAGCCGTCATCGCGGCCGGCCGGAACCGTTTGGTCCGCTACGGCAAAGGCTCTCCTTATCTCGACATCCGCCTCCCCTGCGGCAGCGGCCTCGACCTCTACTTTGACCAGACGATCACGACCGACCAGCTCGCCGCCATGGCGGACCACCGCGCGCATCGCCGCTCGTTCGTGCTGGAAACCGACATCGCGGCGCATCGATGCGCGATCGCGAGAAAGGACGCGCCCGCATCACGCCGCATCGGCGATGTGTTCGAGCGCGCCTACACGCCGCCCCTTCAGTTGCTGTTGCTCGGAAGCGGCCCCGGTCTCGTCGCTATCGCCACCCTGGCGGACGCGCTCGGGATCGGCCTCAAGATCCATTCGACAGATCCGGCCACCCGCGCGAGCCTCGGCCTCACGGGACGACGCGCCCTGATCGACGAGCCCTCGCTCGCCGCAGCGATTGCAGGCGCGGATGCGGCGACCGCCGTCATTCTCGTCTTCCACGAGCACGAGCGGGAGCTCGATCTCTTGGCCGATGTCCTCGCCACCGATTGCTTTTACGTGGGGGCGCTCGGCAATCACGCCATCCATCGCGAGCGCCGCACCGCGCTCGTCGCCCGCGGTGTTACGGACGCACACCTCGACCGCATCCGCGCGCCCATCGGCTCCATCCCCGGGGCGAAAAGCAAGGCCACGCTCGCCGTGGGCGTGCTGGCGGAGCTAATGACGGAAGCCCGCGCGAGAAAGCTGGTTTCCTGAAACGCCGACCGCTGATCTCCATTCACGAACGACGGCATGTCCCCTCGGGCCCGGCATGCGAACCCTCGTTCGGAGGCAAAGGCACGCTTCTGTCAACCGTGAGGCCGGAGCACGATTGTCAACGCCTCGCATCAAAGGCTAAACATCGCCGATGAAACAGCCCCCTCCCAGCCGAGACACGGAATGACCGACACCGCATGGCTCGGCACGGCCTGCCCACGCCCCTCGGATACGCACCGAAACGCGGCCGAGGCCCGCCAGAACATCCTGACCAAGCCGCCCGGCTCCCTCGGCGCGCTCGAGCGGATCGCGATCCGGCTCGCAGCCCTTCAGGGAACGGAGCGCCCGCGCGCCGATACCGTCCAGATCGTGCTGTTCGCGGGCGACCACGGCGTCACGGCCCAAGGCATCTCCGCGTTTCCCTCCGCCGTCACCGTCGAGATGCTGCGCAACTTCGCGAGCGGAGGCGCGGCCATTTCCGTCCTCGCCCGCAAGCTCGACGCCCGGTTGGAAGTCGTCGACGCGGGCACGCTCGCGACATCGGAAATCGCAGGCGTCGTGACCGACAAGCCCTGCCACGGAACGCGCGACTTCTCCGCGTCTCCCGCCATGACGAGGGACGAGTTTGCATTCGCGCTCGACGCCGGCCGCCGCGCCGTTGAGCGCGCAGCGGATCGTGGCGCCGATCTCGTGATCTTCGGAGAGATGGGCATCGGAAACACCACGTCCGCCGCAGCCATCGCGGCCGCATTGCTCGGAACAGCGCCCGCCGCTCTCGTCGGCGCCGGCACAGGTCTCGACAGCGAAGGCATCCGCCACAAGGCGAATGTGATCGAAGCGGCCCTCGATCTGCACGGCATCAAAGCGCCGGACGTTTCGGCCGTGGATGTGCTGACGAATGTCGGCGGCCTCGAAATCGCAGCGCTCGCAGGCGCCGTCGTCGCTGCAGCGCAACGCCGCCTTCCCGTCCTCGTCGACGGCTTCATCGTCACCGCCGCAGCGCTCGCGGCAACGCGCCTCAACCCCACGTGCGCGGACTGGCTTCTCTATTCGCACCGCTCCTCCGAGCAAGGGCATCGCATGATCCTCGAAGCGCTCGACGCCGAGCCGCTGCTCGATCTCAAGATGCGCCTGGGCGAAGGATCGGGCGCGGCCGTTGCGCTCTCCGTCGTGCGGCTCGCCTGCGCGCTGCACAACGAGATGGCGACCTTCGCGGAAGCACAAGTCTCGGGTTCGCTCTGATGCGTGTGGATCTCGTCCGTCACGGCAAAACAGATCGGCCCGGCGTCCTGCTGGGCCGCACGGATGCCGCCGCGACGGAAGCCTCGTCCGCCGATCTCGTCCGGCAAACCGACGGACGCACATGGTCCGCCATCGTGTCGTCGTCCCTTCGTCGCACGCAGACCTTCGCCGAGCGGCTTGCGCACGAGCGCGGTCTGCCGCTCAGGATCGACAGCGACTGGTGCGAGCTCGATTTCGGCGACTGGGACGGACAGCCCGTCGAAACGTTGCGCCGGGATGCCGCCATCGCCGCGCATCTCGACGCATTCTATCGCGACGCCGACACGCCGCCCGCGCCCGGCGGGGAAAGCTGGCGTGCGCTCGAAGTCCGCATCGCCCGCGCGCTCGACCGCCTGCTCGATACCGAAGCGTCCGACGGCGCCCTCGTCGTTGCGCATGGCGGCCCGATCCGCGCCGCCCTTTCCCTCGCATGCGGGTTGCCCTTCGCGTCGACGTGGGCCTTCCGCATCGATTATGCCACGCGCGTCACGCTTGAAATCGCGCGCGGGGCGGAAGGGAAGATCTGGGGCGAAATCGTCGAGGTCGCGCAGCCATGAGCCTCCGCACCTTCGTCCACGCCCTGCAGTTTCTGACGCGCCTGCCGACGCCCGCACTATCCGAATTCGATCCCGACGACCTGTCGCGCTCGGCGGTTTGGTTTCCTGTCGTCGGTCTGATCGTCGGAGCATTCGTCGCCTTCGGCGTGTGGGCGGGCGGCCTCGTCTCGCCATGGGTCGGCGCACTCGTCGGGCTGATCGCCTGGATCGGAATCACCGGCGCTTTGCATCTCGACGGCCTCGGCGATGTCGCCGACGGCTTGGGCGCCGCCCATCGCAATCCGGACCGTTTCCTCGAGGTGCTGCGCGACCCGCACGTCGGCGCGTTCGGCGCGATTGCCATGACGCTGCAGATCGTCGCGAAGCTCGTCCTGCTCGCGGAAATCCCGGCTTCGAATGTCGCGGCCCTCGGCGCGCTGCTGCTGATCCCCGCCTGGGCCCGATGGGGCACGCAAGTGTGGAGCCTTGCCGTACCGCCGCTCGCGAAAGGATCGGGGGAACGCTTCTCCTGGCGGATCAGCAAACCTGTCGTTGCCGCTCAGGGCATGGTCCTCGCAGCCACAAGCGCCTGGATCGCCCCCGCCCTTCTCGGCGCGCTGCTCGTCGTGCCCCTCGTCGCCGCCTATTGGAAAGCGCGCCTCGGCGGCATCACGGGCGATTGCCTCGGCGCGAGCGTCGAAGTCACCGAAACGCTGCTGCTTCTGTTCGCCGTCGTCGCCATCGCGCTGGCAAGTTAGGACGACGACACAGCGCGTTCTGCGCCGCGCAGGGCGCCGAGCGCCCGTTCGAGCCGTTCCCACGCCGCTTCCGAGCCCGGCAAACCGAAACGCAGGCATTCGGGCGCATACGAAAACTGCCGCACGAGAATGCCGTCATGTCCGAGAGAGTCAGCAACGCGCGCCGCCTCGGAATGGCGCGCGAGACGAAACAGCAACGTGCCGCCCAGCACCGTGCACCCGCTCGCCGCAAGACCATCGTCGAGCCGCCGCGCCGCACGGTCGAGCGACGCGAGGGCCGCACGGAGCCACCCATCGTCCGCGAGCGCTTCGGCGCCGATGGCGAGAGCCGGTCCCGAAACCGCCCACGGGCCCAGCGCATCGCGAACACGCTGCGCCAGCGTATCCTGCGCAATCGCAAATCCGAGACGCACGCCCGCCAAGCCATACATCTTGCCGAGCGATCGCAGCACGACCGTCGACGGCGGCAGATCCGGCACGATGCTCGCGTGCGCGGGCGCAACGTCTGCGAACGCCTCGTCGACGACGAGCAGCCCGCCCGCCGCATCGAGACGCATCGCAATCTCGTACAGCATATCTGCCGGCACGATCCGCCCGGTGGGATTGTCCGGATTGACGACGACGACGACATTGGCCGCGCGTGCCGCATCGAAATCGCTCGCCTCGACGACGTCGTGCCCGGCCTGCCGCCAGGCCGCGACGTGCTCGCCGTAGGTCGGCCCCAGCACGGCGACCCGCGCGCGCGGCACGATCCGCGGAAGAATTTGAATGATCGCCTGCGTCCCAGGCGCGGAGACGACCGTCTCGGACGACGCCGCGCCATAGCGATACGCGGCCGCGTGCCGGAGCCGTCGCTCTTCCGAGCTGAGCGGCAAGCGCGTCCACACCTCGGGCGCGAGATCCGGAAGCGGATAAGGCTCGGGATTGATGCCGGTCGAAAGATCGATCCAGGGCTCGGGCGCACCGGGAAAGCGCGCGCGTGCCGCATCCAGATCGCCGCCATGCAGGACGGCGTGCGGCGCGGGTTCCGGCTGGCCGGCCCTCATGCTAGCACCACACCCTCGAACCGCCCGCCACGGCGAAGGCCTCCGCGATAGCGAATAGCAACCATGTACGCCTCACTTGCCCTTGCTGGTCTCGCCGTCGAAGCCGTGTGCGGCTATCCGCGCTGGCTGTTTCGCGCGATCGGCCATCCGGTCAGTTGGATCGGCCGACTGATAGCATGGTGCGACAGCGCCTGGAACAGACCGGGCCACACCTTCGCCGGCCGCCAGCTTGCCGGGATCGCGACCCTCGCCCTCTGCCTCGCCGCCACGGCCGCGGTGAGCTTCGGCGTCGTCCTCGCCGCCGATCGCGTCCTCCCGGAATTGCTCGCGCTCGTCGTTCTCAGCATCGTCGCGAGCGCGTTCATCGCCCAGCGCAGCCTGGACGAGCACGTTCGCGCCGTCGCCGACACGCTGGAGACGGGCACGCTGGACGAAGCCCGCCACGCCGTTGCGCAGATCGTGGGCCGCGACACCACGGTCCTCGACGCCACGGCCGTCAGCCGCGCCGCCATCGAAAGCCTGTCCGAGAATTTTTCGGACGGCATCGTCGCGCCGGTGTTCTGGCTGGTCGTCGGCGGCCTGCCCGGGATCGCGCTGTATAAAACCGTCAACACGGCCGACAG
>DAOMQQ010000031.1:0-19218 GCA_035445405.1 Hyphomicrobium sp.
GTTGCGCACCATGAACTCCTTGAGGATGTCGTTCTGGATGGTGCCGGCAAGCTTCGCGGCCGGCACGCCCTGCTCCTCACCCGCGACGATGAAGAGCGCGAGGATCGGAAGCACGGCTCCGTTCATCGTCATCGACACGGTCATCTCTTGCAGCGGGATGCTGTCGAAGAGCGTGCGCATGTCGTAGATGGAATCGATCGCGACACCCGCCATGCCGACATCGCCCCGCACGCGCGGATGATCGGAATCGTAGCCGCGATGCGTCGCGAGATCGAACGCGACCGAGAGGCCCTTCTGACCGGCCGCGATGTTGCGGCGATAGAATGCGTTGGAATCCTCGGCCGTCGAAAAGCCCGCGTACTGGCGGATGGTCCAGGGCTGGGCGACGTACATCGTCGGATAGGGGCCGCGCAGATAGGGCGCGATGCCGGGCCACGTGTCGAGGAAGTCGAGCCCTGCGGTGTCGGCCTCGGTGTAGACGGGCTTCACGGGAATGCCTTCCGGCGTCGTGAAGATGTCGTCCGCGCCGGCCGCCGGGGCGGCCGCCCGCCGGGGTGCGCCGTCCGCTGTCGTGTCCTCGAACGAGATCTTGCTGAAATCCGGGATCGTGGTCATGCCTAACGCCCAAACCCTGAGCTAAGTGCCTTGCGGATCCGCCATCATAGACCCGCCTGAAAGGATGAGATCCGGCCTACGCCGGACAAGCTTACGAAATTCCAAGTCTTTCCTGAAGCCCCTTGAGGGTGGCCACCGCATCGGCCCCCACGAACAGGAACTGGTCGACGCCCGCCTCGCGCAGTGCCGCCTCCTGCTCGCCCGGCTTCCCGGCCATCAGAACGACGCTGGCGCCGGCCTGCTTGAGCGATCGGGCCGTCGCCGCGGCATGAAGCTCGTAAAGCGCGTCCGACGAACAGATGCAGGCGAGCGAGGCGCCGGAAGCCTTGAAGGCGTCCGCCGCCGCGTCCGGCGTCTCATAGCCGTCGCTCGTCAACGCCTTGATGCCGCCCGCCGCCAGATAGTTCTTGATCCAGGTCGAACGCGCCGTGTGATCGATCACGGCGCCGATGCTGGCGAGAAACACTACGGGCTCCGTGCCCGTGCGCGCGATGAAGGCGTCGGCCGCATCTCGCAACGCCTCGAACGGCTCGGCAAGCCGATGCGGCGTGAGCGGGCGCACCATTTGCGTGCCGGTGAGCGGCGGAACGGGTGCGGGCGGCGCCACCTTGACGCCGTCGTCGCCGAGCAGGGGAAACGCCGAGACGCCGGTCACGTCCTCGCGGCCCGTGGCGATTGCCTTGGCCCGCAGGGCAGCGTCGGTCGCGGTCTTGTCCTGCACGAACCCTTGGTCGAGCGCCGCGATCACGCCGCCCTTCGCCTCGATGTCCTGCAGGAAGCCCCAGGCCACCTTCGCCACCTCGTCGGTGAGATTCTCGATGTACCAGGAGCCGCCCATCGGATCGACCACGCGGCCGAGCCAGGATTCTTCCTGCAGCACGATCTGGATGTTGCGGGCCGCACGGCGCGCGAAGGCGTCCGGCGTGCCGAGCGCGGCCGTGAACGGCAGCACCGTGATCGCGTTCGCGCCGCCGAGCGCCGCGCCTGCGCAGCAGAGCGTGGAGCGCAGCATGTTGGTCCAGGGATCGCGCTTGGCGACGACGCGCATGGACGCCCGCGCCGAGATGTGCAGATCCGCAGCGGCGTCTCCCGCGCCGGCAGCGTCCGCGATGCGCCAGATGATCCGGCGCGCGGCCCTGAGCTTGGCGAGCGTCTGGAACTGATTGGTGTCGGCGGCGACGGCGAACGAGATCTGCTTGAGCGCATCTGCAGGAGCGACGCCTGCCGCCTCGAAGGTGCGGAGATACGCAATGAGCGTCGCACCGAGCAGCGCGAGCTCGAACGCGTCGGTTGCGCCGGCTTCGTGATAGAGCGCCGCATCGACGCGCACCGTGCGCGCCTGAGGTGCGGTGGTCCGCGCTTCGGCTGCGAGCGCCATCGTCTCGGCCAGCGCCTGCTCGATCGGCGAAGGAAGCTGGCCGAACCGGGCCATCGCGCCGATCGGGTCGAGCCCGAGGAACACGCGCGCCTCCGCGGCGGGAATGCCGAGCTTGGGGAGCGCGGCCAGCAGGTGGCGAGCCGCCTCGGGCGCGCCGAGGCCCGCATTGAGTTCCACGGGCGCAAGATCGAGCCGCATGCCATCGAGGGCTGCGGCCATGCCGGCGGCGTCTGCGATCCGGCAGCCGGCCTGCCCCGGGGCCTCGATCTCGAGCAGGATGCCGTTGGTGCCGCCGTCGAGCTCGGCCGAGATCTCGGTGTTGGCGCGCGCAGGGTCCGTGGCCGAGATCCGTTGGCGGATCTCCCAGCCGAGCCCGTCGACCTGCGAGCTGGCGCCGCGCGTGAAGGGGGCCTGGCCGGGAACGGCGTTCTGAAGGGTGGGAGACGCGCCGTCGCGCGTGTAGAGCGGCTCGACGCGAATCCCGTCAGCGGTGCGCGTCACGAGCCGTTTCTCGAAATCGGCACCCTTGATCGCTTTGTCGACGAGCGTGAGCCACTGCTCTCGCGTCGCGCGCTCGAAATCCGAGGCAAGCGGTGTGAGAGCACCGTCACGGGAGCTTCCGGCGGCCGTCATCGTTACTTCCAACCCCTTTGCTTGGATCACATTATTATTGGCGCGCCTGCGCCCGCACTTGAGCTTGCTCTATAGGGAAAATAGGCGGACTGCGCACGCGGAAATCGCTCCATGCGACAGTTGGGCGACAGCATGTGGACACCGACCTGTGGACGTCTCTCAGGCCTTTCATCTTGCAGCGAAATCGATGTTTCCCCAGCTTGACGGAGGGGCGCATGCAACTGAATTTGCAATGGGGACGGACCCATGCAAAGACCGGCTGGAGGCCCCAGTTGAGCGAGTCGGCTGAGCCGAGCAGGGCCGTCGGATTTCTGCGGGTTCGGGAGGAGCGCGTCCCTTCCACCCGGTCACGAATGCGAAGTCGGAGAGCGGAATGACCCAGTCGGTATTGGCGCACGATAGGATCTTCCTGGGGAAAAGCACGAAGCCTGAATATCTTGAGCTTCGCTTTGCGAACCGGCACGGGCTGATCACGGGTGCGACGGGCACCGGCAAGACGGTGACGCTGCAGGGGCTGGCCGAGGGTTTCTCCGCCGCCGGCGTTCCGGTCTTCGCAGCCGACATCAAGGGCGACCTGTCCGGCATTGCCGCCGTGGGCGAGCCCAAGGATTTTCTCACCAAACGCGCAACCGAGGTCGATCTCGGCGCCGATTATCAGCAGCGCGCCTTCCCGACCATCTTCTGGGACGTGTTCGGCGAGCAGGGCCACCCCGTCCGCGCGACCGTCCTCGATATGGGCCCGCTTCTGCTTGCGCGGATGCTGGAGCTCAACGAGGTGCAGGAGGGCGTGCTCAATATCGCCTTCCGCGTCGCCGCCGACGAGCAGATCCCGATCCTGGATCTCAAGGATCTCCGCGCGATGATCGCCAACATCGCCGAGCGCTCGAAAGAGCTCTCGATGCAGTACGGCAACGTGGCGACGGCCTCCGTGGGCGCGATCCAGCGCCGTCTCCTCGTTCTGGAGGAGCAGGGTGCCGACCGGTTCTTCGGCGAGCCCTCGCTCGACATCGCCGACTTCATGCGCGTCGCGCCCGATGGGCGGGGCGTGATCTCCATCCTTGCAGCCGACAAGCTGATGGAGCGCCCGCGCCTCTACACCACGTTCCTCCTGTGGATGCTGACGCGGCTGTGGCTCACGTTGCCCGAGGTGGGCGATGTGCCGAAGCCGAAGCTCGTGTTCTTCTTCGACGAGGCGCATCTCCTCTTCGACGAAGCGCCGAAGGCGCTGCTCGAGCGCATCGAGCAGATCGCGCGTCTGATCCGCTCGAAGGGCGTCGGCGTCTATTTCATCACGCAAAGCCCCCTCGACGTGCCCGACACCGTCTCGGCCCAGCTCGGCAATCGCGTGCAGCACGCGCTCCGCGCCTTCACGCCGCGCGAGCAGCGGGCCGTCAGAGCCGGGGCGACGACATTCCGCAAGAACCCCGAGATCGACACCGAGCGGGCCATTCTCGAGCTCAAGGTCGGCGAAGCTCTCGTCTCGATGCTGGAGAACAAGGGCGAGCCGTCCATCGTCCAGCGGACGCTGATCCGCCCGCCGGAAGGCCGCCTCGGTCCCCTCTCCGACAACGAGCGCCTGAGCGTGATCGAATACAGCCCTGTCTACGGCAAGTACGAGCAGCTGGTCGACAGGGACAGCGCCCACGAGATCCTGGCCCGGCGCGCGGCGAAGGCGACGGAGGAAGCAGGCGCCGACAGCGGCGGCGGCTGGAGCGACGTCATTTTCGGCGGCGGCAGCACGCCGCAGAAAGGCACCCGTCGCCGTCAGGGCATGGGCGAGATGATCGGCAAAGACCTGCAGCGCTCGATTTCTCGAACCATCGCCACGACGATCAAGAACATCATCGTGAAATCTGTAACGGGACGACGCTGAGCGCATTCACACCTTAGGGCACTTCGATGGCGCGCATCCTCATCTGTCATGTGCCGAAAGACGGGAGCACGGCGCGCGAGCTTGGGGCGGCGCTGATGGGGCGCGGTCACTTCGTGTCCTTCGACGGCGAGCCCGATACGCCACGCGCCGACCGTTCTCAGCGCCTGCGCCAGTTCGAGGCCGTCGTCGTGGTTTGGACCGAAGTCTCCGCGCCGAGTGCGGGCCTCGAAGCCGTCGCCCGCGAAGCGCTGCCCTTGAACCTGCTCGTGCCCGTGCGCGCCGAGGACGTCGACAAGACGCGCGTTCCGCTGCAGTTCCGCAAGCTCAATATGTTTGCCCCGCGCGACGTGGACGGCATCGCGCGGTTGGTTGCGCGCCTCAGCACGGCAGCCTCCTCGCGGCGCGAAATGGCGAACGCCCCACCGGTGCATTTCGAGCGCAAGGAAAAGCCGAAACCTCCTCAGCAGCCGGCACCGGCACCGGCTCCGCCCGTCGCGGACGAGCGGCCGGCAGAGACGCAACCGGCCCCGCTTCCGGTTGCCGCCCCGGCGCAAGCCAGCGCGCCGGCGCCCGCCTGGGAGATGGAACCACGGGAGGCGGAACCACGGGAGGCCGTGGCTCACCCCGAGCCGTCCCAGCCCCATCCGGCCATTCCGCCGGTGTTCCAGCCCTCCGTGGTCGAGCCACACGCGGCGGTGAAGGCGCGCCCCCTGTTCGATCTGCCCGAGGTGGCGCCAACGTTTCCGGAGCCCGAGCCGCTCGCTTCGCCGCCGCGCGAGGACACCAAGCCGTCGCGCGCCGCCGAACTCCACAACGCGCTCAATCCCGACCGCGACCGGCGTCCGGCCTCGCCGGCCGTGAGCGCCGCAGACCTGTCGCGCGCGGTCGATGACGGCCTCCTCATGTGCCGCATTCCCGATGCGATGTGGCTGGCCGAGCCGATCGCGGTCGAGATCGCGCTGAACCGACAGATGCTGGCCGAGCTTTTTCCCGCCGACGTGGCGGACGACGGACATCAGGCCTTGCGCCGCCAGAGCATCGAGACGCTCTCGGTCAGTCTCTATGGGCACACGGACGTCTTCGAGATCGAGCGCCAGTCGGAGCGGACGCAATTCGTGCATGGGAAGCAGGCGCAAGGGGGACGCGATCCGGCGAGGATAGGCCGGTGGACGTGGCTCGTGACGCCCCAGGCGGCCGGCGTTCAGGATCTCGTCGTGCGGATCTCGGTGCTGCTGCGCGATCGCAACGGCGTACCGGAGCCCGTCGCTCTGCCCGACCGACGCTTCGAGATCGCCATCGACGTGCCGGAAGGCGCCGATCTCGTGTCCGGCTTGATGGGCTGGCAGCGCACCTGATCCGCCTTTCTGAAATGCAAAAAGCGCGGGACGTTCAAGTCCCGCGCTTCCCCTAAAGTCCGAAAGTGTCGCCGGCAGCTTACGCCGCAAGCTCCTCGACGTGCTCCCAGTTGATGAGATTGTCGAACCAGGCTTCGAGATACTTCGGCCGCGCGTTGCGGTAGTCGATGTAGTAGCTGTGCTCCCAGACGTCCACGCCGAGGATCGGCTGGGCGCCGTGCATCAGCGGGTTCTCGCCGTTCGGCGTCTTGGAAACTTCGAGCTTGCCGTCGCGGACGGCAAGCCAGGCCCAGCCTGAGCCGAACTGCGTGGTGCCGGCGTCGATGAAATCGGCGCGCACCTTGTCGAAGCCGCCGTATCCGTCGACGAGCTTCTGCACGGTGCCGGGCAGCTTGTTTCCGCCGCCGTCCTTCTTCATCCACTGCCAGAAGTGGATGTGATTGTAGTGCTGGCCGACGTTGTTGATGATCGGCTGGTTCTTGCCCGCGTAGGCCGCCGCGCAGATCTCCTCGATCGACTTGCCTTCGAGACCGGAGCCGACGATCAGCTTGTTGCCGTTGTCGACGTAGGTCTTGTGGTGCTTGTCGTGATGGAACTCGAGCGTCTCGGCCGACATATAGGGCGCGAGCGCATCGTAGGCATAAGGAAGTTCAGGGAGTTTGAACGTGGTCACGGGGGCCTCTCCGTGTTGGGCGGATGGGGGATTGTGTGCCCAATGCCTACCGGCTCAGGAGGTTCCATTCAAGCCTTGAGGGGAAGGGGTGGCGCGGACGGGCCTTCCGGGGAAGGGGGAGGGGGTGCACCGACCCTGAGCGATGCACCCCCGTGGATCACGCCGGGGAAGATAGGATCTCAGGGTGAAATGACCTTACCGCCTGCCCTCTGAACGCGTCCTGAATGGCATATTCATGCCGCGTTCATGCGGCCGACCCTTTTGCGCCTCAAAGTCCAAAAGGACGCCGGGGGAGCCCGCGACGGATGTTGCGTTGCAAATCCGTTGTCTCTCTCGATTTAATGCGCCTGCAGGAGATATGTGGGCGTTCTCAACGCTGAGTGACCGGGTCGGACCCAATGAAAAGACGTATGAGCGCGCTGTTTACGCTGGCGCTTCCCGTTGCGGCAGCAGGCCTGGCGCTCGCCTGGATGTTCGCGCCGGGAGCCCAAAGCGGCGGAGGCATCGTCTACGATACCACCCCCGCCTCGAAGGGGCCGCTGCGCAAGATCGTGTCGACGTCGGGCCCTGTCCGCGCGTTGGTGACGGTGAGCGTCGGCTCCGAGCTTTCCGGCCAGGTGGACGAGGTCAGGGTCGATTTCAACACCGAGGTTTCGCCCGGCGACGTCCTCGCGACCATCGACGACAAGACGTTCGTATCGCGCGTCGCGCAGGCGGAGGCGGATCTCGCCGTCGCCAGGGCGGCGCTCCTGAACCAGCAGGCCGGGCTCCAGAAGGCGCATGCCGTCGATGAATTGGCCGTGCGCAACGTCGAGCGCCAGACGGGGCTCGCCGCGAAGGGCCACTCGGCGCAGGCGGCCTTGGATGCCGCCATCCGCGACGCGGCCGTCGCCAAGGCGGACATTGCGGTCGCCGAAGCCCAGATCGAAAGCGCCCGCGCCACCATTAAGCAGCGGGAGGCCGCGCTCGATCAGGCGCGGATCGATCTCGAGCGCACGGAGATCCGCTCGCGCATCGAAGGCACGGTGATTTCGCGCATGGTGGACCCGGGCCAGACGGTGGCCGCGAGCCTGCAGGCGCCGGAACTGTTCAAGATCGCACAGGATCTCTCGCGCATCCGCATCGAAGCCGAGGTGAACGAGGCCGACGTCGGCATGGTGGCCGAGGGCAACTCCGCCACCTTCACCGTCGATGCCTATCCCGATCGGCAGTTCGAGGGACGTGTCACGCAGGTGCGCCTCTCCGCGACCGAGATTTCGAGCGTCGTCACCTACACGGTGATCATCGAGGCCGAGAACGAGGGCCGCCGCCTCTTTCCGGGCATGACGGCGAACGTCGTGATCCTTTCCGCCGAGCGCGATGGCGTGTTGCGCATCGCGAACGATGCCTTCCGCTTCCGCCCACGTCCCGGCACGGTTCCGGAGGCCGCGGCAGGCGCAGGCCCGCGAGGCGGCCCGGGCGGCGGCGACCGGATGGGCCGGATGGTCGACCGCCTCAAGGCTGACCTTTCGCTCACCGAGGCGCAGGAAGCTCAGGTTCGGGAGGTGATGGAGGCGCTGGGCCGCGAGATGCGGGCTGCGGGTCCGCAGAGCGGGATCGCGATCGGTCCTCCGGGGCCTGGTGCGGGCGGTGCGTTCCGCCAGAGGGCGACGTCGCGCATCGAGCAGGTGCTGGCGCCGACGCTGTCCGACGAGCAGCGCATCGCGTTCCAGCGCTGGAAGGACGGCCGCGAGAATTCGCGCTTTTCCACCGTGTGGGTGCTGGGAAGAAATGGCCAGCCCGAGCAGCGCACCATCCGCACGGGCATGGCCGACGACCAGTTCACGGAAGTCTTGGGTGGCGACATCAGCGAAGGCGATGCGGTGATCGTACGTGCCCGGAATACCCGGTCATGACCGTGATCGAGTGCCCGACGGGCGCCGTGCCGGCCGCCTCGTCCGAGCCGGAGCGGGACGCGGGCGCACCGTCGCTGATTTCCGCGCGCGACCTCACCAAGATCTACCGCCTGGGCGGAGAGGATCTCGCCGCCCTCGATCATGTCTCGCTCGATATCGCGGACGGCGACTTCGTCGCGATCATGGGACCGTCCGGCTCGGGCAAATCGACGATGATGAACATGATCGGCGCGCTCGATGTGCCGACGTCGGGCGAGCTTCTGATCGACGGGCGCGACATCGGCCGATTGTCGGTCGATGAGCTTGCCGATCTCAGAAATCGCACCATCGGCTTCGTCTTTCAGCAGTTCAACCTGCTGCCGCGCACCTCGGCGCTGAAGCAGGTGATGCTGCCGCTGCTTTACGCGAACCCGAGGCCCGGGAACGGCGAGGAGATGGCCCGCCGCCGCCTCGCCCAGGTCGGGCTCGAGAACCGCATGAGCCACACGCCGCGCCAGCTCTCCGGCGGGCAGCAGCAGCGCGTGGCCATCGCCCGCGCCATCGTCAACAATCCGAAGATCCTGCTTGCCGACGAACCGACCGGTGCGCTCGACACGAAGACGTCGGAAGAGATCATGCAGCTCTTCACGGATCTGAACCGGGAGGGGATCACGGTGGTGATCGTCACCCACGAGCCGGAGATCGCGCTCTGGGCGGGCCGGCGGATCACGTTCCGCGACGGGCATATCGTGGACGACGTACGCCAGAAACCGATCTCGAACCCGATCCAGAAGCCGCTTGAGCCTCCGCCCGCGAAGGGAATGGCGCCATGAGATTCTGGGATTCGGTGCTGATCGCGATCAACGCGCTCCGCGTCAACCTTCTGCGCTCGGTGCTGACCACGCTCGGCATCGTCATCGGCGTCGCGTCCGTCATCATTCTGGTGGCCGTGGGCACCGGCGCATCGAGCGAGGTCGATCGCCAGATCAAAGCGCTGGGCACCAACATGCTGGTGGTGTTCCCAGGCTCGATGCGGTCCATGGGCCGCGCGCAGGGCGCCGGGACCGACCTGCCGCTCTCCGAGGTGGACGTTGCGGCGATCCGCGACAAGATCCAGGGCGTCGTCGGGATTTCCGGCCAGCTCAACGAAACGGCCCCCATAGTGCGGGGGAACGCCAATTGGTCCACGACGGTGAGCGGCATCCATGCCGACTATCTGTTCGTCAGGGATTGGCCCGTCGAAAGCGGGCGCGATCTCACCCCCGGGGACATCCGCACCGGCGCCCGGGTGGCCCTCATCGGCAAAACGGTGGCGAAAGAGATTTTCCCGGACGAGGACCCGATCGGTGCCACGGTGCGCATCACCAACGTGCCGTTCGAAATCGTGGGCGTTTTGCCGTCGAAGGGACAATCGGCGATGGGACGCGACCAGGACGACGTCGTCCTCGTTCCCATAACGACGGCGCGCGCCCGCATATCCGGACGCACGCAAGTCCAGAACGATCGCGTGGGCATTCTTCACGTCAAAATCGACGCCGGGGCGGATATGGCCGAAGCCCAGGAGGAAATCGAAAGCCTGCTGCGCCAGCGCCGGGCGACCACCCGGGGCAGCCAGGATACGTTTTCCGTCCGCAATCTCGCCGAGACGATGAAAGCCCGCACCGAGGTGCTCACCACCATGAGCTATCTTCTCGCGGCCACCTCCGTGATTTCCCTGATCGTGGGCGGGATCGGCATCATGAACATCATGCTGGTTTCTGTGACCGAGCGGACGCGCGAGATCGGCCTGCGAATGGCAGTGGGCGGACGCCGCCGGGATATTCTTCAGCAGTTTCTCGTCGAAGCCGTTTCTCTTTGTATTCTCGGCGGGCTCATTGGAATAATTATCGGAGTTCTGGCATCCACCGCGATCGCTTTTGTGGCGGATTGGCCCATTCTCGTCTCGCCGAGTGTTCTCGCAGGGGCACTTGCGGCTGCTGCGGCAACCGGAATCTGTTTCGGCCTGTTTCCTGCCCGTCGTGCAGCATATCTTAATCCTATTGATGCGCTCCGAAGCGAATAGCGACAAAAGAATTCTTTCTCGCACTTGACGATACTCGCCAAAACTTTTACTGAACAACCTTCCCCGGGGGTGTTCATCTCGCGAGCGCTTTTCCTCATTTATCCCGTTAAATTGGCGGTGGACGGATTATTGCGCTGGGGAAGAATGAACCTTTGCCGTGCTTGACAATTGTTCGGTCGGATCAGGGGATTGGATATTAAGACGCACGGGCTATTGCATCGATACGCCGTGGCGCATGAACGGGAGCAGGGAATGGCAGTGGTGAATTACGACAAGATGTCGGTCAAAGAGCTCAATGATCACATCGCGCGTGCACAGAAAGCCCTCAACGCCGCGAAGGAGCGCGAGCGGGCCGATCTCAAGCACAAGATCGCATCGCTGGCCGAGAATGCGGGCTTCTCCGTGGGAGAGCTTTTTGGAACGCGGGGCCGCGGAAAGACTGCGGCGATTAAGTATCAAAACCCGGACAATCGCTACGAGACCTGGACCGGCCGCGGCAGAAAGCCGAATTGGCTTGTCGCCAAGCTGAGCAAGGGCGCAAAAATCCAGGATTTCGCTGTCTAATTTCGCGATTGCCAAGACATCGTGATCGACCGCGCCGCTGAGCCGTTCCTCTGGAATGCCGGCGGCGCTGGCTTTTTGGGGTATCGTGAGCCGCAGGCCCCGTGGGCCAGCGGACGAATTGAGATCGATAATGGGCAGGGGCCGTGAGTTTGGTTTGGAGCTGCTTATGTAAGCGGGCGCTCCAACAACTCAGAGGCAAATGGGTGCGACAAGTCGTCCATTCGGAGCGGTTTTCTTACCTGAAACATCGGCCCGTTCTCGCGGTGCGCAGAGCGCCGTTCTCCAACGTCCTCCCCGCCTGCCGAAACATCCCGGACACGCGAACGGGGACGGTCGACTAGCACTCGCCACTTGACAGTGCTAGCAGCCCTTCACATATAGGCCGTGCGCCGACCGACCCGAAGGCGGCGCATGCAACCGTGGGCGCGGACGGTCGATCCGTCGGCCTGCTTCCGCCCGCGGATCCTTTGCACAAATCGATCAACCATTCGCATCATGAGGGTTACCCATGAAGTTCCGTCCCTTGCATGACCGCGTTGTCGTCAAGCGCGTCGAAGAGGACACGAAGACCGCTGGCGGCATCATCATTCCCGACACGGCCAAGGAAAAGCCCCAGCAGGGCGAAGTCGTCGCTGTCGGACCCGGCGCCCGCGACGAGCAGGGCAAGGTCGTTGCCCTTGAGGTGCAGCCCGGCGATCGCGTGCTGTTCGGCAAGTGGTCCGGCACGGAAGTGAAGATCGACGGCGAGGATCTCCTGATCATGAAGGAGAGCGACATCCTCGGCATCCTCGAAGGCAAGTCGTCGGCCAAGAAGGCCGCCTGAGACACCCCCCTGATATCGAACGGAGTGCCTAACAATGGCAGCTAAGGACGTAAAGTTTTCGCAGGACGCCCGCGAGCGGATGCTGCGCGGCGTCGACATCCTCGCCAACGCCGTCAAGGTGACGCTCGGCCCCAAGGGCCGCAACGTCGTGATCGAGAAGAGCTTCGGCGCCCCGCGCATCACCAAGGACGGCGTTTCCGTCGCCAAGGAGATCGAGCTCGAGGACAAGTTCGAAAACATGGGTGCGCAGATGCTGCGCGAGGTGGCCTCCAAGACGGCCGATCTCGCCGGTGACGGCACCACCACCGCGACCGTCCTCGCCCAGGCGATCGTCAAGGAAGGCGCGAAGTCCGTCGCGGCCGGTGCCAACCCGATGGACCTGAAGCGCGGCATCGACCTCGCCGTTCAGGCTGTCGTCGAGCAGCTCAAGGCCAAGTCGAAGAAGGTCACCTCCAACGACGAGATCGCCCAGGTCGGCACCATCTCCTCCAACGGCGACACCGAGATCGGCTCCAAGATCGCCGAGGCGATGAAGAAGGTCGGCAACGAGGGCGTGATCACGGTTGAAGAGAGCAAGAGCCTCGAAACCGAGCTCGACGTCGTCGAAGGCATGCAGTTCGACCGCGGCTACCTCTCGCCCTACTTCATCACCAACGCCGACAAGATGATCGCGGAGCTCGAAAGCCCGTACATCCTCATCCACGAGAAGAAGGTCTCGGGCCTGCAGTCCATGCTGCCGGTGCTCGAAGCCGTCGTCCAGACGGGCAAGCCCCTCCTCATCATCGCTGAGGATGTCGAGGGCGAAGCGCTTGCGACGCTCGTCGTCAACAAGCTGCGCGGCGGCCTCAAGGTCGCGGCCGTCAAGGCTCCGGGCTTCGGCGATCGCCGCAAGGCCATGCTCGAGGACATCGCGATCCTCACGGGTGGCACGGTCATCAGCGAAGACGTCGGCATCAAGCTCGAGAACGTCACGCTCGACATGCTCGGCACGGCGAAGCGCATCACCATCGACAAGGAGAACACCACCGTTGTCGACGGCGCAGGCAAGAAGGCCGACATCGAAGCGCGCGTGAAGCAGATCAAGGCGCAGATCGAGGAGACGACCTCGGACTACGACCGCGAGAAGCTGCAGGAGCGTCTTGCGAAGCTCGCCGGCGGCGTTGCCGTGATCAAGGTCGGCGGCGCGACGGAAGTCGAGGTGAAGGAGAAGAAGGACCGCGTCGACGACGCGCTGCACGCAACCCGCGCAGCCGTCGAAGAGGGCATCGTCCCCGGTGGCGGCGTGGCGCTTCTCCGTGCCATCAGCGCCCTCGACAGCGTGACCGGTGCCAACGACGACCAGCGCGTCGGCGTCACCATCGTGCGTCGCGCGCTTCAGGCGCCCGCTCGCCAGATCTTCCAGAACGCAGGCGAGGACGGCTCCGTCGTCGCCGGCAAGATCCTGGAGAACGACAAGTACACCTTCGGCTTCAACGCCCAGTCGGGTGTTTACGGTGACCTTCTCTCCGAGGGCGTCATCGACCCGGCCAAGGTCGTGCGCTGTGCGCTTCAGGACGCTGCCTCCGTGGCCGGCCTCCTGATCACGACCGAGGCAATGGTTGCCGAGAAGCCGAAGAAGGACGCCCCCGCAATGCCGATGGGCGGCGGAATGGGCGGCATGGGCGGAATGGACTTCTAGTCCGGCCCGGTCGAGGCCGCCCATGTTTTCTCCTGCTGAAGTCGGGCAAGCCCGACTTCAGATGGGCGGAATGGGCGTCTCGTCCGTTTCACTCGCGCATTTCACGATTTGAGAAAGGCCGGAGCGAACGCTCCGGCCTTTTTCGCATTGCGAAAGCTCTTGCGATCTCCGGCCGCGGTCCCACATCCCAGCTATTGGTCAACTGTTCGGCCTATCGAAACGAGCAAAGGAGGTCACGCCATGCTCGCCATCGAGATCGAAGAGCATGCCCGCAAGCTGATGGAAGTCCAGGGTCCCAAGGCCATCGCGGAAGCCGCCCACAAAGCCCGTGCCTTCGAGGAGCAGGGCGCCGAAGAGCAGGCCGCGACGTGGCGCCGGATCGAAGCGGCGATGAAGCGCCTGCAGGGCCCACGCGCGAAATAGTCCATCCCCCCATCACGCAGAACGCAGACCTGACGGACCCCCCTCTCCGATGTGCGGAGAGGGTGGGTCGTGTGTGCGCTGTTTCTTTGAGGCAGAGCGGAGCAGCAAGCGGCCATCGTTGTGCGCTGCCCCGAGCTCAATTCCGGTTCGCTTTGACGAGGTCGGAAAGCGCTTTCGCGAGTTGCAGTTTGTCGCTCGGGAAATCGTGGGTGATCCACCAGTCTTCGAATGCGCGCACCACGCGGCCGATGGCGGGGCCTTCCGCCAGGCCCTGTGCGAGAAGGTCGGAGCCGCGGACCGGCAGCATGGGCGCTGCCCACCGCTCGGGAAGGCGGAAGCGAGACTGCCAGCTCGGCGCGTCCGCAGGCGCGTCGCTCGCGGCCCAGGCGAGAAGAACGCCGTCGCGAAAGGCTTCGACGCCGAACCGGTAGATATACGCCCGCCCTTCGCGGTCGTCCGTCTCGGGCCGAAACGCGCGGTCCGGCAGTCCGACGCGCGCCAGCCGCTCAGCTTCCGCGTTGGAGAGCCGAAGCCTGCGGGCAAGTGCGTCATGCGACGCGCCCGCTCTCGGCCCCGCCAGCACGGCCAGACGCAACAGAGGATCGGGATCGAGCCCGAGCGCTGTTTCGATGGCGTCGAGCCGAGCGAGAAGCCGAACGTCGCACGGGCCCCCGATCAGCCGGTCGGCGATGCCGACTGCGACCATCACGGAAACGGTTTCGACCGCACGCGGCGCGGCGAGCAGGCGCAGCATCTCCGCGCAGATCCGCTCGCCCGAAAGTTGCGCGAGGCCGTCGGCAAGTGCGACCGAGGCCGCAAGCCCAGCCGCATCCGGCGCGCCGCCTGCATATTCGGCCGTGAAGCGGAAGAAGCGCAGGATGCGGAGATAATCCTCGCGGATGCGGTCTTCCGCGCTGCCGATGAAACGCACGCGCCGCGCGACCAGATCGGGGTATCCGCCGAGCGGATCGTGCACCGTGCCGGCTCCGTCGCAATAAAGCGCGTTGAGCGTGAAATCGCGGCGCGCGGCGTCTTCCGCCCAGTCGGTCGTGAACGTCACGCGCGCCTGCCGCCCGAACGTTTCGATGTCGCGCCGGAGCGTCGTCACCTCGAACGGCTGACGGCCGGAAATGACGGTGACGGTGCCGTGCGTCACGCCTGTCGGCACGGCGCGCAGACCGGCCGCTTCGGCAAGCCGAACGACATCATCTGGGCGTGCGGTGGTCGCGATGTCGAGGTCTTTGACGGGGATGCCCATCAGCGCATTGCGGACGGCCCCGCCCACGATGCGCGCCTCGTAGCCGCCCTCGCGAATGGCGTCGAGAACCGTGCGCGTCTCGGGCGCCGTGAGCCACGCTGCGCCCGCGAGGCTCGGAAGCGTCCTTTCGCCATGCTCGCCGCTCGTCATGGCCTGCCTTACTGGATCTGCCCGGGCTCGATCTTGCCGTCACGCAGCACGCCCGGCGTGTAGTGCTGTCCCGGCTGACCGCCCGAATAGGTGCCGAACGTTGCAAGCGTGGCGATCACGAGCACCGCGCCCGCCACGAACAGCCATAGCAGCGGAGCGTCGTCGACGAGCGCACGCACGGGCGGCTTGTTACCGTTCTCGTCGCGGGATTCCGCTCTGGAGCGCACGTAGAGCATCCAGGCCGCATAGATGAGCGTCGGCAACAGGAACAAGAGGAGGTTCTCGATGACGACACGGATCATGGTGAAAAGAGCCTCTCGTGCATGTTGCGGAGAATACCGGCGGTCGCCCCCCAGATGAATCTGTCACCAAACGGCATCGCATGAAAATGCCGTTCCTGGCCACCGATGATGCGCGAATGGCGCTGATGGTTGGCAGGGTCCATCAGGAAGCCGAGCGGTACCTCGAACGCGTCGGCCACTTCCCGCGGGTCGAGCGTGAGGGGGGCACCCGGGTCCACCAGCCCGATGACGGGCGTGATGCGGTAGCCCGTGCCCGTGAGATAGAGATCGAGCGTGCCCAGCGGTTCGACATGGGACGGGTCGAGGCCGATTTCCTCGTGCGCTTCCCGCAGCGCCGTCGCCAGTGGATCGGCATCGAACGGCTCGGTCTTGCCGCCCGGAAAGGCGATCTGCCCGGCGTGAGCGGGAAGATCGTTCGTCCGGAGCGTGAACAGCAGCGTCAGCTCGGGGCGAGTGATCACGGGAATGAGAACCGCGGCCGGTCGGATCGGGCGGCTGGCCGCAAGCGCAGCATCGGCGACGCGTGCGAAATCGCGCGGGAGATCCGGGTTGAGATCGAAGTCGCTCGGCCCCCGGTGCGCCGTTGGAACTTGGTGTGCCGTTGGAAGGCGATCCGTTTCGGCGGTTGGGGCGAGATGGGCGCGCGGGTGGGCGAGCGTGCGCCGCACCAAGTCCCGGAACCGGGCAGGGTCGAGGGCGGGCCGTTCGGTCGAGGCGGAACGAGTCATTCAGCCTTCCTAGGCCAGAAGGGTCCCGTTTGGAATGGGGCACGGCCGCTGTGTGACGGCAACGGTGGCGAGTGTCGGCCGCGCCGCAGGGCAGCGCGTGGCCCGATGAGCCGGGGCCGTTTCTTGCCGCGCGATTTTTGAAACAAAGAGCGATCCCGGTGGGAACCGGCAGGCAGTCATATAGTTATCACCACCGTGCAAATACGCACGTAAAAATACGGCACACCATAGGAGCAGAAAGATGCGTTTAGCGATCTTGCTTGCAGGCGCCCTCGCGTTGAGCAGCGCTGCCCTTGCCGCTAACAGCCCGACGAAGCAGCAGTGCGCGGATGGCTGGAAGGCCGAATACTCGAAGATGTGGACGCAGGCCCAGTTCGATAAAGCCTGCCATCCCACCAAGAAATAACTCGAGCGATCGGACGCGTTGCGGTCCCGGACGTCACGGTTCGGGACCGCTTTGTGTTGGGCCCCTCCGCTCTTCGACGCGGGGACGGCGCGCGGCGTCGCGCAACGGACGGCGGTGCCCTTACGGGGTAGAAGCGCGCGCCGAATTGGTGCAATCCCGTGGAAACGCCCCATTCTATAGGCAAACACGCATGATTCGTTTCGCCCCGACGCAAAGGATGCCCTTTTGATGATTTTTTCCCCGATGATGCGATCCGTGCGGCGTCCCGCCCTCGGGCTGCCGGCGGCGGCTCTCGCACTCGTGGGCCTTTGGCTCGCCGTCGCTCCGGCTCCCGCTCTCGCTTCGTCCGGTGCCGATCAGTTCGCACGGACGCTCTCCGGCGCCGATCGACGCGCGTTCGAGGATTACCTGTCGGCGCAGGCTCTGCACGATTTCAAGATGGATGCCTACTGGCGCGAAGCGTCGGACAAGCGCGCTCTGCGCCGCGGCAAGCGCTCGAGGAAGGAGCCTTTCACGCTCAAGGATTACGTGAGGACGCTTCCGCCGACGTATGAGGGGCCGACGCTCTCGGCAGCGCTCGAAAAGCGCTGGAAAGCGTTCCAGGCGCGCCAAAGCGAGCAGAAGAAGGCGCCGCCCAGCCGGACGCTGCCGGGCGTGGAGGACTTCCTCGCGATGGCGAAATCAGAGTACGGCTTCACGCCCGAACGCATCCCCGAGCGCGAGTTCAAGCGACGCTATGCGCGCGAGGCGCTGGCCGCGGGCCTCACCGCCGATCAGGTGCTGCGTGTCTACGCTCTCGAAACGGGAGGCCTCGGCACGGCTGACATGGTGGCCGGCATCCATCCGATCCGGAAGACGGGCACGCCCATCTCGTCTGCGATCGGCTATGCCCAGCTTCTCACCGCCAACACGACGGACGAACTTGTGAAGCACGGCCCGGATTTTCTCGAACGGCTGAAGCGCATGGCGAACCAGAACGGCATCAGCGACGCGCGCCGCCGCTCGCTCGTCGACAAGCACAAGAAGCTCTCGGCCATGCTGCGGGCCGCACGGTCCGTTCCGCACCGCTGGAACGAGCACATGGCGCTCGCGCGGACGCGGAAAGGGCAGGCGATCCACGCGATCAACATCGATGGTGACATCGGCCCGTGGCTGCAGGTGAGGAAGCTGCAGGACATCAAGAAAATGGCGGACAACGCCGGCCGCACCAATTTGTCCGGCGCCGAGATCGAGCTGATGAACCTCGCGGGGCCCGGCACGGGGCTCGAGATGATGCGCCCCGCCGGCCTCAAGGTGCCGACGTCGAACTTCTTCGCCCGCGACGCCTATTACCGCAACACCATCGTGCGCGGAAAGACGAGTGCGGAGCTTCTGGTCGCGCTCGACGAGCGGATGGACAAGAACCTGAAAAACTCCGGCGCCGTCGAGTTCACCGAGGTGTTCCGCGAGGTCACCCGGGAGATGGCCTCGCGACGCTGAGCGCCGCCGACCCTCGTTTCGCGCGTTCTTTACGAAGAACGTACCATGATCGCTTCAGGCCCTATCCGCCTGAAGCGTGAATCATCGGTCGTACTAAAGAGACCATGATCGCTTCAGGCCCTATCCGCCTGAAGCGTGAATCATCGGTCGCACTAAAGAGACCATGATCGCTTCAGGCCCTATCCGCCTGAAGCGTGATCATCGGGCGCGCTATCTGCTTAAGGCCATTTCACAACCGGCGGCATCGACGAGAGAATGCTGTCGACATTGCCGCCCGTCTTGAGGCCGAACACCGTGCCGCGGTCGTAGAGCAGGTTGTATTCCACGTAGCGTCCGCGCCGCACGAGTTGCTCCTCGCGGTCCGCATCTGTCCACGGCATCGCATAGTTGCCGCGCACCAGCATCGGATAGACGCGCTGGAACGCGCGCCCCACGTCCTGCGTGAAGGCGAACGCCGCATCCCATCCGCCCTTTTCCTCCTCGGGCGTGATGTAGTCGTAGAAGATGCCGCCGATGCCGCGCGCCTCCTTGCGGTGCGGCAGGTAGAAATACTCGTCGCACCATTTGCGGAAGTGCTGGTAATCGGCCACGGCCTCGTGCGCGGCGCATGCTCCGTACATGGCCGCATGGAAGGCGAGGCTGTCCGCATCGTCCTCCTTGCGCCGCCGGTCGAGCACGGGCGTGAGATCCGCCCCGCCCCCGAACCACCACTTCGTCGTCACCACCATGCGCGTGTTCATGTGGACAGCCGGGACGTTCGGGTTCTGCGGATGCGCGATGAGCGAGATGCCCGACGCCCAGAAGCGCGGATCTTCCTCGGTCCCCGGGATCTGCTTGCGGAACTCGGGTGCGAATTCGCCGAACACGGTCGAAGTATGCACGCCGACCTTCTCGAACACGCGCCCCTTCATCATGCTCATGAGGCCGCCGCCGCCGGGCGCGCC
>DAOMQQ010000032.1:0-18805 GCA_035445405.1 Hyphomicrobium sp.
GATATCCTGGGCCCAAACCAACAAGCGGAGAACGAGCCCCAACCGAAAGCGCCTGGCTCCATAGCTCAACCCGAACGGCGCCCGTTACCGCCTCCGACTCTACAAGATTGGCCAACGGTGTCCTGTCCGGCAAACTCACGGGAGGCGGGGCCGCCGATGAAGTTTCCTCCAACACGGGCAAACGGAAAGACAAGTTAAGCGCTTCGACGACACTCCCCACGGGTGGGAGAAACTGATGACCGAAAATGCCCAATATTAGAAAACAAGCAAGAGCGAAGGCGATCGGCCTTTGTTTGTATTTCGCGAATTTTCCGCCGTCTCGCGTAACGTGTTCGAACCCTGCACATACGATCAAGATCCCAGTCGCCAACGCAATCGTCGCAACGAAGGCAGCGCTGTCCGCGAGGCTTCCCGTCAAGGCGCAAACCAAGGCAAGGGGAACCACCGAGCGCCGCCGCAGCAAGCCCTTCATTTCCGCATGAGCAAGAAGCAGAAGCGCGACAAGAGACAGCAACGCAATTTGATTGGGATTGTCAGATAGGCCCTGCAATCGCACGCCATGGTACCACATCGCCGGCTGAAGGGCGTTCGGAACGAAAGCCAGAATAGCTACGAGGGCAAGATAGAGCGAGATCACGACAGCAAGAATCGCGAGGGCCTTTGCCTCTCGCCCACGGGCCAACGTAAGAAAAGCTACCACCACAAGAAACGCGAAAACATATGCTGCCGTCTCACGGAGATTAACGCGCTGCGGCTCGGCGAAAAACGCCCAAATGCCACCCAGAGACAAAGCAGCAAAGATGGCGGCTGCGCCGAAAATATAGCGGTTCTGAAGCAAAGTACCCTTGCGAAGCTCCTCGGCAAGCAAAACCAATGCGATGAGAGCCGTCATCCATTCCACTACCCCCCCAAAGGATCCGAAGCGCAGCTGCTTGAAACTCAGAGCAACGATACATGCAGAGAAGATCCAGACCGGCCAAGTTGCCATCAAGGCATAATCCGATCCGAAATTTCCCCGCGTCTCCTGCGCTATTGTCACCTTCGAGTCTCCAAAGGGTTTACCTATCCGGCGTTCCATCAATCAAAAATCCAACCGTGTGAGGTTGCGGACAACATCACCGTCATGCAGACAGTATTGGGCAAAAACCGCCTCAACCCCAAAGCGAAACATCTTAAAAATGATAAATCTCGCAAAGAAATTTCATAAAACTGATAATTTAAGGCACCGCGATCGCTGGACGAACTCTTAGCAAACCAATCGCCCGAACGGAATACAACCGATCTATTGCCGCACCACCCTCCTAAGGTCTCCATCAAGAGGGCAAAATATACAGCATACGTTAAAGAGTCTGGAGCTTCCAACCGAGTGAGTTCGTGAACTTTTATATTTGCGACTAGAATTACTACGGAAAAAAGGCACAATTACTACAGGCGTCTGGTTCTTGCGCCAGGAATCTGGGGCAAGGGCGTGCAAACCTCCACCTATAGGGAGATGATGCACTTCAGGCTGCGCGACCAACGACGGACGCCTTCTTTACGTCCCGCACGCTCCCTTTAGCCGATGCTCCACCAACGAGCACCACCAGAGGCGCCTAGAAGGGCAGCACCTCGCGGGCACAGAGCTCGATCGGCATCATCGCCCGACCACAGCGAGAGGAAACTGCTGTCCGGAGGACAGTTGACATAGATCAGAAAACTGGTCACGGAGCGCATAACTGCTATTTCTCGCAGCGTCGTCGTGCTCATACTGGGGGCTTTCGAGATGAGGCTGACGGACGCGAATCATCGCAGCGAGAACGATGCGAAGCCGATGCATCGCGCCTTCAGCTATACAGAGAGAGTTGGCAAAAGCATGAGGATCTTCGAGTGAGTTTCTGCCACCGTCCATTGATCAGCTGGACAACGCGGTACTGCAGCGGGTCGCGGCGCGGGTGATGACGGGGCTCACAAGAGAGGTAACATGACGAAGCGAACCTTCGATATCTTAGGGGCGAGCTTTGGCCTCGTGGTCTTTGCACCCGTGATGCTCATCGTAGCGATTATGATCCGCTGGCGGCTCGGCTCACCGGTTCTCTTTCGCCAACAGCGCGTCGGGATGAATGGCCGCATCTTCGAAATGGTCAAATTCCGAACAATGCTGAACGTTTTGGGGCCGGATGGTGCGCCGCGACCGGACTCCGAACGGCTTACCTCATTTGGCAAAATACTGCGGTCCAGCAGCCTCGACGAACTACCGGAACTCTGGAACGTTCTGCAAGGGGATATGAGCCTCGTCGGCCCTCGTCCGCTACTCGTCGAATATCTCGACTACTACACACCTACCGAGCGTCGCCGGCACGAAGTTCGTCCCGGCATCACTGGACTTGCCCAGATTCGTGGCCGCAACGCTTTATCTTGGCGGAAAAAATTCCGATACGACGTGTTCTACGTTGATCATGCGAGCGTCGGTTTTGATCTAAAGATCATTTTGATGACAATCACGGCCGTGATCGGAAGGGTCGGCATTGCGGCGAAAGGCGAGGCGACCATGCACCGTCTCGACATCGAACGGAGCGGGCCGCTGAGCACGTCATAAATAAAGCAGCCTTACGCAGTAGGCAAATCTCTCAGGAGCGATGGCCAATCGTCATCCTATTGAGCCCATAGACAAAACCTGTCTCGCGGATGCTGGAGAAACCGCTCCGCGCGAGCAACGTCTGCACGTGGTGCGAGTCCATCCCCATGACCTCACCCTCGGCAATGTCCCGATGCTTGTCCTCGCTGTACCACCAGATGGCGTGACCGACGATGCCGATGATCCGGCCAATCATCGTAATGATGATCCTGCCCCCGGTCGCAGTACACGATGCGCCTCGCACAGAGCCTCCTCGCGCTCGGGAATATGATTGAGGCAAGCCACGAAAGTGACCGTGTCGAAAGATGCGTCCGGGAAGGGCAGGCTGCGACAGTCGGGCACGATCACACAGTCGGAGCCCCAATCAACGACATCGAGCCCAACGCTCTCGGAAGCTGCCACCTCATTGAGGGTACCGGCGCTGCGCTCACAATAGAGCTTCACGAGCATGTTGTCCCCTGCGCCGATATCCAGGCAACGTCCTTGCATCTGATTCAACACCATGCCTAGTCGCTCCGCGCGCAACGACGTGAGATGCCAGCGTTCAGAGATATGGTCCGGCAGCACCGCCATGCGAAGCGGCGCGCCTACAAAGTCGTAAACAACCTGCAGGAAAGGCTTGTCCTGGCGTAGCGCCCAAGCGGGCGGCGCGCCTTCAAACATCGGTGCAACCGCCGTTCGGTTTACAGTCATGACGGCTCCGATTTGGCTTTTTCGAGAGGAGCGACAGGGGCTTCCTGCGCGATCAAGGTCAGATCCGGAAGCTGGGACAGCCGCATCTGGCTGACCTGATCGGCGATCAAACCCAGCATGATGAGCAACATACCTGTCATCATGACCAGCATGGCGCTCACCGGCAGGCCAAGCCCGACACTCAGAGCCGTAACGAGACCGTACAGCAATCCGGCAAGAATGAGGATCCCGCCGAGCGGCAGGAAGAAGCGCATCGGCGCGAACAGCAGGACGCTGCGGACAAGCACGAGCATAGCATCAAGACCATCCTGCAGGCGAACGGTGGAATGTCCAATACGGGCATTCGTCTTGATCGGCTCGAACGCGATCAAATACTGGCGCTCCACCATGATCAGCGTCGTTACCAGACTGGCGCTGAATCGATCCGGCACGAGAGAAAGGTAGCGCAGGATCACGTCCCGCCGAAACACCCGAAGCCCGCAGTTCAGATCCGACCCGACGCGGATCTTCAGTCCTTTGCCGATCAGGCGGATCAGCCATTTCCCGACCCCGCGGATCATGGAGGTGGAGCGGCTGCGCTGGCCGATAACGGCGACGAAGCCGCCCTGCCTTGCCCGCGCGTACATGCGTGCGAGATCCTCACAGCGATGCTCGTTGTCCGCGTCGAACCAGGCGACAAACGGGCGCGTGGCGATGCGCATCCCTGTCTTCAGCGACGCGCCCTGGCCCCGATTGAATCGGTGCCGAACGACATGGACCTTGTATGATTTCGCCACGTCGGACGTGGCGTCCGAGGAGTAATCGTCGACGACGATAATCTCCGCGCCGGGAAATGCGTCGATCAGCCCGCTGAGCGTGGGCCCAATACCTTCGGCTTCGTTGAAGGCCGGGACAATGACGGAGAGGGTTCGCGAGTCAGCGTCGGCCTCGTGAACGGAGGCTTCCTGATGAGATACCGCGATACCGGTGTCAGACTCTCCCGTCAGGGTCGACGTCTTGTTCATGATGAGGCCAACCTCGCCTAGGCGCTCGTGCGAGCGCGCCGGTCATAGCAAGTCCCAGACGAGTTGCAATAGCTCGATGCCCCTTTTTCTGGGGGTTCGCGATGCGCTAACGCTGGAGAAGAGCGAGAAATCTGCTAAGCCGTGCAGGCTCCTCCTGGGGCAAACTCCCCCGGAACGATAACATGCCACCCGTCCTCCACCTGACAAAGAAGCTCGAGAGGCGCAGTTTTGTCAGTGCCGTACCGGCGCTTGCGCTTGCGGGGTTTGTCGCAGCGACACTGGCATTCGCGGCGGGGCTGCTATGGGAGCGGCTCGGGCCGACGCTGACCGTCCCGCTCGCTGTCGAAAGCATCGTTCCCTACCAAGGCTATACCTATGCGGCGCGCGTCGACCGTTCCGCCGCTTCATTCACACATGCCTCTCGGCGCGGCGAGACGCGGCTTTTGCTGTTCGAGAATGGCGTCCCCCTTCCCGGACCGGGCGCCGATTTCGATGCCATCGCGGCAGAGGGGGCCGGGCGCTACGCCGCATCCGGGCGCTGGCTGCTCTTTGCCCCGCACGACAACAGCGACCCCCGCGAGAACGGACGCCGCTACGAGGCGCACCTGTTCCCCGGTCTTTCGGCGGGCCTGCTCCAAGGGTTCCTAATTCTCGCCATTCTCTGCGCCGGCCTGTCTCTCGCGCCGCGCCTCTCCTGCTGGACGCAAGAGGTGTCGCGAGGGCGCGCTGTCGCCGCCGCCACCGGCGCGTTCGCCCTCATCGCAGCCATCTGGAGTGTCGCCGCTTGGACGTCGGCGCCGCAGATCGTGACCACGGGCGATGGCGGCAATGTCGCCTCGATCATCGCGGCTAAGCTTCATCCGGAGCGGTTCGAGGGCGATCCCGTGTTCGCCGACCCCGAGAACTACGCCTTCTACCAGACGCTCCTAATTCCGCTCACAAGGGCTCTCACCGCCGTCACGGGGGATGTGGGGCAGGCGTACATGAGCCTTTCGGGGCCGCTGGTCCTCGTTCAGATGATCGGGTTTTTCCTGCTCGGCAGGCGGCTGTTCGGCGGGGTGCTGGCGCCGCTTCTGCTCGCGCTCGCCACTATTCCGCCGATCTTCGTCTTGACAGGAGAACTGTGGGGCATGCTCAGCTCTCCGCTGACGCGCTCCCTTTATGCCGCGCCGCTGCCTTATCTCCTGCTCGCCGCGCTCGCGCCTTATTCGCATACGCGCGCGCTGGCGCTGATGGCACTCTGCGGCGCAACCGTCTATGTGCATCCCGTCAGTGCGCCGTCGGTCGCCTTCGGAATCCTCGCCATGCTCTTCGTCGCGAAGCCCGAAAGCGAGAGCTGGCCGAGGCATACAGGCTTCATCACGCTTTGCGGTTCCGTTTTCCTTGCTGTCGCTCTTCCCTTCGCTCTGACCTTCGCAGAGGCCTTTCCTACCGGGAGCGACTCCAAGGCCGAGGCGACAGCGGTCGCGCGCGAGCTTCTGCGGGCCAATGTCGGGCCGCAGTACTACGACGTCACGGTTGCATTGGCCGAATTCGCGCAACATTTCTGGCTTGGCTTGCTCGGTGCGGCGATCGCGCTTGTCGCACTCAGAGGGCGCAAGCTGGAGCTCATCCAAATCCTCGCCTTTGCGGCAGGCGTGGCGGCGGCTTCCATCGGTGTCTCCTTTCTCGACCAGACGATCGCAGCCTGGCGCGGCAGCGATCCAGTCCAGATCGACCTGATCCGCAATATCCGGTTTCTCGTGCCCGTGGCCTTGATCCTGATCTTCTGGGCGCTGGCGAAGGGTATGGATCGGCACCTGCACTTCGCGGCTCCGGCCATCGCGATCATGGCGGGATTGTGGATCGTCTACCCGACGCCGGTCGGGAATGCCGTCGGCGAACGCTTTGTGACCCGCCATCATCCGGTGCACGATTGGCTCGGCGACGCACAAGCGGCATTGCGGCACCTTGCCTTGCTGCCCCCGGGCGCGAACATATTACCGCTTCCGCACGAGGCCACTTCGGAGGGTCTCGAGCTCGCCAATCTGGCTGTCCGCTACGGGGCGTACCAACAGGTGGTCTTCCAGACCAAGGATATGAATTTTCTCGCCTATTCAAGCAGCGATGGCATCATCACCTGGAACGAGACACGCCGTCGGCTCGACGCGGCCGCAGGAGCGACCCCGGAAGAGGCAAAGGCGCTGCTGCGCGATCTCGTTCGCGATCGCGCGGTGACCCATATCCTGGTCTACGCGCCATCGCGCGGCGGGTTGCGCCAAGCTGCGTTGGCGATGGGTCCGACGATCGCGGTGGAAGGCGATTTCACCGTCGTCGCCGTGCAGAGGGACTAGGGACCATGTGCGGCATTGCCGGTCTCATCTCCTTCACGAACCCAGCCATGCCGCGCGACATCATCGCGCGCATGACGCGGGCGCTCGCGCACCGCGGCCCGGACGGCGAAGGGATCGAGGTGCGGGATCACGCCCAGTTCGGGCATCGCCGCCTCGCGGTCCGCGACCTCTCCGAGGCCGGTCGCCAGCCGCTCTTCGATTCCAGCGGCGCGGTCATGGTGACCTTCAACGGCGAGATCTATAACGACGCCGCGCTGCGCGCCGACATCGAGGCCGCTTGCGGCTACCGCTTCCGCTCCCGCTGCGACACCGAAGTCATCCCCATCGGCTGGCGGCTATGGGGCGAGGATCTATTCGCACGGCTGGAGGGCATGTTTGCGATCGCGATCTGGGACGCCGAGCGCCGCGTCCTAGTGCTGGCGCGGGACCGGGTCGGCATCAAACCGCTCTATCATGCAAAAGCGGGAGACGCGCATCTCTTCGCGAGCGAAGTGAAAAGCATTCTCGCGAGCGGGCTCGTGCGCGACGCGGTCGACCCGGCCGCCTTTCATACATATCTCGCAACGGGTTATCCTGATCCGGAAGACAGCCTCATCTCGGATGTCCACCAAGTGCCGCCTGGAAGCTTTACCGTCATCGACGAGGCCGGTGAGCGCGTCCGTCGCTATTGGGCCCCCACCCGCAGCGGCGAGATCCGCGATCGGGCGCGTGCGGTCGCGAGCGTGCGTCGGGCGCTCGAGAAAAGCTGCTCCGATCTGCTGCTCTCGGATGTGCCGGTCGGGCTGATGCTGAGCAGCGGGATCGATAGCGCGCTGATCGCGCTTCTCCTGCGGGACCATTCGATTCCCGCCTACACCGCGCGCTTCGACGATGCGAGCTTCGATGAAGGCGCAGGGGCCAAACAGATCGCTGCGGAGGCCGGGCATCCGTGGCATCCCATTGCGGCCGACGGTACGGCCGGGATTGCGCGCGATTTCGAGGCCGTCGCGGTTGCCGTCGACGGCGAGCTCGCGGATTCGAGCGCTCTCGCTCACTATGCCGTCTGCCGCGCGCTGCGTGCCCAGGTGACAGTTGCGCTCGCGGGAGACGGCGCGGACGAATTTTTCGGCGGATACGACACCTACGCGGCGACGCAGGTGGCAGGGACGGCCGGACGGCTCGTCCCGCCGGCGCTGGCAGGGCCGATTGCGCAGAGGCTTACAGCCCTGGCCGCGCGGCGCGAAGACCGGCTGCCGAAGAGCGCGATGCTTGCGCGCTTCTTCGCCGGTCTCGCGGCACCGGAGGGAACGCCGCATGCGGAGTGGCGCCGTCTGACGAGGGCCGGACTGTTGAGGGACCTCTATGCCGCGCCCATGCGCGAGGTGGCGGAGCAGGATCCCCTCGCCCGGTATCGCGCCGCCTTCCAGGCGGCTGAAGGCGGGCTTGTCGACCGGGCGCTGCTGGCGGATCAGACCTACTATCTCCCCGCAGACATGCTCGCCAAGGTCGACCGCATCAGCATGGCGCACGGGCTCGAGATCCGCGTTCCGTTTCTGGAGCGGCCGGTGATGGAGTGCGCCGGATCGATCGCGCCCAGGCTTCTTGTGCCGCTCGTAGGGCCGACGAAGGGCGTCCTGCGCGACCTCGCCCGCGCGCTCGGGATGCCGGAGGCGCTCGTCGCCCAGCGCAAGCGCGGCTTCAACGTGCCCATTGCCCGACTCCTGCGGCGCGATCTCAGCCCGCTCGCCCAGCGTTATCTCGACGCGGAGGCGGATCTCTTCGCGCCTTTGCTGCACCCCGACGGCGTACGGCGCTTGTGGCGTGAGCACCGCGATATGCGAGCCGATCACAGCTATACGCTCTGGGCGTTGCTGGTGAATGGCGTCGCACGCGCGCAACGTGGCTGACGCTGCTTAACGTGGGAACCGCTCGCGTCCCGCCATAACCGCGTATTTCATCAGTAGAAAACTCGAAAGCGTGACAAGAACGAGAGCCACAGCGTTTGCGACAGCCACCGAGAGGCCAAGATGTTCAACGCCAACAGCAACAACGATCCCGGCGAGCCCCGCATTGAACAGAAGCAGCAGGATATAGCCCGGTGCCATCGCATGAGTGGCTCGCGTGCGAAAGGTGAAGCGTGCGTGACCAAAGAAATTCACGAGACTTGCCACCACGACGGCAAGACTCGTGACGAAACTGGGCGCCCAATCCGCCACCGCGAGCAGGCCCGCATTGACCCCGACAAAGACGGCGAATGTCACGAGGCCAACCGCGGCATAGCGTATGGCCTCTCCGAGAAGAAGACCGCTCATCACACTTCGCCGCCGGGCGCCGCATCGCGCTCCCATCGCGCGATGAACATCGGAAAAGGGCGCTGCCCTGGAATGCGGTTGTAGACGTCGTCGACCACGAACGTCGCGGCAGCGAGAAAGGCCTTTGCACCTACCGGGATTCGAGTAATCAGGCTGTTCAGCACCAGGAAATATGCCGGGCCTCCCAAATACGTGACTTTTTCGGCTACAAACTTTCCCGCAGCGAGGGCGGCAATGTCATCGTGGACAAGAGGCGCCTCGTCTTCCTCCCGAAACCAACGGTCTTTGCGATACCAGTAGTTTCGGATGGCGTTGAGGATGAAGCCAGCGTTGGGTTCGACCATCAGCAGCGTCCCGCCGGGGCGGATCAATTTGGCGACGTTGTCGAAGGTCGTTGGCAAGTCGCGCACACAGTGGTGCAAGCCGCCAACGATGAAGACGTGATCGGCCGGCGCAATCGGCGGAGCTTGGGGATCGGCAAGATCGAAGACCGCAGCCTCACGCCGGGTATTGCGACGATAAGCCTCGCAGGATCGGGGCGAAATATCGAGACCGGAAACGGCCACGTTCGGGAAAAGGCGCAGAGCCTCGAGTGTGTTGAGGCCGCTTCCCCAAGCAAGCTCAAGGACCCGCGCTCCGTCGAGCGACACGCCTTCGAAAAGATGAGGATAGATATATTTGGGGCGATAGCGCAGCGCCTGCTCGTCATAGTAGTGACGCTCGTAGGCGTCGAGAATCGTGTCGTAATGTTCGGCTTGGTTCATGACAATCCCGCACGGCCTGCGGCTTTGCTACGGGCGATCCCGTGCGCCGGTGAGGCAGGAGAGATGACTATAGTCAAAACCCACTCGAGTGGCCAATATCACGACAGTTCGGCGGGACGCGATCAAGGGTGCGAACTTTTGACGAGCGAGATCGAGAAGCAGAGGCTGCGCACGGTCGATGATTTCGGCGATCAATGGACTCGCTATACGCGCAACGACGGCCACTACGCCAGCCAGGAGATGTTCGCAGACATCGTAGGTCCCCTTTTGAATCTCGACGACCTCGCCGGCACTCATTGCCTGGAGGTCGGAGCCGGGACCGGGAGGATCAGCGCTATGCTCCTTCGCTGCGGAGCGGAGCGGGTCACAGCAGTTGAGCCGTCACGCGCGGCCGAGGTGCTTGCGCGCAATCTTGCCCCATTCGGAGATCGCGTCGAGATCATCCGCGCCGCGGGGCATGAGATCGACCTCCGCGATATCGATTTCGCCTTCTCGATCGGAGTCCTGCACCACATTCCCGACCCACGCCCCGTCGTCGACAGACTGTACGCCAGCCTCAAGGTAGGTGGCAGCGCGCTGATCTGGCTCTATGGACGCGAGGGCAACGCGCTCTATCTCGCCTTCGCCGAGCCGTTGCGCCGGCTGACAAGGCGCCTCCCCGTTGGGGTTAATGGCGCGCTGGCAGCCGCTCTTTATCCGCCGCTCCGGCTCTATATCGCCCTCTGCCGCTGGCTACCGTTGCCGCTTCGTGCCTATATGCGCGAGGTGCTTGCGCCGATGTCTGGAGCGGATATCCGGCTCGTCATCGTCGACCAGCTCAACCCTGCCTGGGCGGAGTACTACTCCGCGCAGCGGGCGCGCGATCTGCTGGAACGTTCAGGCTTCGTCGACGTGACCCTCCACCATCGACACGGCTATAGTTGGACGGTGCGCGGTCGCAGGCCCCCTTCGAGGAGGGAGCCCAATCCCGATACCGCCCCTTAACACCAACCGAAGATCGGTAGCGGGTAGTGACCGAGGGTCAACATATTGGCGGAGCTGAGCGTTCCGCTTAGAGTGCCGACTCTATTAGTAGCTATTTGGCAGCTATGATCTGGGCACGGCGCGGTTGTGAAACGAATTGACATGTCCGTGGGAGGGTACTGATATGCACCCTCATTACCAACGGATTTCCGAAAATTCATTTTTAGAAGACGCCGCATAATCAACTGTGGGGACACGTTGGCATCCAAACAAAATATTGAGGACTACCAGTCCCGGTTGAAAGCTTGGCTGTTGAATAAGCCACGCTATCACAAGCGTGCCGTGCTTATGATAGCTGATTTTATTGCACTCAATCTTTCGCTATGGGCCGCATTCTCATTGCGCCTCGGCGGATTCTACTGGCCTGCGCAGCAGCCCGACATTCTTGCGCTGATAGTTGTGTGCCCGCTCATCTGCTTGGCCGTTCTGTGGTGGTTCGACGTCTACAAGGTCGTGACCCGCTATATGGGCTACCGTGGGATAACCCGCGTTGCTATGGCCATCAGTCTTGGCGTCCTGATCTGGGCCCTCGTTATCGTCATGTCCGGTCAGACCGGCATTCCGCGCACAGTTATAATCCTCTTCGGCGTATTGGCCACAGCATCGCTCACGCTTCTGCGGTTTGCCATCAGGTTCCTACTAGAATCCGCCAATATCCGTGCGCCGCGTTGGCAAGCTTCCGTGTCAACGAAGCCCACGATCATATACGGCGCGGGACAAATGGGCATTCGCCTGCTAACGGACGTTCGCCGAGCGGGCGACCGTAACGTGGTTGGGTTTATCGATTCCTCGCCGAGCTTATGGCGCCAGTACATAAACGGCGTGAAGGTGCATGCACCGCAGCGGCTCGCGCGGCTTATCGAGCGCCACGAGGTCTCGGAAGTTCTGGTAGCTCTTCCCGCGCGTCAGCGGCGCGAGTGTCGCGAAGTTCTCAGAGAGCTGGAGGCTCTCTCTGTCAGCGTGAAGATTTTGCCAGCCTACGAGGACGTCGCATCCGGCCACGTCGGAGTGAACGATCTTCGCGACGTTGAAGTCGGAGACCTCCTGGGTCGCGACTCCGTTAAAGCCAGCCCCGAGCTGATGTCTTGCAACATTCGCGGCAAATCGGTTCTCATTACCGGGGCAGGAGGCTCAATCGGATCCGAGCTCGTCAGGCAAGTGATCGATCAATCTCCACGCCTGATCGTTCTTTTCGATGTCTCGGAGCCCGCTCTGTACCGAGTTACCACAGTAACCGAGCGGCGCATCGGACTGCTTCCGCAATCGGAAAGGCCACAGGTAAAAGCCGTGCTCGGCTCTGTTCTCGACCGCAAGCTGGTGGCGGACGTTATCGCTGGGAACGCCGTCGAAACGATCTATCACGCCGCAGCTTACAAGCATGTCCCGATCGTCGAAGGCAACCAGATCGTGGGCCTCGAAAATAATGTGGTCGGAACCCAGATTGTTGCTCAAGCCGCCAGCAAACACGGTGTGGAGCGCTTTGTGCTCATCTCGACCGACAAGGCGGTTCGCCCCACGAACATCATGGGTGCAAGCAAGCGTCTCGCCGAACTTGTGCTGCAGGCGGAAGCGCAGGAGGAGGGAAAGACGGTCTTCACCGTGGTTCGCTTCGGCAACGTCCTGGATAGCTCAGGTTCCGTGGTCCCGTTGTTTCGCGAACAAATTCGTTCTGGCGGGCCGATCACAGTCACCCATCCCGAGGTGACCCGATACTTCATGTCAATTCCTGAAGCAGCCGAATTGGTAATCCAGGCGGGCGGAATGGCAGGCGGAGGCGAGGTCTTTGTCTTGCAGATGGGGGACCCTGTTAGAATTGTCGAACTTGCGCGCCTTATGGTGCACCTCTCCAATCTCGAAATTCGCGATGAGCAAAATCCTGGTGGCGACATCGAGATCCGCTATGTTGGCCTTCGGCCCGGCGAAAAGCTTTACGAAGAGCTCCTGATTGACGCCAATACGCGCGGAACCGATCATCCCCTCATCTTCAAGGCGGACGAACCTGCTCTCGCGCCCGATGTTCTGAACAGAAAACTTGCGCAGCTCAATAAAGCCATGGCTGAACGGGATTTCTCGGCCATTCAGGAGGTGCTCACAAGCACGGTCGAGGGTTATCGGCCCGATTCGAATTTCTCCGAACATAGGAGCCAGTCCGGTCTGGGCTGGCAAAGCCAAGAGGCCCTACGCACTACCGTTCATTGATCCAGCACTGTGCTCTTAGAGCAGCACTGGGCGAGGCGATTGCTAAGAGATCAAGGGTCAGCATTTCACACCGTACCAATGTCACTCAACTGACGCCCCCGATGCATTCATTCGTTTCCTGATCGTGCCAATCACACTGGAGGATACATCACCATAGTTCGCTTGCTCCCTCATTCTCCGATGGATCTCTGGGAGATGGACGCTGGGAACGCTGGGGAAGCGATTTCAATGTGATAATTGAAATTCAACGTGTAGAAGAACAGTCGATCCAGAAGATTTGGGAGGTATGTCCTCGCATGATGCTTTGGCGAGACACCCGGCAACGCGACGTGTTCCACAAACCCACGGACTTGGCTGAAGAACAAGGCGAAGGTCGCGGCGCAAAGAGGGTAGAGCAATGCAAGCCATAACACCTGCAGGCCCCCTGTTGCAGCGAGAAGGATCAGCAGCTGCACCAACACCGTTCCGACAATAAATATGATCTTGTCTTGAGCGGTTATCCGGAGTCGGCTGCTGTTTTCCGTTGCCTCCGCCCGATCAAAACTCAACAGCTTGCGGAGATTATAGCCAAGGAGCGGACGGGACAGATGCCATGCAATGTCACTTCGCGGAGCATCCTCAAGATGTAAATAATCGTCGCCCTGCGGATCTTCGTCCTCGCCATATGTCTCGTGGTGCTTCCAGTGCATTTTGCAAAAATTGGCAAACATCGTGCCCACGAAGAAGCCCGACACGACACCCACCGCCCAATTGGTCTTGCGACTCTCAAAGAGAGACGAGTGGCAGCAGTCGTGCATGATGATCGTGATCTTATAGATCTGGGCTCCCAAGAAGGGCATGACCAAAATCACAAGCAACGGATGCACATAGTGCCAGAGCAGAAAGCTTGATGCGCAGAGTGCGAATATTGACACGTAGATGGTCGCGACGTGGCGCCAACCATATGCGTCGTCAATTTTACGGAATCTGTCGCGTTCCGTTGCCTAAATCACCGCCATAAAAAGGCACCCCCAAACTCCGCCGTCGGCTTTTTAGCTTATCCGACGTTGAGCAAATGTTCCAGCTCAGCCTTGTTGCAAGAGGTATGGCTTCCCCTGAAGACAACCTTGCTTCGGGCTCCTGTTCCTTACTCATCACAGGTTATGTCGCTCGACCACCTTACGCGCGAAGGATGCATCTCCTGCTGTCGAAAATCAGGGCGAGAACGCACCGATCGGGAACGATGTGAGGAGTGGTGCGTATTGACTAGTAAGGGCAGGCAGGGGGCAATGTCAGTGTCGGCACCTCAAATGGCACCTGCGACTTCTCAGGCGTGAAGGTTCCGTCGATCGTCGCTGGACCGACCTGGTCTATGACCCCATGGCGGACGCACCGAGTAGCATGATCCAATGAGCTGGAAGCCCGTGATAACTGGACTGGCAGCTACGTTGGGTATCTATGCAATCCCTATTTCCGTACGGCAGGAGCTTACGGTATCCCATCCGTCGGAAGATCGGCCGGTAGAGCTGGCCGACTGGCCTGAGCAGTTTGCCACGCCAGAGGCCCTAACTGGGATAACGACGAAGCGGAACGCAGCGACGATTATTTCTGCTGCGCGGCTGGTGTCCCGACACTTCACGTACGCAAATAACTGGCAGGAAACGCTTCCTGCACCTCCCGAGTGGGTGGCGTATTTTTCAACATTGTCGGCAGGTTACTGCGACGACGGAGCCAGGGTTTTTGCTGACGTTGTTGGTCAGGGGTTCGAAACGAAGAACTATAACATGGTAACCCACTTGCCCCGGAAGGGTCAGCCTGGTTTCTCTCGGGAGGTGTCATTCAGAGCGCATACTGCTTCGGCGATCAAGCTTGAGCGGGGCGCCGTTCTCATCGATCCGATGTATGGCGTGCTGCTCGTCACGAAGCGCGATGATTTTTCGAATGCTGTGTTCATGGATAAAGATTTCAAAGTCTACTCGCTCTACACGGCGGAAGATACTCCAGAACGCCGAGCGAAGTTCACGAAGAACGCGAGCTTCTATCAAAATATGACCAATCCCAGGGCTTATTCGGCCTACTCTGGCGAGCGGCTCAAAATTCATCAGTCCGCAATCGAGATCACACCTTTCGGATCGACCATCATCGGAGAGCTGGACGACAGCGCGCAAGATGTGACCGACATCCTCGGGATGTGGGGCAACCACGTCGGTTACTGGTATGAGCCGTCAACCGATGTTTGGGTACTGAAGGCGAGATGGCCGGGCATTTTCGAAATTCGGATGGATCTGATCGACGGAGACGGGGCAGTTCTCGGAATTCCGCTCGATCTCGATGTTGGCGTCGAAGGCGGAGTGCTGTTGCGAAAAATGGTCGAAAGCCGTTCGCTTGTGATCAGGTATGCGGCGTTCGGCAAAGCAAAGATCAAGACACGCTCAACCGGGATGAGCGGTCGTCTCATAGACCGGATCGTTGCGCGGCAGTTGCCGTTCTGATGGTTTATGGGTCGACGCCCACTTAAGACCGTGGGCACTGCAGCCAAGGTAGCTGCAGTGGCGAGACCTGAACTCAACGGAGGGGATTGAAAGGCTAGGCTGTGGCCGATGCCATGACCTCACGCACAACGGCGCAGGTCTTCTCGATATGCTCGGGGGCGAGCGTCGGATGCACGAGAAACATCAAGCTCGTCTCGCCGAGCTCGACAGCTACCGGCAGTCGTTGCTGCGGGCCGAAGCCGGCTTCGACGAACGACTTCTCCCGATAGATCTCGGGGCACGAGCCCGAATAGCAAGGCACGCCGCGTGCCACGATCGCATTCATGATACGGTCGCGATCCCATCCCTCCTTCAACCGCGCCGGCTCCACGAACGCGTAGAACTTGTACCAGGCATGCTCCACCGTTTCCGGAACCTCGGGGACACGCAACGCGGGACACGTGCGGAATGCGGCCATGAGCGTTTCGGCATTGCGCGTTCTCGCGGCGTGCCATGCGGGCATACGGGCGATCTGGATTCGTCCAATCGCCGCCTGCATCTCCGTCATACGCGCGTTGGTTCCCCAGCTTTCGTGGAGCCACCTGAAACCGGGCGCATGCTCGCGCTCGTACACTGCCTCCCAGCTCTTGCCGTGATCTTTGAACGACCAGGCTGCCTTCCACAGCGCGTCATCGCTCAGGGTCAGCATTCCGCCTTCGCCGCCTGTCGTCATGATCTTATCCTGACAAAACGACCAGGCTGCGATGTCGCCAAAGGCGCCGACGGACCGCTCGCCAATCTTCGCGCCGTGCGATTGCGCGCAGTCCTCCACAAGCTTCAGCCCGTGCGCGTCCGCAAGGGCGCGTAAACCCTGCATGTCGCACGGCCACCCTGCCAAGTGAACGCAAAGGATCGCCCGCGTGCGGGGCGTGATCAGCGGAGCGACGGTCGCCGGAGAGATGTTCTGCGTTTCCCGATCGACGTCGGCGAATACGGGGCGCGCTCCCGCCATGGCAATCGAGGAGGCAGAGGCCTGGAACGTGCGAGGCGTCGTTATGACCTCGTCGCCCTGGCCTATTCCCAGAACCTGCCACACGATATCGAGCGCAACCGTCCCGTTGGCCAACGCAATCGCATGCCGCGTCCCGACCCAGCCGGCGAACTCTCGCTCGAAGGCGCGACCCTCCTCGCCGGTCCACGCATTGACGCGTCCCGATCGGAGCACGCTGGACACTGCGTCGATCTCCTCTTCGGAAAAGGAGGGCCAGGGCGGAAACGGCGTGTTGAGCATGGGACCGTCGCTATCGGTTCATCTGTTTCGTATGGATGCGCGCCGGCACGCCGACGTAGGTCTTTCCGGACTCGAGGTCGGTGACGACCGCCGCACCAACGCCGACGAGGACGTCGGCCCCGATCGTCACACCCTGCCGGACCGCGCAACCGGTTCCGAGCCACGTCCGCTCCCCGACCCGTACGCCGCCGGAAAGCGTGGCACCGGGTGCAATATGGCAACCCCGCCCGATCTCGCAATCGTGGTCGACGCGCGCGCCGGTATTGACGATCGTCGCCTCGCCAATTTTCGCACCGACGCTGACGACGGCCGCTGCCGCAACGAACACGCCGCTTCCGATGTCGGCGTTTCGGCTGATCACCGCGGAGGGGTGCACGATGGAAGGTGTCTCAAAGCCCAGGCTCCGCAAGCGTTCAAAAAGCGTCAGCCGCGCACTGCAGTTACCGACAGCGACGATAGCTTCGCCCCACTCACGGACGAGTTGCTCCATCATCGCCATCGGGCCGAGCACTAGTCCGGGCAGCATGCTTTTCCCGGACGCCTGCGGTGCGTCATCCAGGAATGCATAGTGCGTATATCCGCATTCCGTGGCCGCATCGGCAACCACGCGTCCGTGCCCGCCACAGCCGAGAACGAGAAGCCCCCGTGTCATATTCCCTTGCCGGATCTGTCGTGCCGAATGTCGATCAGCAGCGGTCTTGATTCGCTTGCCACCGTAGCCTTTCCAAGGCCTTGGATGGCCGGAACCATCGGCTCTGGGCGCACCAAACGTCAAGGACGAATTGAAAGCCGCATGGAATGCGCATCGCCGCCGGGAAATCGGCGCAAGCCTGCGAGAAAGGCCGCTCACAACTCATGCTGGATTCTTGACAGTCGAGGGCTCCGGAGGACAGTAATCCACCGCCTCTGATGCTATTGCCCACGATATAAGGCACCCCGATGCGACCAGAACACGTAGCCGAAGCTCTTGAGCGGGCACGCAATATCGTCGATCAGGAAATCGACGCGCTCAATCTTTTGCGCGAGAGCTTCGACGGCGATCTGATCAAGGCCGTGGCGCTGATCCAGGCCTGCGCGGGCCGGCTCGTCGTGACCGGGGTCGGCAAGTCAGGACACATCGGAACCAAGCTCGCGGCCACGTTCGCCTCGACCGGAACGCCCTCGTTCTTCCTCCACGCGGCGGAGGCCTCGCACGGCGATCTCGGCATGATCACGGGACAGGATGTCGTGCTTGCGATCTCCAACTCCGGCATGACCAAGGAGCTGTTTCCGGTCGCCGATTTCTGCGCGGCCAACGGCGCCAAGCTGATCTGCATGACCTCCAACGAGAACAGCCGGCTCGCCAAGCAGGCCGACATTTGCCTCAAGCTTCCGAAGGTCAAGGAGGTCTGCCCCAACAATCTCGCGCCGACATCGTCCGCCGTCATCACGCTCGCGGCGGGACACGTGCTCGCCGTGCTGCTGATGGAGCAGCGCTCGTTCGTCGATGCGGATTTCGGCAAGCTGCACCCGGGTGGACGTCTCGGCCTTCTGCTCACCTCGGTCCGCCGTTATACGGACGAGTTCAAGGACGCGGTGCCGACCGTGCATCCTCAAGAGTTGCTCGGACACGTCGTCATTCGTCTCGCCGAAGGTCAGCGCGGATGCGTCGTCGTCACGGAGCCCGAGACCAACCGCCTCGTGGGTCTCATCACGGAAGGCGATCTCAGGCGCGCGTTCTCGCCCGACATGTTTTCGAAGTCGGCACAGGCCATCATGACGACGCGTCCACTCACCGTCAGCGTCGACGATCTCATGAGCACGGCGGTCTCGCTCATGAAGGAGCGGCGCATCGCCAACATCGTCGTCGTGGATGGGGATACGGTCGTGGACGTGCTGCACACGAAGGACCTGATGCAGCGCGGCTATATGTGAGCGCGCCAGCGTCGCCGTTGCCATACAAAGAACCCCGGATCGACAGATCCGGGGTTTCTTAATTTCGGAAGGCGTCGGTCCGATCAGGCGGCGACGGGCGCAGCCAGAGCGGCGTCGATCTTCTCCTTGAGGACCTTCTCGTTGAACGGCTTGATGATGTAGCCGCTCACGCCTGCGCTCTTGGCGGCGTTGATGTTGTCCTGCTTGGATTCCGCGGTGACGAGAATGA
>DAOMQQ010000033.1:0-17828 GCA_035445405.1 Hyphomicrobium sp.
TCACCGACAAGCTCCGTACCGCTTTTCAATGCGATCAGGTTGGTCATCAGCAGTTTGTCATCCGCTCGGGGGCCCCAGGCGTTTGCTCGGTTGTTGGCTCGGTTTCTCCGGAAACGTGCAAATCACCTCCTCGGCACCTTGTGAAGCAGGATTGTGGCGGTGCCGTGCGCTTTCGGGCGAAAGTTTGCAGTATTCCCCGCAGGAGATGCGGTATGGCCATGAAGCTGCCGCAGAACGCGACAAAGACTTAAGACAGATTCGAGCCTGAGCATAAGCCCCATGCAGACCTACCCCCTGGAACCGGTTCGGCTTCGCCCGTTTTCGTGCGCGATGCGCCGGTTTCTGAGCGGGCCGTTCGCGGGTGCAGGCGTTCTGTGCACGGTCGGCGCTTTGCTGCTGGCATCGGCGGCGCAAGGACGTCCGCTCATGGCGGGGTCCCTGCAGGTCGGGTCGCTCGGCGAGGCGTGGGTGGCCGTGATGGACTGGGTTGCCGCGAGCTATGCGCGTGCGCCTGCGTTGGTTCTCGGATTGACGGCGTTGGTTGCGGCGCCTCCGCTGGCGCTCGTCGGTTTTCTGTTTCTGCGCCGCGACGCGGAGCCGGACGACATCGGGCAGCAGGACACGCAGTTGATCCAACGCCGCCGTGGCGGCGAAGATCTCGAGCCGCGTGACGCAGTGAGAACGGGGCACGTGGCCTTGCGTCCGCTTGCGGCGTGGGTGGAAGTGCTGAACGGCGAGGAGGTCGCGCCGGATGCAGAGCCTCGCTATGGTCTTCAACGCGCGCTGATCCTTCGGATCGGCCGCGAAAACGACAATGACGTGCAGCTCACCCACACGACGGTGCATCGGTATCATGCGGCCATTCACCGGACGGAGGACGCCGAGTTCGTTATCACCGATCTCTCGAGCGCAGACGGCAACGGCGTGGTGGTGAACGGGCGGGCGGTCGCGGAGGCGCGGCTCGCGAACGGAGACACGATCGAGCTCGGCAAAGCCCGGCTCAAATTCTCGACGGCGCCTGCCGTGTAGGACAGAGGACGGCCGGCTCCGCACGTCTTGCTGCGTGCGATCATGCCGGGAAGGAACATGCCCCGCTTCGCCCGAGCGCTGGAACTCGTGCGCTCCGGCCTGGACGCGGGACAACGGAGAAGAAGAGGAGGACGACGCATGGCGGCGGGCGCAGACGGACAGAAGTCGGGCCGGTTTCTCGGATCGTTGAAGGATGCTCTCGTCGCGGCGAGCCGCGAGGATACGGGCCGGCTCGAAGCCGAGGCCCGCGAGCGCGAAGCCGGCGCGCAGGGCGGCGCCATCGTGCCGCTTGACGAGGCGACCCGCATCGTGCATCGCGCCCAGGATGCGGCGAGCCCGAGCGCGGCGGAGGCCGCGCGGGAAGCGCGAACGCCGCGCACGACGACGGAGCCGGTGGATACGGATTCCCCGCCCACGACGCGCGTGGTGCGGGCCAGCGGCGCGAAGAAGAGCGACGGCGGATCGCGCACCACGCTCGTGCGCGGCAAGGTGCAGGTCGCTCGCGGCTCCTTCGATGAGGATCCTGTCGTGGGCTGGCTCGTGGTGGTCGGCGGACCAGGGATCGGGCAGTTCCGCCCGATCTTCGAAGGCAACAATTCCATGGGCCGGGCCGAGAGCAACCGCATTCCGATCGACTTCGGAGACGATGCCATCTCGGCGGAGGAGCAGGCCTACATCCGCTACGACTCGGCCGAGCGCTCTTTCCTTTTCGTGCCCAATCTTGCTAAGACCAACGTCGTGTCGCTGAATGAGAAACGGCCGACAGGCGCGGTCGAGCTCACGCAGATGGACGTCATCACCATGGGCCGGACACAACTCGTTTTCGTGCCGTTCTGCGGACCCGATTTCGATTGGTCGGCGTTGCAGGGTGAGACCTGAGGCAGAGCCGAGTACCGAACACGCATGCTAGCTTTCGAGCACGCCAGCCGCGCCACCAAAGGGGCCCGCAGCTATCAGGAGGACACGGCGCTTCTCTGGAACCGCGCGGACGCAGATGCTCCGGGCGAAGCGGGAGGAACGCTTTCCAACGGAACCGCAGTGGTGGCGGTGCTCGCCGATGGCATGGGCGGGCACGCAGGCGGCGCGCTTGCGAGCCGTCTTGCGTGCGAAACTTTTCTCAAGGCCTACGATGGGCACAACGGCTCCAACAGGACGCGGCTGGTCGAGGCGCTGGACGCGGCGAACCACGCCATCGCGGAGGCGGTCGATGCCGATCCAATGCTGGCCGGCATGGGCTCGACGCTCGTCGGCGTGACGTTCGGCGCGGACGGTATCGAGTGGGTGAGCGTCGGCGACAGCCCGCTGATGCTCTACAGGCGCGGCGAGATCGCGCTTCTCAACGAGGATCACTCGCTGGCGCCAGAGCTGGACCGGCTTGCGGCGGCCGGGGCCATTTCCGAAGCGGACGCACGGCGCGATCCGCGCCGGCACATGCTGCGCTCGGCGGTGACGGGGGAGGACATCGAGCTCGTCGACGTGTCCCGGCGTCCGCTCAAGGTCGAGCCGGGCGACTACATCATTCTCGCGAGCGATGGTTTGCAGACGCTGGAAGCAGCGGAGATCGAGCGGATCGTGGCGGCTTATGCCGACGACGGTGCGACGGCGGTCGCCAACGCGCTCATCCGTGCGGTCGAGGCGCTCAAGGACCCGCATCAGGACAACGCGACCGTCGTCGCGGTGAGACTCGTCTCGGAGAAGATCTCGCGAGAGACGACGGAACCTGTGACGGTGCCGGCGGGTGCCGGCGATCCTCAGGATTGACGTCCCTGGTCGGTGTCGGGTGGCGTTGCGACAGCCGGTGCGAGCGGCTGCGCTTCGGCGACTTCGCCCAGTGACGAGATGGTCTCGTGATAGCTGTCCAGCAGGGCATCGGCCAGGGTGTCGGTGGTGATGACGACCTCGTTGGCGCCGTAGCTGCGCAGATACTCCGCCTCGGCCTCGGACTGCGCGCGTCCGATGATCGGCATATGCGGGTTTGCGGCGCGGCCCTGCTCGATGATCTGTCCGGATTCGAAGTTGCTCGGGATGGCTACCAGCATGGCGGCCGCCTTCGCGGGGTTGGCGGCGTGCAACAGCGTCGTGGCGGTGCCGGAAATGCCCTCGATCCCGCGGGCGTTGAGCTGCCTGATCTGCTCGTCGCTTTCGTCGATCACGTAGAGCGGCTGATGATGCGGCGCGAGGGCATCGACGACGCGCTTGCCGACACGGCCCGCGCCGATGACGATGGTGTGCCCGTGCAGGGCCGTCACCGGAACGGGCTCCTCAGCGATCGGCGCTTCAGGTTCGGCGGCCGCCTCCCTGCCGTCAACCGCCTTCTCGCTTCTCAGCTTTATCCGGTCGAGGCCCGCGAACAGAAGCGGGTTGATCATGATCGAGAGCAGGGCGCCCGCGAGGATGAGGTCGCGTCCTTCCGCCGGCAAGAGGCCGACGCTCATGCCGAGCGCCGCCAGGATGAACGAGAACTCGCCGATCTGCGCGAGGCTTGCGGAAATGGTGAGCGCGGTGCTCATCGGGTGGCCGAAGGCGCGCACGATAGCGAGCGCGGCGAGCGACTTCCCGATGACGATAATCAGCACCGTTGCGGCAACCGCCATGGGCTGCTCGGCGAGGATCTTCGGGTCGAACAGCATGCCGACCGATACGAAGAACAGCACCGCGAAGGCATCGCGCAGCGGCAGGCTCTCGTTGGCCGCCTGTTGCGAGAGCTGGGATTCGCTCAGAATGAGCCCCGCGAAAAACGCGCCGAGGGCGAACGAGACGCCGAACAGGTTGGCGGCGACGAAGGCCACGCCGAGTGCGATCGAAAGCACGGCGAGGCGGAACAGCTCGCGCGAGCCGGTGTGCGCCGTGTAGTGCAGCACCCAGGGGATCACGCGGCGGCCGACCAGCATCATGGCGGCAACGAAGAGCGCGACCTTGCCGATGGTGATGGCCACCGTCATCATGAGCTGATTGACGTCGATGACGAGGCGGCCGGGCTCGGCGTTCGCGGCATGGCCGCCAAGTAAGGGGGCAATGGCCGGCAGCAGCACGAGGGTGAGGACCATCACGAGATCCTCGACGATCAGCCAGCCGACGGCGATCTGGCCGCGCTCGGTGGTGATCAGGCGCCGTTCCTGCAGCGCACGCAGGAGAACCACCGTGCTCGCCACGGAGAGCGCAAGGCCGAACACCAGTCCGCCGCCTGCGGACCATCCGAGTACGTGCGCAAGCGCCGCTCCCAAAAGGGTTGCGACGGCGATCTGGACGATGGCGCCGGGGATCGCGATGTTGCGGACGGCCCACAGCTCCTTCATGGAGAAGTGAAGACCCACGCCGAACATGAGCAGAATGACGCCGATTTCGGCGAGCTCGTTCGCGAGATCCTGGTCGGCGACGAAGCCCGGTGTGAACGGGCCGATGGCGATGCCCGCAACGAGGTAGCCCACCAGCGGAGAGATGCGCAGTCGATTGGCTAACGCGCCGAACACGAACGCCAGCGCCAAGCCTGTAACGATCGTCGCGATGAGCGGCGTATGATGCGGCATTGGGCGGGCGCTTCCCGTTCTGGCGATGCGTTGCGGCGTCCGTGAGATGGCGATCTCATGCGGCCCGCAGGCGGGCGAGGCCGCGTTGGGGCACGGCGATCGTCTAATTTATCGGGCAAGGAGCGCGCGATGTCCATGCGTTGCCCCGGCCGTGCGTGCTCAAAGATAGGGCAAATGAGGCATGAGGACGGTGCGGGACGGCCGTCATGTTGCGCGGATCGCCGCGGCGGATTTGGTGGGCTTGTCCGAAAAAATTTCTTGCGTTGAGGTGCTTGGCAGATTGCGCCGCGCACGCGAGCGCGCCGGACATGCGACGGCAACTATCCGTTCGAAGAATTTCGGGTCAGGGCGCGACTGCGGCTTCCGCCAAACTCAATGCGAGCTGAACCGGCCGGAACGAGCGGCGATGCTCGGGAGTGAGGCCGAGGCGGACGAGGGCAGCGCGGTGCTCAGGCGTGCCGTAGCCTTTGTGGCGCTCGAAGCCGTATCCGGGCCGCTCGCGCCCGAGGACGATCATCATCCGATCGCGTGTCACCTTGGCGACGATCGAGGCTGCGGCGATCGAGAGACACTTCGCGTCGCCCTTCACGATGGTGCGCGTCTGGCAGGAGAGGGGGGGCGCACGGTTGCCGTCGACGAGGGCGAGCCGCGGACGGCATGAGAGCTCTCCCACCGCGGTCTGCATTGCCCACATCGTGGCGGCCAGAATATTGTCGCGGTCGATGCGCGCAACATCGCCGATGCCGATGCCGATGGCGAGCGCCGTTTCGCCGATGCGATCGTAGAGCCGCTCGCGCTCGTCGGCGTCGAGCGCCTTGGAATCGTCGATGCCCTGAGGGATGCGGCTCGGGTCGAGCACCACGGCGGCGGCAACGACCGGGCCGGCCCACGGGCCGCGGCCGGCTTCGTCCACGCCCACGATGAAGCCGTCCGCAAGCGCCAGCTCGGCGGCTTCCAGCTCGAACGTCGGGACAATGCGCGAATCGGCCACTCTCATGACCCGAGGGTCGCGGCTCGCGGCCTTCGTGTCAAAGCGCCTTGTGGATAGGCGGTGTGGATCGGGGAGCGCTCGCGCATCCCGCTGTCATCCCGGCCAAGTGGAGCATAGCGGAATGCAGAGCCGGGACCCAGGAGACGCTTCTCTCGCAAAATATCGCGTCTGCGACGAGTCTTGCGCTGGGTCCCGGATAAGGCTCCGGCATGACGCCTTCGCCTTTCCGGGATGACATCCGGTGAGGCAACGGTTTTACAGCAAACTCATCTGGCCTCCTATGGTGACAGGCGGCTTGAAGAGGTCCGTGCGGAGCGACTGGCGGCGCGTGTTCATTCCGAGGCGCTTCAGCGCCAGGCGGAAGCGGAGCGCGATCTGCTCCGCATAGGGCCCGCTGCCTTTCTGGCGCAGCCCGAACTCAGGCGTGTAGTCCGCGCCGCCGTGCATCGAGCGGAGAAGATTGATGATGCGGTTCGCGCGGTCGGGGAAGGCGCCGTGAAGCCACTCGCGAAAGACGTCCTTGAGCTCGAGCGGGAGGCGCAGCAATACGTAGCCGGCCTCCGTGGCGCCCGCGTCGCATGCCGCTTCCAGAATCCGCTCGATCTCGCTGTCGGTGAGCCCGGGCACGATGGGGGCTACCATCACGGAGACGGGGACGCCGGCCTCTTTGAGCGCCCGCACGGCATCGAGGCGTTTGCCGGGCGTCGTGGCGCGGGGCTCCATGGCTCGCGCGATGCGCCGGTCCAGCGTCGTGACGGAGAGGGCCACTTTCGCGAGGCCCTGCGCGGCCATGCGCGAGAGGATGTCGATGTCGCGCACGACGAGCGCGGATTTTGTGACGATGCCGACCGGATGGCTGGTGCGCTCCAAAACTTCGAGGATGGAGCGCGTGATGCGCCGCTCGCGCTCGATCGGCTGATAGGGATCGGTGTTGGTGCCGAGGGCGATGACCTGCGGCTTGTAGCTCCGGCGTGCGAGTTCCTGTTCGAGCAGCGCGGCCGCGTTGGTTTTTGCATAGAGCTTGGTTTCGAAGTCGAGCCCGGCCGAGTGGCCGAGATAGCAGTGGCTGGGGCGTGCATAGCAATAGATGCAGCCGTGCTCGCAGCCTCTGTAAGGGTTGATCGACTGATCGAAAGAGATGTCGGGGCTTTTGTTGCGGGTGATGATGGAGCGCGCCGGTTCCTCGTAGATCTCGGTTCGCAGGGCTTCAAGCTCGCCCAGGCTTTCCCATCCGTCGTCGAAGGCGATCCGCCGCTCGCTTTCGAAGCGCCCGGTGTGGTTCGACTGCGCCCCACGGCCACGGCGGCGCTCGGCCTCGACGAGGCCGCCGGGCGTGGCTTCGGATTTCGCCAGCGGGTTCGCTTTGGGCCGTGGATTCGAGGTGCGGGGTGCCATGCCGGGGATCGTATCCTGCGATTGAGAACAAATAAAGAACAAAAATCACGACGCCTCACGCCGTGGCCCTGTGCTCCGACGCCGCGAATGCTTGTTGGCCGGCCTTCATCGTGCAAATACGTTTCCATGATCTCCGTCGTCATTCCGACCCTCAATGCGCAACGCAGCCTTGCCGAGACGATGACTTCGCTCGTGCCGGCCGCGGTGGACGGGCTTGTGAGCGAGGTGATCGTTGCCGACGGTGGTTCGACCGACCGCACGTTCGACATTGCCGACGGAGCCGGGGCGGACATCGTCAAGGCGCCTGCGGGACGGGGGGCACAGCTTCGAGCCGGTGCCGAGCGGGCCCGTTTTCCCTGGCTCCTGTTTCTCAATGCCGACACCTATCTGGACGCCGGGTGGGAGCGCGACGCATCCCAGCACATCGAGCGGGTGGAAAGCGGGCGGCGTCAGGCCGGGGCCGCGACGTTCCGTTTCGTGCTCGACGATGAAGGGCTCGGCGTACGCATGGCGGAGCGGATGGCGGCGCTCCGCACCGGGCTGCTCAAGATCCCCTATGGCAATCAGGGATTGCTGCTCCCACGTACGCTGTACGACGAGGTCGGCGGCATCAGCGCGCTGCCGCTGCTCGAGGATGTCGATTTCGCGCCCCGCCTCGGTCGGCGGCGGATCACGGTGCTCAACGCGCGCGCGGTGACGGATGGCGAGCGTTACCGCCGGGATCGCTCGTTTGCGAGGGCGGCCCGCGCACAGGCTTGTCTTGGACTTTATCTGGCTGGCGTGCCGGTCAAGGCGATTGCCGCACTGTTCGGGCCGCCGCATGCGCCTGTCGGCGAGACGGTTGCCGAACGCGGCGCCTCTTGAGGTCCCGGCGTCGCATCCCGCCGTCGTCGTGCGATCAGGATTTCGCGTTCTCGCCGTCAAGCGCGGCGCGAGCGGCCAGGAGATCGCGCCAGACCTGCCGTTTCGCGGCGGGGGTGCGCAGGAGATAGGCCGGGTGAAGTGTCGCCATCGTGCGGATGGTGCGCTCTCCGTTCGCGATCTCGCGCCAGCGACCGCGCAGCCGCATGATGCCGTCCGTCACGCCGAGGACCTGCTTTGCGGCCGCTCCGCCGAGCAGCAGCACGACGTCGGGCGCGACGAGTTCCATCTGGCGTTCGAGAAACGGGCGGCACACCTCGCTTTCCTGCGGGGTCGGCGTGCGGTTGCCCGGCGGGCGCCAATAAACGACGTTGGTGATGTGGACGTCCGATTCCTTGAGTGAGATCGCCGCCAGCATCTTGTCGAGGAGCTGGCCCGCGCGGCCCACGAAGGGCAATCCCGCCAAGTCCTCGTCGCGGCCGGGGGCCTCGCCGACGATCATGAGGCGGGCTTTTTTCGCGCCACGATAAAAACAGAGATTCTTGGCGGTCGCCTTGAGGCCGCAGCCGTCGAATTGCCGAAGAGTGGATTCGAGGGCATCGAGGTCGGCCGCGTGCTTCGCCGCTTGGCGCGCAGCACGCTCGGCAGCTTCGGCAGGGGCGCCGGCGAAGGGGCGGGAGCCGGCAGCGGCGCCGGGCGTGCGTGCAGGCGTGGCGCGTATATCCTCGTGCGGTGGCGTCGCCCGGCCCTGGTAAGCGGGTGGTGCGGAGCTGGAAGCGGGTGCCGAAGCCTGCGAGGGGGGTGGATCCGCATCCCGATGCGATCCGTCGACGGACAGGCGAAAGCCCTGTCCCGGCGGAACATCGCCGCGGTCCAGCCAGTTGACCGCAGCATCCGAGACGGCCGCGTCCACGCCCATCTCCTGGTACCAGGCGAGCAGTGTGAGGAGTGCGCGGTTGTCGGCATCGGGTCGCATGGGGGCGCACTCTAACGGTGGCGCGTCGCGAATGCATCCTTGCCGTGCGGTCGCGGCGGATTGCTCTCAACGCTTGACGCTGTGGCCGATTGGGACCAAATCGTGAATAACGGCAGTGGCGGAAGCAGGACCAGCAGACATGGCGCGGGATCAAGCTGACCTCCCGGAGCGGGAGGCCATGGAGTTCGACGTTGTGATCGTCGGTGCGGGGCCTGCGGGTCTTGCGGCCGCGATCCGCATCAAACAGCTCGCGATGGAAGCCGACCGCGACGTGTCCGTGGTGGTGCTCGAAAAAGGCAGCGAGGTCGGCGCGCATATTCTCTCGGGCGCGGTGATCGACCCGATCGGCCTCAACCGCCTGATCCCGGATTGGCGGGAGCGCGGCGCGCCGCTCACGACCGAGGTGAAGGAGGACAAGTTCCTGATCCTCGGCCCGGCGGGCGACATCACGATGCCGAACTTCCTGATGCCGCCGCTCATGAATAATCACGGGAACTACATCGGCAGCCTGGGCTCGCTGGTGCGCTGGCTCGGCGAGCAGGCGGCGGAGCTCGGCGTCGAGGTCTATCCGGGCTTTGCAGCCGCGGAAGTGCTCTACGACGAGAATGGCGCCGTCGTCGGCGTCGCGACGGGCGACATGGGTGTCGGCCGCGACGGCGAGCCCAAGGACAGCTTCACGCGGGGCATGGAGCTTCGCGGCAAGTACACGCTGTTCGCGGAAGGCGCGCGGGGCTCGCTGACAAAGACGCTGATCGAGAAATTCGGGCTCGCAAAGGGGCGCGACCCGCAGAAGTACGGCATCGGCCTTAAGGAGCTGTGGGAGATTGCTCCCGACAAGCACCAGCCCGGCCTCGTGCAGCACTCGTTCGGCTGGCCGCTCGACAGCATGACGGGCGGCGGCTCGTTCCTCTATCACTACGGCGACAACCTTGTTTCGGTTGGGTTCGTCCTCCATTTGAACTACAAGAACCCGTATCTCTCGCCCTACGACGAGTTCCAGCGCTTCAAGACGCATCCCGCGATCCGCGATGTGTTCCAGGGCGGGCGGCGTATCGCCTATGGCGCCCGCGCCCTGACGGAAGGCGGTTGGCAATCCATTCCCAAGCTGGCGTTTCCGGGCGGCGCGCTGCTCGGCTGCTCGGCCGGCTTCATGAACGTGCCGCGGATCAAGGGCAGCCACAACGCCATTCTGTCCGGCATCCATGCGGCGGATGCCGTATTCGAGGCGCTCGGCGAGGACCGAGCCTACGATACGCTCGACGGTTACGAGACGGCGGTGCGGGGTGGCGATATCGCCCGCGATCTGAAGCGCGTGCGCAACGTGAAGCCGCTGTGGTCGCGCTTCGGCACGTATGCGGGCGTCGCCCTCGGCGGTATCGACATGTGGCTTCGGACGCTGCTGTTCGGCTGGTCGCCGCTCGGCACCCTCCGTCACGGCAAGGCCGATCACGAGACGCTGGTCCGTGCCAGCAACGCAGAGCCGATCGCCTATCCGAAGCCGGACGGCGTGCTCACCTTCGATAAATTGACCAGTGTTTCGTTTTCGGCCACCGATCACGAGGAGGACCAGCCCGTCCATCTCAAGCTCGCCGATCCGTCCATCCCCGTGGAGGTCAATCTCCCGAAGTACGCGGAGCCCGCGCAACGATATTGCCCTGCGGGCGTTTACGAGATCGTGCACAACGAGGCCGGGGACGCGCGGTTCCAGATCAATGCGCAGAACTGCGTGCATTGTAAGACCTGCGATATCAAGGATCCGGCCCAAAATATCACCTGGGTGACCCCTGAAGGCGGCGGCGGGCCGAATTACGCCGAGATGTAGGGGTTGAATGCGACGGCTGGCAGTAGAGAGCGTTCAAAAATAGCTTCGGATCTTCGCTCAAGCGGAGTCGCCAAGCGGCCGTCAGGTTTGCTACTCTCTCGCCAGAGCCGTGCTGACCTCCCCGAAAAGGATCACAGAATGAGAGCTTGCCGTGGCCGGTTGACCGTCCTCGTTCCGCTCCTGACCCTCGGGCTTCTCGCCTCTGCGAGTCCGTCCCGAGGTGACGCGGTCGAGGGGGCAGTTCCGCTGCTCTCCTCGAATTCGCTGGTCGGCAGCTATCTGGCCGGGCGTTTCGCGCGGTCCCAGTTCGACACGCAAGAAGCGTCCGAATTCTACCGCACGGCGCTGGTCCACGATCCCAAAAACGCGGTGCTTCTGGAGCAGGCGTTCCAGATCGAGGCGGGCCGCGGCGAGTGGGCGCGTGCGATCGAGCTGGCCGAGCAGCTTGTCGCGATCCAGGACAATCACCGGCTGGGGCAACTCGCGCTCGCGCTCAAAGCTTTCAATGACGGCTCGTGGAAGAAGGCGGAAAGCCACTTCAAGGCCGCGGGCTCGGGCCCCATCGGGGAGCTGACGAGCGCCATGGCGTTGGCCTGGGTCTCGCTTGCGGATGGCGATACGACGGAAGCGCTTGCGCGGCTCAATCTGCCGAAGCAGGCTGAGTGGGCGCAATTCTTCCTGCGCACCCATCGCGCGATGATCGCGGATCTTGCCGGACGGCGGAGCGAGGCGCGCACCGCCTACGATCGCGTGTATGCGCAGGATACGCGCACGCTCAGGACCTCTATCGCGTATGCGCGCCATCTTGCGCGAACCGGGGACCGTCGGCGCGCGCTCGTGGTCGTCAACGCACACATCGAACGGGGACAGGGCGACGGGCATCCGTTGCTGCGCAGCCTCAAGGCTTCGCTCGAGGCGGGCCGGACGATCGATCCCATCGTCAAGACGCCGTCCGAAGGGTTGGCGGAAGTGTTCTACGGTCTCGGCGAAGCCCTGATCGGCGAGGGCGCGACGGGGATCGGCGTCATCTACATGCAGATGGCGCTCTTCATCGAGCCCCAGCATCAGTTCGCGCTTGCCGCTCTTGCGAGCGCCTACGAAGCCAACAAGCAGTATTCGGATGCGATCGCCGTCTACGAGCGCATTCCCGACACGAGCCCGCTGGCGACGGCGGTCGAGATCCGCAAGGCGTTCAATCTCAATTCGCTCGAAAAGGTGGATGAGGCGCGGGCCATTCTCACGAACCTGCTGGAGGATTCTCCTGCCAAGGCCGAGGAGCCTTCCAAGGTCGCGGAGCCGCCGTCCGTGCCTGCGGAGATCGCGGCGCTGGCTGAGATTTCGAGCCAGGTCCTGCGCCGGGGCAGCAGTGGAGAGCCAGTCAAGACGCTGCAGGGCGCTCTCGCGGCGCTCGGACACGATATCGGGACATCGGACGGCACGTTCGGCGAAAGCACGCGGCAAGCGGTCATGGCGTTCCAGCGGGCGGCAGGTCTCAAGGCCGACGGCGTGGCCGGTCCTGCGACGCTGAGAGCGATGCTGGCCGGTGGCGCGGCCGGGGACGCCAATCATCCCGAGGATGGCGCGCTGCCGATCACGGTCTCGGACCGGCTCGAAATCCTCGATGCGCTCGGTAACATCCTGCGCTCGCGCAAGCTCTACGAAGAAGCCATTCCGTACTACGATCAGGCGCTCGCGCTGGTCGACAAGCCCGAACGTCGGCACTGGGTCTATTTCTATGCGCGCGGCACCAGCCACGAGCGCATCAAGGACTGGCCCAAGGCGGAGGTCGATCTGAAGAAGGCCCTCGAGCTGTTCCCGGATCAGCCGCTGGTGCTCAACTACCTCGGATATTCGTGGATCGACCAGGGGCGCAATCTCGAAAAGGGCATGAAGCTCATCGAGAAGGCCGTCGCGCTCAAGCCGGACGACGGCTACATCGTGGATAGCCTGGGCTGGGCGCACTACAAGCAGGGCAACTTCGAGGATGCGGTGCGCTATCTCGAACGCGCCGTGGAGCTTCGGCCGGAAGATCCGATCCTGAACGACCATCTTGGCGATGCGCTGTGGCGCGTGGGCCGCGAGCGGGAGGCCCGCTTCCAGTGGGATCAGGCGCTGACGCTCGATCCGGAGCCGGACGATGCGGTGAAGATCCGCCAGAAGCTCGAAGCCGGGCTGACGGATCCGCCGGGAAACGGTCCAGGTAAGCAGGCTGCGAAGTCCGAAAATCCCGAGCGCAAATAGTGCCGGTTCGGCGCTGCGTCCAGGCAGACGGGGAGGCGCAAATCTCCCCGGCCTCGCGCGGCGTTAGGCGTGCGGCCCGCTTGGTGGCCTATCGTTCGTGTTGTTGCTTTCCATGATTGTCTTTCGCGAGTTCGCGCCGGCCAAGATCAATCTGACGCTCGAAATCCTGGGGCGTCGGCGCGACGGCTTGCACGAGCTGCGGAGCCTCGTCGCGTTCGCCGACGTGGGCGATACGCTCACGCTCGATCCTGGGCGCGCGCCCGACGTGACGGTGAGCGGGCCGTTTGCGGGCGGTCTTGCCGGGACGAACATTCTCGATCGCGCGCTGGCGCTTCTCGCGGAGCGTGCGCCTCATCTCGAGCTGGGCGCGGTGCATCTCGAAAAGACGTTGCCGGTGGCGGCCGGAATCGGCGGCGGTTCGGCGGATGCCGGCGCGCTGCTGAGGGCCGTGCGGCGTGCCAACGGCGCGGCTTCGGACACCGTCGATTGGCACGAGATCGCGCGGCAGCTGGGCGCCGATGTGCCGGTGTGTTTCGAAGCCCGTCCCCTCTGGATGACGGGTGTCGGCCACGAGCTGTCCGACATCGACGGCGGCGTTCCCGCACTCCATGCGGTGATCGTGAACCCGATGGCGGTTGTGCCGCCGGACAAGACAGTGCAGGTCTTTCGCGCGCTTTCGGCCGTGCTGCTCGAGGCGGGTGCGTCGTTCGCACCCGCCACGCCTGTCTTTGCGGATCGAGACGCGCTCGTTGCTTTCGCCCAAGCCCGCGGAAATCATCTTGCGGTTGCAGCCGAGGCGGTCGTGCGGGAGACGGGCGAGGTTCTGCGCGCGCTTCGCGCCTTGCCCTGCGTCGAGCACGTTGCGGTTTCGGGTGCCGGGCCGACCGCGTTCGGGATTTTCCCCGATGCGGCAGCGGCAGAGGCTGCGCGCCACGAACTGGCGGCGACGCAGCCTGCGTGGTGGACCGTTTCGGCGAAGCTCGGCTGACCGTGTCGTCCGCGCTCACGCTTCGGACTGGTAGGGTTCGAAGCGATCGTGGTCTAGTGAGCGCGAGAGATGCAGAAGGCGATGACGTCTCGCAGAGCGCTCTTTTCGGACCCGTCGGGGAAGATCGCGAGCGCGTCGTGCGCGATGCTGCCGTAAGAGCGGGCGCGCTCGAGCGTATCGGCGATGGCGTTGTGACGCTTCATCAGGCGGATCGCCTCTTCGAGATCGGTGTCCTCGATCTTGCCTTCCACGATGGTGCGGTTCCAGAAGGCGCGCTCCTGGTCGTTGCCGCGGCGGAACGAGAGGATGACGGGCAGTGTGATTTTGCCTTCGCGGAAATCGTCTCCGACCGATTTTCCGAGGCGCGCGCTGTCGCCGCCATAGTCGAGCGCGTCGTCCACGAGCTGGAAGGCGAGCCCGAGGTTGCGGCCGTAGGAGCGGAGAGCGGCTTCCTCGTCGGCCGGCCGGTTTGCGAGCGCCGCGCCCACCTCGGCGGCGGCCGCGAACAACGCGGCCGTCTTGGCGTCGATGATCGAGAGATAGGCGTCTTCGGTGGTGGCCGTGTTCTTGGCGGCGGCGAGCTGCATCACCTCGCCTTCGGCGATGGTCGCGGCCGCGTTCGAGAGAATGCGCAGCACCGAGAGCGAGCCGACGTCCACCAGCATGCGGAACGCCTGCCCGAGCAGGAAGTCGCCGACGAGCACGGTGGCCTGGTTGCCCCAGATGAGGCGCGCCGTCTTGTGGCCGCGGCGGGTGTCGCTTTCGTCCACCACGTCGTCGTGAAGCAGCGTCGCGGTGTGCATGAACTCGATGGCGGCGGCCGTCTTGACGTGACCCTGGCCCGTGTAGCGGCAGAGTTTCGAGGATGCGATCGCCAGCATGGGCCGCAGGCGCTTGCCACCGGAGTTCACGAGATGATGCGTCAACTTGGGGATCAGATCGACGTCGGAGACCGCCTTGTCGAGGATGATCCGGTTGATCGCGTTCATGTCCTCGTTGACGAGCTCGAGGAGCGGGGCCAGCCGTTCGCCTGCTGCGCGTGCCTCGTCGAGTGGTACGACAACTCCCACCGGCGACTTCCTTGTTGTTATGGACGTTTCCTGCAATTCAATAGCCCATGCTATTGCGCGCACCATAGACACACTTCCCCTACGGTGCACCGAAAAAGGAACGGCAAAAGGCCTGACGCATGTCTGTCACCGACGACGCCTTTCTGGGGGGGCGGCTCAATATTCTGCAGCCGCGCCAAGGCTACCGGGCCGGGCTCGATGCCGTGATGCTGGCGGCGGCCGTGGAGGCGCGCGGGGCCCCGTTCCGCGTGCTCGATGCGGGGGCCGGCGTCGGCACGGCGGGACTTTGTGTCGCGTGGCGATGCCCCGAGGCGCGCGTGGTGCTCGTCGAGCGTGAGCCGGAGCTGGTTCGGCTGGCCGAGATGAACATTGCGCGAAACGGGCTTCAGGATCGCGTTTCGGTTGTGGAAGCGGACGTGACGCGCGTCGCCGCGGGGGTGCTCGATGCCATCGGCCTTGCGGAGGCCAGTTTCGACCAGGTGATCGCCAACCCGCCCTATCATACGGAAGGCGCCGGCACCGCGGCGCGGGACGCTCTCAAGGCGGCGGCCCACGCCATGCCGGGAGCCGAGCTGGAAGACTGGTGGCGTTTTTTCGCCCGCATGGCGAAGCCGGGCGGCGAAGCGCTCATGATCCACAAGGCGTCGGCCCTGCCGGACCTGATCGACGCTGCCAAGCGGCGTTTCGGTGCGCTCGTCGCTCTGCCTCTTCATTCGCGCGCCGGAGAGGCGGCCCATCGCGTCATGCTCGGCGGGATCAAGGGCTCTCGGGCCGCGTTCCGGCTGGACGCCGGCTTCGCCGTGCACGACGCCGAGGGTGCGTTTATGCCCGGCGCGGAGGACGTGCTTCGGCTTGGCCGTGCGCTCCGGGTGGCTTATGGGACACTCAACGAAGCCGATGCGCCGCCGTGAGCGGGTTTCAGGTTTTCAACGACCGAGGAAAGGACGCAAGAATGGGGTGGTTCAGGCGCGGCGTCGTGGTTCCCGTGCTCCGGTTCTCGGGCGCGATCGGCATGGCCGCGCCCTTGAGGCCGGGGCTCTCCATTGCATCGCTCGGGGGAGCGATCGACGCGGCGTTCTCCATGTCGCGCGGGCCCTCGGTTGCGGTCGTCATCAACTCGCCGGGCGGCAGCCCCGTGCAATCCAGTCTTCTGTTCCGGCGGTTGCGACAACTCGCGGACGAGAAGGGCAAGAAGATCTACGTGTTCTGCGAGGATGTGGCGGCGTCGGGCGGCTACTATCTGGCTGTTGCAGGCGATGAGATCTACGCCGACACGTCGTCCATCGTCGGTTCGATCGGCGTCATCTCGGCGAGCTTCGGGCTCGACCGCGCGATCGAGAAGCTCGGCATCACGCGGCGCGTCTATACGGCGGGCGCGAACAAGGGTGCGCTCGATCCGTTCCAACCGGAAAATCCCGAGGACATCGCGCGGCTGATGGCCGTGCAGCGCAGCGTCCACGACGTCTTCATCGGCGTCGTCAAGGACCGCCGGCTCGGCCGGCTCAAGGGCCCGGACGGGGAGCTTTTCTCGGGCGCGTTCTGGTCGGCGCCCGATGCGCTCGAACTCGGGCTGATCGACGGCATCTCGGATGTGCGGACCAAGATGCGCGAGATTCACGGTGAGAGCGTGCGGCTCCGCGTGGTGCCGGTCGAGCGGAGTTGGCTTTCGGGCCGCTTCCGCAAGCTGCCTTCGGTGCTCGGTCCTGGCGGTGGCAGCCAGGGCCTTGCTTTGGCCGACGATCTGGTGTCGGCTGTTGAAATCCGCGCGCTGTGGTCGCGGTTCGGTCTCTAGCCGAGACCGATCATGGACTGAATGGAGCCTCCCATGCCCCAGGTCATCGCGCTGGTGGTCGTCGGCGCCGGCCTCTATGCCGGCTATAAGTGGGTGTCGCGCGTGATCGCGAAGGGTCAGCGGAGTGACGAACGCCGTGTGACGCCGAAAGATCTCGGGACGCTCGAATACGATGCGAAGGCGCAAGTCTATCGGCCGCGCGTGAAGTAAGCGGACCCCACACCGGGCCGGGTGACAGGGGGGCGCGAATGCGTATAGTGCGCCGCTGACAGCTATTCGCGACGGCCTCATGTCCAAATCCCAGACGGCACCACAAGACGTTTCCGGCCTCCCAACGCTTCGGCCGAAGGAGAGCTTTCAGGATCTGATCCTCACGCTTCAGCAGTTCTGGGGCGCGCAGGGCTGCGTCGTGCTGCAGCCCTACGACATGGAGGTCGGGGCGGGCACGTTCCATCCGGCGACGACGCTGCGCGCGCTGGGGCCGCGGCATTGGAACGCCTGCTACGTGCAGCCCTCGCGCCGGCCCAAGGACGGCCGCTATGGCGAGAACCCCAACCGGCTTCAGCACTATTACCAGTTCCAGGTGATCATGAAGCCGTCGCCCGACAACATCCAGGAGCTCTATCTCAAGAGCCTGGACGCCATCGGCATCGACACGCGCCTGAACGACATCCGCTTCGTCGAGGACGACTGGGAGAGCCCGACGCTCGGTGCCTGGGGCCTCGGCTGGGAGGTGTGGTGCAACGGTATGGAGGTGACGCAGTTCACCTACTTCCAGCAGGTGGGCGGCTTCGACTGCAATCCGGTCGCCGGCGAGATTACCTACGGTCTCGAACGCCTCGCGATGTACGTCCAGGGTGTGGACCGGGTGTTCGATCTCAACTTCAACGGTCGCCACGACGACAAGAAGCTCTCCTACGGCGACGTCTTTCTGCAGGCGGAGCAGGAATACTCGCGCTTCAACTTCGAGCACGCCGACACCGCGCTTCTGCTCCAGCATTTCCGGGATGCGGAGCGCGAGTGCAAGGCGCTGATCGAAGCCGGCCGGGGCGAGGGGCAGCACAATCTTGCGCTCCCTGCCTATGACCAGTGCATAAAAGCCTCACACGTCTTCAATCTGCTCGATGCGCGCGGTG
>DAOMQQ010000034.1:0-17795 GCA_035445405.1 Hyphomicrobium sp.
CTCCGGCAAGACGCTCGGCAGCGTCTCGGCCCTTCGGGCTTCCATCCCTTGCAGGTCTGCAAATCCCAACAGCTGACATCTGACAGCGGCCGCGATGCACCCTGGTCTCGATCTCTGCTTACTGGCGCGGTCCGGACGTCCCTGGGTGACATGAGGCAGCGGCTATTGACCCTAAGCGGTCCTGAGCTAGTGCCGTATGCCGCGGCGCAGAGCGCTGCCGACATCGAATGTGGCAAGGACCGCAATCGGGGCAGGCCAATCCTAGAGCGCTAAAGGAATACGAGAGTAACTCGTTCAACCGCGCCAGAAGCGCGGCATGAACAAAATCAAGATCGTGAATAGCTCGAGCCGGCCGAGGAGCATGCCAAAAGATAATAGCCACTTGGCTCCGTTCGGCAGCACTTCGAAGTTTCCGGCCGGACCTATAACGTCGCCGAGGCCGGGCCCGACGTTGGCAAGCGCGGTGATGGCACCACTCGCACTCGTCAGAAAGTCGAGACCAAACGCCATGAGCGCGATCATCAATGCCCCAAGGCAGAGGAAGAATACGGCAAAGAATGAAACGACAGAGCCGACGATCTCGTCGTCGAGCGTTCGATTTCCGTAGGTGCGAGGAAAAACGCCGCGCGGATAGAGAAGCCGAAGAAAATGCGTCTTCAGCATGATTGCCATAACTTCGAAACGAAAGATCTTAATGCCGCCGGACGTTGAACCCGTGCAGCCGCCAACGAACATCAATACGAAGAAAATCCCGACAGCGGCATTGCCCCATGTTCCGTAATCCGCGCTGGCGTACCCGGTCGTCGTAACCACCGACACGATGTTGAAGGCCGCTTGCCGGAAGGCAGGCTCGATATCGTACTGTCCCGCCCAATATAGCCCTGATCCGACTGCCGCGACAGCCAACCCGATGAGGGCAAGCATCGTAATGACTTGACGATCCACGAGCGCCTTGTGCTCGCCGGCAATCAGCCGAACATAGAGAACGAACGGAATGCTTCCCGACAGCATGAACAGGGTCGCGAACCATTGAATGCCGTTCGCTTCCCACTTTCCGAAGGAACTGTCGGAGGTCGAGTAGCCGCCCGTAGCGATCGAAGTCAGTGCGTGAGCGAGGGCGTCGAACATTCTCATGCCCGCAATCCAATAGACAAGCGCGGCAACGACGGTCAGCCCTACGTAAACGAGCGCGATCGCCATGGCAATCTGGCGGACGCGCGGCATGGCCTTCTCCGATCGGTCGGAAGACTCGGTTCGGAACAACTGCATGCCGCCGATGCCGAGCGCAGGGAGGATCGCGATTGCGGAGGCAATGATCCCAATTCCTCCCATCCACTGCAGCAATGCTCTCCAAAGCAGAAGTCCGGGCGGTGCGTGATCGAGGCCCGTGATAACCGTCGCACCAGTCGTGGTTATGCCGGACACAGCTTCGAAAATGGAGTTCGACAGACTGCCGCTCACGCTGCCAAAATCCGAGAAATAGAACGGGAGAGCGCTGATCGCGGACACGCTGAACCAACTCAAGGGCGTGAGGACGAAAGCCTGGCGCAGAGTGAAACCTGAATGCAACGATCCCTGGCAGCCCACGGCGAGCGCGCTGCCGACAACGGCCGAGAGCGCCGAAGCCGCCGCGAACGATTTCCAGCCCGAGTTTGCAAAGTAGATGTCGACCGCCATCGGGAACATCATCATTGCTGCAGTCGAGAGAAGCACCAATCCCACTATGTAAAGAACCGGCTTAAGTCCGGGCACTGAGATCGGGCGCAACCCAATGCTCCAATACGGGGTGCGGTTCATTTCGCGTGACTCCGCGTCGTTCCAAGCAGGGCTTCCGAAAGGCGGAGATAGCTGTAAGGAACCAGCGCCACCACATGGTCTCCGACTTCAAGCTGTGTATCTTCGCGGGGAATCATCGCTTCGCCATTGCGCACGACAGCGGCGATCTTCATCGCAGGTGGAAGCCCGAGCTTATTGATGGGCCGGAGAAGCAAGCGCGACTCTTCAGTAATTTCCGCTTCAACTACCTCTCCAAAATCCTCCCGCAACGTATAAAGCGCGGAAATCGAACCATGCCGAACGTGCCGCAGCACGGTGGAGATCGTAACCGTGCTCGGATTTACGACGGAATCGATCCCGAGAGTTGGAATGAGAGATTCGTAAGTGCTCTTGTTCACGAGCGTGATCGCGCGCTTACAACCTGCCTGCTTGGCAAGAACCGAGGCAAAGATATTCGTCTCGTCGTCGTTGGTCACCGCCACAATCGTCTCGGCCGAACCTGCACGCGCCTCACCAAGAAGCGCGCGATCTAAGGCGTCTCCGTGCAGAACGACGGTCGCGCCCGCAAGCTCCTGAGACACATGTTCCGCCCGCGCGCGGTCCTGTTCGATGAGCTTGATTTCAACACCAGGCGCTTCTTCGTAAACCTTCCGCGCAAGATGCAGTCCCACGTTTCCTGCACCCACGATAATGAGCCGCCTGGCCACGCGTTCGCGATGGCCGAACGCGGTCATGACGTCGTCTACTTTCTCGGTCTTGGCGATGACGTACACGTCATCTCCCGCCTCGACGCGATCGGCCCCATCGGGCACAAAGCAACGCCCGTTTCGCACGACGGCAACGATTGTCATGCCGTCGACAGGAGAGTCACTCGCGATCTCCGAGAGCTTCCGCCCAGTTACGGAGCAATCGCGCGCGCCCGCGTGAATGCCGAGTAACTCGACCAGGCCATCAGCCATCGGCACCATGTCGAACGCACCCGGCGTACGCAGGCGGCGCGCGATGCCCTCCGCAATTTCGATCTCCGGGGAGATAATGACGTCGATTGGCAGGTGCTCGGCCGCATAGAGGCCGCTTTTGTTTTGCGACAGATATCCCGAGTGACGAAGTCGAGCGATGCGATACTTCACATTGAATAGAGAGTAGGCAACCTGACAGGCTACCATATTCACTTCATCGGAACGCGTCACGGCGATGAGCATATCCGCATCTCGCACATCCGCCTTCTGAAACGTTTCCGGATGAGATGCGTGACCCACGACACCGCGGACGTCGTAGCTTTCGTCGACGCGGCGGATCAATACTGGATCGTTGTCGATCACCGTGACATTGATGCCCTCGGTTGCGAGGTGGCGCGCGATCGTGGTTCCGACTTCGCCGGCACCGCAAATGACAACTCTCATCTTCGGCCTCCAGCCGCCGGATTTGGCACAGGTCACTAACGCGCTTGAGGTTCGAAGCCAAGTGCCGTCTCAGGAGGCAACCTTGGATCGATTTTCTTTCGTGACACCATGTCAAAAGATCCGTTAGGCTCTTTTCTTGATCGCTCATGACCTGGGCACGATAAGGAGACTGCGCAGTGGCTTCCGCACGGCTTCTGGTTGAACGAGGGCCGGTCCGCGCTGCATCCGAGGATTGGGGCGAGTTTCTATTTGTGTCGCTCCCATCGCCAGGGGACCGCATCGCCGCAGACTATAACGGGGCGACTCACTATCTCACTGTGATTTGCGTACACCATAAGCCAGCAATGGCGGGCAATAGCGGAGCGGCTCCTTCGGCAGCCGTGGTGACCAAATGGACGAGTTCTGACTGACGGGCTGCATCTAGCTTCATTGAGCACGTGAACGCCGAACTCGTTGATGTGAGCGGCCCATGTCCCTTTTGGGTCATCCACGCCCTTCGAGAGACACGCGGAACCGTCGGCTGCACCTCGTGCTCCGGAAATAAACTGCGTCGCAGACACTGCTAATACCCGAGTGCTTAATGTCCGTTGTTGGGACGGAGTGCGATGATGCAGCGCCCTATTCCGATGTACCACTACGGCAGCTTCTGGCCCTTAGCGTCAGGAGCCAGTTGTCCGCTGTGCGAAGGTGTGCGGTCAGGCAAACTGACGGCGGCTGAAGCGATCCGGGACTCGGCCCGATGTCCGCTTCACTCGGCAAAGCCAGCATTTAGCGGATCAATCCAAATGAATTGCTCACGCACATAGCTCGACGCTCACGTGAGCACAGAATGCTCACGAACGGCTTCGAAATTTCCCTCAGTTATCCACAGGTTTTCCACACTTCAGTGCATAAAAATTACTCACGAAATCAAGTAACTAGCTGAATATAGTCAGCTATCGTCCCAATCCATCATGGGCGCCACGCAGAATGTGTGGGAGTGAGGTGTCACGGGCTTTCCAAGTTCGCGCTCAACGGCGCGGTCTCGCTCGATACATTTTTCCGGCGCCGTCTGCGTGCGAGACGCGCTCGCAGCGGGCAGGCCGTCGTCCTCTCCTCTGGGTACTGGAGAGGGGTGCCCTCTCGCAAGGGTCATGATGTCGTCTAATCCATGGTTTGAAGCCCATGATGGAGAGCGGGCGCATCAAAGCAGCCGGCAGCCGGGCACTCCCGCTTGGACTCCCGGTCGCCGGCTTCAGCCCCGTCCGCCGCTGCCGTGGGCGTATCTCTTGACTTGGGCGCAGAGTTTGTTACGGGCACCCGGCACAGCTCTCAGCATTCGACGGCGAGGCGTCTCGGGCGGCGGCGGCGATCCGTAACGGGCGCCAAGGCCTCGGCCAGACGCGCGATCCCGGCTGCAATCTCCTGCTCGGTGAGCGAGGAGAACCCGAGCACCAAATAGCGGTCGTTTTCGGGAGAGGTGTCGAGACCGACTGCGGCGCCGGACGTCAACGTATAGACGCCGACACCCGCCTCGATCGCGCGTTGCTCGATCTCCCGGGCGGGAGGAAATCCGCTCGGAAGCCGCCAAGCCAGGTGCATGCCCGCCTCGTCGCCGATGATCTCGCCGCCGGGGAAATGTTTTTCGAGCGCGGCGAGCAGCGCATTGCGCCGCGAGAGATAGAGCTTTCGAATGCGCCGCACGTGCCGCTCATACCCGCCGCTGGTCATGAAGTCCGCGAGGGCGGCCTGCTCCAGCCATGGTTGACCGTTGTTCATCAGTGTTTTCATGTCGCGTGCGCGCGCGACGAGCTCGGGCGGAAAGACGACGTAGCCGAGACGGAGGCCCGCGCCGAGCGACTTCGAGAACGTGCCGAGATAGATCACGCGCCCCGTGCGATCCAATCCCTTGAGCGCGGCGATGGGCGCGCCGTGAAACCGGAAGTCGCTGTCGTAGTCGTCTTCCAGGATGTAGGAATCCGTTTCTGCCGCCCATGCCAAAAGCTCCAGACGGCGCTCGAGCGAGAGCGTAACCCCCAACGGGTACTGATGCGAGGGCGTGACATAGGCGACGGCGTTTCTGACGTCGGGCAGGTGGCTGCAATCGAGGCCGCGGTCGTCCACCGGAACGGAGACGACGTTGGCGCCGAAGCTTTCGAAGAGGAACGCGGCGCCCTGGTAACACGGCTGCTCGACAACCGCGGTGGCACCGGGCCCCAGCATCATCCGGCTCACGAGATTGAGACCGTCCTGGCAGCCGCCGACAATGACGATCTCGTCGGCGCTGGTCGCGATGTTGCGCGTCGGGCGCAGCCGGTCCGCGATCGCGCGCCTCAACTCGAAAAGACCCGACTGAGCGCGATACTCGGTGAGATCGGAGCCCGCGGTGCGCAGCCTTTTGACGATCAACTGCGCCCACGTCTTGCGCGGGAACGAGCCCGGGTCCGGCCGTCCGACCCAGAAATCCGCCACGAGCCGGCCCCGATGGGGGTTGACCACGGCCTGACAGCGAAACGTCGGGTGAACCGGATTGCCCATGGCGCGGCGAGGCTTGCGCGATGACGGCGGGCTGCTCTGGCTCGCTGCATAGAGCGCGCTCTCGGGGATTTGGAACGAGACGAACGTGCCCACGGACGAGCGCGTCTCGATGTAGCCCTCGGCGGTGAGGCGCTCGTAAGCGAGCGCGGCCGTGTTGCGCGCGATGCCGATCTGCTCGCTGAGCGCACGCGTGGCGGGAAGACGCTCGCCCGGACGGAGGCGTCCCTCCAGGATCATGGCGCGCACCTGCTCGAAGATTTGTGTCTGCAGGCTCACCGGACTCATCGGCTGAAGCCTCAACGGCAATGGCATTGGGATTTTCTCCCGGGAAAACACCAGCTTAACGATGCGCTCTGGCACCATACTATAGGCCAGAACCGGCCATCCGATAGAGCCGCGCAGAGTCATTAGGATGGAGCCACGCGACCTTTCTCCAGGGCATCCGGCGCGGGATCACCCGTAAATGCGCTTCCTTCCGCCAATTTGTCCGTAGGGCATACACGTCGTGGCGCAATCTTCGCCGCGATCCGGCCCGCCCGGGCGGCACCACGCTTTTGCAGCCGCCCGGCGCTAGGCGCAGCCGGCGCCCGCCACCTAGTGTTTGCGCAACGAGGCACGCGGCGCGGGAGCCTATGGCATACGGGCGGACGAGAGTTCACTCCTCTGCCGGAAGCCTCACGCAAAGGCGCCGAAGACCTTCCAACGCAGAGGATCGAGCAGCTCCGTGACCACAGCCCTGATCGTCGACGACCATCCGATCGTCATGGAAGCTTGCAAGCAACTGCTGAGAACCGCGGGCGTGGAAGAGATCGGCGAGGCGTCGAGCCCCGTGGACGCGTATCGCGCCTATCGGACGCTGAAGCCCGATATCATCGTCTCCGATCTCACCATCCGGACAGGGATCCTCGACGGCATCTCGTTCATCCGGCGGCTCCGCCTGCACGACAAGACGACGCCGATCCTCGTGTTCTCGATGCATACCGATCCGGTGATCATCTCGCGCACGCTCGAGGTCGGCGCGACAGGCTATCTGTGGAAGACGACCTGCTCGCAAGAATTCGTGAGAGCGTTTCACAAGGTGCGCCAGGGCGTCCGCTATCTCAGCCACGAGGTGGCGTCCGAGCTTGCATTCATGGAGCTGAGAGGCACCGCGAACCCGCTCAGCACGTTGACGCTGCGCGAACTGCAGACGCTCGCCCTCATCGCGGACGGGCGGCCCTACGGGACGATCGCCGAGGAGCTGCACGTCTCCTATAAGACGGTCGCCAACACGGCCTCGCAAATCAAGGTCAAGCTGGGGGCCGCCAGTCTGCCGGAACTCATGCGCATCGGCATTGCGCATCTTCCCTCCGAAACCGGACGGCGCAACATCCGCGTTGCGTGACCCTTTCGTGACAAAATTTTCCGCGAACGCCGCCCGACCTTCGGCGCGACGCTTCCCGTTAACGCGCGGCTAAGCATGAGCGCGCTCGGCTGCGCATTCGGCATGACAGCCTCGCTCGCTTCGCATGGCGCGCATCCATCCGCCTCTCCGCTTTGATCCGAAACAGGCCGGGCTCGATCCGCGTTGCCTAAAATGGTGATCTCTGCGGCGGCCGCGTCGTTCGACCACCGCCGCGCCAACCCCACCGAACGGAGGCGAATGCCATGGCCAAGACGATGAAGGCTGCGATCTTTGTCGAAAACGGACGCATCGTTCTCGATGAGAAGCCGATCCCCGAGATCGCGCCGACGGACGCGCTCGTTCGCATTACGACGACGACGATCTGCGGGACCGACGTTCACATTCTGAAGGGCGAGTATCCCGTCGCCAAGGGGCTTACGATCGGACACGAGCCTGTCGGCATCATCGAGAAGCTCGGCTCGGGCGTCACCGGTTTCGAGGAAGGCCAGAGGGTCGTCGTCGGTGCGATTACGCCTTCGGGGTGGAGCAACGCGTGTCTCTGCGGCTGCGGCGCGCAGGATGGCGCGGGCACGAAGCACGGCTGGAAGCCGTACGGAGGCTGGAAGTTCGGGAACACCATCGACGGCAGCCAGGCGGAATATCTCCGCGTGCCGGATGCGATGGCCAATCTCGCGGTGATCCCCGACCATATTGCGGACGAGCAGGTGCTCATGTGCCCCGACATCATGTCGACCGGTTTTTCGGGCGCGGAAAGCGGCGGCGTCAAGATCGGCGACATCGTGGCCGTGTTCGCCCAGGGACCGATCGGACTGTGCGCGACGGCCGGTGCCAAGCTGATGGGGGCGACGAAAATCATCGCGGTCGAATCCGTTCCTGCACGCATCGAAATGGCCAAGCGGCTCGGCGCGGACGTCGTGGTCGATTTCAAGGCGGAAGATCCGGTGGAAGCGATCATGCGGATCACGGACGGGCGCGGCGTCGACGTCGCGATCGAGGCGCTCGGCGTGCAATCCACGTTCGAAGCCTGCCTCCGTATTCTCCGCCCCGGCGGCACGCTGTCGAGCCTTGGGGTCTATTCCTCCGATCTCAAGATCCCGCTCGACGCCTTCGCGGCGGGCCTCGGCGACACGACGATCCGCACTACGCTCTGCCCCGGCGGCAAGGAGCGCATGCGGCGCATGCTGGAGGTCGTCGCGTCGGGCCGTGTCGATCTCTCGGGGCTCGTGACGCATCGCTTCAAGCTGGACGAGATCGAGGAGGCTTACGACCTTTTCGCCAACCAGCGCGACGGCGTGCTCAAGGTCGCCATCACGCCGTAACGGGCCGGGCAAGACCGTCGCACCGGGGTCTGCTCCCTCGGACAGCCCAGGAGCGGCGGCCCTTGCCCGGAACGCTCGGAACCAATGCCGGGCTCATGGCTTCCTTTGGGGTCGGCCTCGTGTCGCGCATCCGCGATCGGCAGCCAATCCGCGGACCCGAGCACGATCCCCGTGCGATCGTCTTCCGCGCTTCTCAGACAAGACCTGACATTCTCGCTGCATGACACGACCTCGCTGCAAAGACACGACGTCCGGCGCGTTCATCGTCTCAACGGAGGAATGCCATGAAAGTCAAAGACGCCATGCACAAGGGCGCCGAATGGGTGAGCCCCGATACGCCGCTGACCGAGGTGGCGCGCAAGATGAAAGAGCTCGACGTCGGATCGATCCCCGTGGGCGAGAACGACCGCCTCGTCGGAATGGTGACGGATCGGGACATCGCCTGCCGGGCGGTGGCAGACGGCCGCGATTGCGACGTGGCGACGGCGGGCGACGTGATGACGGACGGCATCGTCTTCTGCCGCGACATGGAAGAGCTCGACGACGCCCTGCGCATCATGGAGCACAAGCAGATCCGCCGGTTGCCGGTGATCAACGAGCAGAAACGGCTGGTCGGAATGCTCAGCCTCGGAGATGTCTCGCAGACGGCGCCTCACGCGCTTACGGGCGAGGTGACGGCGGCCGTGAGCGCACCCCACGCCTGATCCGGCACCTGCGATCGCAGAAGCGGCGGCGGCTCTCTCATTTTCGCGGGCCGCCGCCGACTTGCCGGATCAACAGCGTTCCGAGGAGACACCGAACGGGAAAGGACGGATGCATGACGATACCTTCGCCCATCGCTCGCACCGTGCAGCAAACCCAGGAGTGGCTGAAGGAGCTCCGGGACAACGCCGACTTCGAGACGGAGACGGCAGCGCTCAGCGTCTTGCGCGTCGTTCTCCACCAGCTTCGCGACCGGCTCACGCCCGATGAGGCGGTCCAGCTCGGCGCGCAACTGCCGACCGTTCTGCGCGGAGTTTATTACGAAGGCTGGCGTCCAGCGCGCACCCCGGAGCGGATCCGGAGCAAAGAGCAGTTTCTGGACGCCATCGAGACGAAGCTTTTGCCGCGCGCCCTGCCGGTGGAACGGGTGGTGAGGGATGTCTTCGCCCTGCTCGCTCATCATTGCGACCCCGGCGAGATCTCGCAGGTGATCGACCAGCTTCCGTCCGGCCTCAAGGGACTGTGGCCGGAACACGCGGTGACGTATCGCGCACGGGTGTGACGACGCTGCTCTCGCGGCGAGCTCGGTATCCCGCGCCGCCGTTTACTTCGCCGTGCCGGTGAGAAAAACAATCCCGGTATATCCGCTGCGGATCTCGCGCTCGACGATGCCGATGTTCCGCGTCTCGATACCTTCGGCATGCGCTGCAAAAACCTGCTCGATGCCATCGGCGGAAAGGTTCAGCGCCGGATAGAGATAATCCGACACCAGATAGCCGTCGGAGCGCGCCAGGAATGCGGCGGCGAGCGTACCGCCGGGACGAACCGAACGGGCGAAGGCTGCGCAGGCCGCCTCAAACTCGTCTTGCCGCTTCGTGATGGATTCGGCGCAGAAGAACATGGTCGCGGCGTCCCACGCGCGCGGGGGCAGATCGAAGATCGACCCTTGCGTCACCGTGCACGTCTCCTTGAGAGCGGGAAGCGGATTGTCCGGCAGCGGACAGGTGTCGCCATAGGCTTCGCGCACGACGTCCCAGAAGTGCCGCCACTGCGGGCGCAGGTCGTCGCCGGCGATCTCGCGTTCGAGCCAAGCGAGGTTGCTGTCGGAGAACTCCCACGCGGTCAGCCGGCGTGCGCGTGGAAGCGCGCAGAAGAAGGGAATGAGGTTGGGCCCGGTTCCGACATCGACGATATCGAGGCCCTCAGCCGCAGGCTGCGCACGCTTCAACGCCTCGACGGCCAATCGAACGATGAGATCGTCGTCCGGGTGCGGCTCGCCGTAATAGTGCTGAAAGTAGGCTTCGGAATCGAATTCCTTCCAGGAGTAATCGGCGTTGCCGCGCCCGCTCGCTGCGTTCCCATCGTGCATCGCTGTCCTGCCTGACGCCGTGCGGTGTTTTCCCGTGCCGAGCGAGAAGACCCAAACACGTGCGGAAAATCAAGCGGAGGCTTTCGTCTTTTCGGACGCGTGCTCGATCAGCGTGGGCTTCGATAACGCCGATCCCTGCCACGGCTTGAACTTCCCGATCAGGCCCGACAGTTGATCGACCTCCACCGGACGCGAGAAGTAGAAGCCCTGCAGCTCGGTGCAACCGAACAAGCTCATGAGCTGGGCTTGATATTCCGTCTCCACGCCTTCGGCGACGATCTCCATGCCAAGCCCGCGCCCCAGCGACGCCACCGATTGAATAATGGCGCGCGACGTCTCCGAACTCGACGCATTGGCGACGAAGCTCCGGTCGATCTTGATCTTGTTGAACTTGAAGTTGCACAGGTAGTGCAGGCTCGAATACCCCGTTCCGAAATCGTCGAGCGCGGTCTGGAAGCCCATCTCCTGCAGGGCATTGAGGGTCGACGTGGTGGAGGCGTTGGCCTCGAGCAGCACGCCCTCGGTGATCTCGAGCACGAAACGCTGCGGCACGACACCATGCGTCTCGACTAGATCTCTCAGGACTTTCACAAGATCCGTCTGGCGGAACTGAAGCGGCGACAGATTGACGGCGATGTCGAGATCGGGCCAGCGCTTCGCATCGCGGGCGGCCCGATCCAGCATCCACGTGCCGAGCGTCGCCATGAAGCCCGACTCCTCGGCAATGGGAATGAAGGTTGCCGGCGGCACCTCTCCGCGTTCCGAATGATGCCACCGCAGAAGCGCCTCGGCGCCGACGATCTCGCCCGTGCGGCAGGACACGATCGGCTGATACTGCATTCGCAGTTCGTTGCGCTCGATGGCCGCGCGCAGATCGACCTCGATGCCGCGGCGCGTCTCCACATTGCGCGCCATATCGTCGGTGAAGAAGATCGCCCGGTCCCGTCCCTGCCGCTTCGCATCGTAGAGCGCGATGTCGGCGTGGCGCATCAGGTCGTCCGTCGTCGTGCCGTGGTCGGGCGCCATCGCAATGCCGATCGAGGCTTTGACCCGCATGGACTGGTCGTCGATGGAGAACGGCTCTGTGAACGCGGCCGAGATCCGTTCGGCAAGGCGCCTGCCGCCCTGCTCGTCCTCGGCGAGACAGAGGATTGTGAACTCGTCACCGCCGAAGCGGGCGATGAAATCGCCCGCCCTCAGCCGCGAGCGCAGACGCTCCGCCACGGCGCGGACGAGCTTGTCGCCCGTCTCGTGGCCCAGCGTATCGTTGATGTCCTTGAACTTGTCGATGTCGACGTAAGCCGCAACCACCCGCCGACCGTGGGGGCTCACGTTGACCTTGGCGAGCCACTGGTCGACCTTTTCGAGCATGTGCATCCGGTTCGGCAGGCCGGAGAGCGCATCGTGCCTCGAAGCATGACGGGATTTGGCCTCGCGTTGGGCCAGCTCCTCAGAGGCTCGCCTCAGGCGCTTGAACATCTGATTGGAGAGGACGCCGGCTCCGAGCGCACCGCAGGCGACGAGCGGCAGGATCACCGTCAGCAGAATGTGGCCGGGACGGCGCGTCGTCCATGACAGATAGCCGGCCGGCTTGCCGTCGTCGCCGACGAACGGCTCGGACAGCACGCTGCTTTTCGCCGGCGCACGGGGCGACAACGCCAGATCCGTCAGCAAAATGGAGCGCGCGATCTTGGAGATGAATTCTTCCTTGATGTACACGACGCCGACAAGAAGCTTCGGCTCGCCCTTGAGCAAGGCCATGTCGATGTTGGGAACGATCGAGATGGCACCCACCACCGCGGGGCGGTCTCCCACGGTCACGATGTGGCCCGCCCATCGGGCAACATCGGCGGCCGGCGATAGCGTGCGGTAGTCGCTCTGCGTCCTTCCGAATTCATCGGGACGCTCTTTCAACCCCGACTCATGGGAGCGGCCGCGCACCTCGGCAACGACCGGCGACAACTCGGCGTGCCGCAAATCGTAAGCGCCAGGCTCTGCGCGCGCGCCGTTCTTGTAAGCGTAGATCGGGCGATTGTTTTCATCGAGGACGTAGACCTCGTCGTGACCGTAGGTCTCCGTAAGGAACAGTCCGAATTCCGTGTCCGCGAAGTAAAGATCAACCGTGTCGCCGCCAATCTTGGTTACGGCTTCATCCCACCACGCGACGCTCTTCAACCCGTCGAGGACGCTGCCGACACTCTTGTTGATCGCGTTTTCGAGGAGCGCACGCTCGGTTTCAGTAGCAGCCCGGTTCGCGGACCAACCAGCGAATGCAACGATTGCGAGCAAAAGTATTCCGAAGAAGGTGATTGCGCTTCGGATGCCCACCATCAAACGGCGGAGATCATCCTCGTAGGGTCGCGTTGTATCCACCGGCAACATTTGAGGAATACACCCTTTACGGATCACACGAAAATCCTAGTGCTTAAGGATTTACAGACCCCTCATATGCATCCGCCCGTGCTTCTTCTTTTAAACTACGTTTAATATTGAATTGAGCCTGTCCCAAAACTGGACATTGCTGCATTAAGGATTGATTTTTACGAATTAACAGTTTATTAATCACGTTCATTGAGGCGTGCCAGCCTCGCGATGCGTGGCTGCACAGGACGCGGCGTGGTTCATGAGTACTCCCTCTCTCGTTATTCGTACCCGTGCCGACAGTACGGAATTAAGAAAAGCCGCACTTTCTATCGAACAAGCGGCGTGGGGAGAGCTGGGGTATCTCAACTATACTCGGGCGCATTACGAGCTTTACGCCGACTTACTTGAGCAATACGCGGATTATCAGCTCTGCCTCGTCAACGAAGAGACGGGGTACCCTGTTGCAGTTGCGAATTGCGTCCCGGTTGCCTGCTCCGGACCCGACGATCTCCCGCCGGAAGGCTGGGACTGGCTTCTGGAAACCGCCGCCCGGCCGAAAGGCCCGCACAACATGCTAGGCGCGCTCGCGATTTCCGTTCCGGCCATTCACCGTTCCAAGGGCTACGCGCGCAAAATGATCCGCGCGCTCCTCGATCTGGCCGCGGCCAAGGGTCTGCACGGCCTGATCGCTCCGGTTCGCCCGTCGGCGAAGTCGCATCATCCTTGGGTGTCCATCGACGATTACATCACGTGGACCGACCACGAAGGGCGCATCTTCGATCCCTGGCTGAGGAGCCATCTGTCGTCGGGCGGCAAGCTCGTCGGGCCCTGCGAGCGATCCATGGTCGTGCACGAGCCGCTTCCCTTCTGGGAAACATGGGCGAAGCAGACGTTCGACGAGACGGGGTCGTACGTGCTCGATGGCGTGCTGACGCCGGTCGAAATCGACGTCTCACGGCAGTATGGCCGGTACGAGGAGCCCAACGTCTGGGTCGCCTACGCGTCCTGATCGCCCTATCCCTTTAAAATTGCACGCGAAAACGTGCCGCATTCGTTTGGCGAGCGACTTTTTTGGCGTGCGCGGTTCGCGATGGACGGGCACGCGCCGGCTTGGTGCGGTCGTTCGTGATCCCATCGGCAGGCACCGACATTTCGGGGCACCGCCGCGACTCTCATGCGGAACCCTCGCTGGCGGCGGGATGGGTGCAAACACCCGCGCGGACGGCTCTCGGCCCCACGCGCCCGGATTTGAGCAAGACAGTTGCACACGAGCCCCATGTTTATGTTTTAAAGTGCGAATCGCGGTTTCCGTCAGAACCCGGTGACGCCGAGGCTCGACACTCAAAAAGACGGAACCTCGGGGAGGACAGAGATCGATGGCCGCGCCGCCTTCGCTATCCGCAAGGGCCGTACCGGACGGGGTTGAACTCGCGGCCGAAGGGGCGTGGACCGTTGTGCACGCCAGGAGCCTCGACACCCTCGTGGACAAGGCCGCGCGGGAGACGCCGCCGGACCGGCCGCTCACCATCGCATTGCACCACATCACCGCCCTCGACACGTATGGCGCCTGGCTGATCGAACGCCTGGTGCGCGCACGGCGCGACGCGTCCGGCGGGACGCGCCTCGACGGCCTGCCCGAGCGGTACCAAAGCCTTTACGACGAGATCCGGGAGACCGAACACGACCCGGCTTCCGCGCCGGAACGCCGATCCAGCCTCGCGGCGCATGTGGAGGCGCTCGGCCAGGGCACCGTCCGCTTCGGCCAGCAGCTTCTCGCCTTCACCGCCATGCTGGGCGCGATCTTCGCGTCCCTCGGGCGCGCGCTGGCCGATCCCAGGAGTTTCCGCTTCACCTCGACCGTGCATCACCTGGATCGCGTCTGCTGGCAGGCCGTGCCGATCATGATGCTGATCACGTTCCTGATCGGTGCGATCATCGCCCAGCAGGGGTTCTTCCATTTCCGCAAATTCGGCGCGGACGCCTATGTCGTCGACATGGTGGGCATCCTCGTGCTGCGCGAGATCGGCGTGCTCATCGTCGCGATCATGATCGCGGGCCGCTCGGGCAGCGCCTACACGGCCGAGCTCGGCTCGATGAAGATGCGCGAGGAGATCGACGCGCTGCGCACCATGGGGCGAGACCCCATGGACGTGCTGATCCTGCCGCGCATCGTGGCGCTCGTCATCGCGTTGCCGATCCTGACCTTCCTCGGCGCCATGAGTGCGCTTTACGGGGGCGGGCTCGTGGCCTGGGCCTACGGCGGCATGAGCCCGGACATCTACATCGAGCGGCTGCGCGAGGCGGTGTCGTTCACGCACTTCCAGGTCGGCATGATCAAGGCGCCCTTCATGGCGCTCGTCATCGGCGCGGTTGCGTGTACGCAGGGCCTCGCGGTCAAGGGCAGCGCGGAATCGCTCGGGCTCGAAACCACGGCCTCAGTCGTGAAATCGATCTTCCTCGTCATCGTGCTCGACGGTCTCTTCGCCGTCTTCTTCGCCTCGGTGGACATGTAGGCCATGAGCGGGGACCCCATCATCGACGTTCGGGATCTGGTGGTCGGCTTCGGCGCGCGCACCGTGCTCAACGGCGTGTCGTTCGACGTTCAACGGGGCGAGATCTTCGGTTTCGTCGGCGGATCGGGTAGCGGCAAGTCCGTGCTCTTGCGCACGATCATCGGCCTCATTCCGCGCCGGGCGGGCACCATCGAGGTGCTGGGCACGCGTCTCGACCAGGCGAGCGACGAGCAGCGCCAGGGCGTGGAGCGCCGCTGGGGCGTGCTGTTCCAGCAGGGCGCACTGTTCTCGTCGCTGACGGCGCTGCAGAACGTGCAGTTTCCGATGCGCGAATACCTCGACCTTCCGCAGCGGCTGATGGACGAAATGGCGGCCGCGAAACTCGACATGGTGGGCTTCAGGCGCGCGGATCATCACAAGATGCCGTCCGAGCTTTCCGGCGGCATGACCAAGCGCGTGGCGCTGGCGCGAGCGCTCGCGCTCGATCCCGATCTCGTGTTCCTCGACGAACCGACGAGCGGGCTCGATCCCATTTCAGCCGGCGACTTCGACACGCTGATCCGCACGCTGCAGCGGACGCTCGGGCTTACGGTGTTCATGATCACCCACGATCTCGAAAGCCTGCATACGATCGCCGACCGGGTAGGCGCGCTCGCGGACGGGCGCGTGGTCGCGACGGGCTCGATCGCCGATATGCTCGCCTCCGACCATCCGTGGGTGAGCACGTATTTTCGCGGGCGCCGCGCCTCGGCGCTCACCTCCCGTCTTGCCAATTCAGAGCCTTGAGGCACGAGAAACATGGAAACGAAGGCGCGCTATCTCCTGGTCGGATCCTTTGTGCTCGCGGCAACGCTCGCCATGTTCGCGTTCGTCTACTGGCTGCACAACACCGGCGGGCTCGGCGAGCGGGAGCGCTACCGCATCCGCTTCGAGGCGCCGGTCTCCGGCCTTCTCAAGGGATCGAGCGTGCTCTTCAACGGCATCCGCGTAGGCGAGGTGACGGAGATCTCGCTGTCGCCCGATGCGCCGAAGGACGTGCTGGTGACGATCGCCGTCGATCCCGCAACGCCTGTCCGGACCGATACGGTGGTGAGCGTCGATTTCCAGGGCCTCACGGGCGCACCCGTCATCGGTCTCAGAGGCGGTGACGCGGATGCGGCGATGATCGGCGGCGCCGTCGGCGATATCCCGCAGCTCGCCGCAAGCCCCGACGCGAGCCTCAGCCTGACCGAGTCCGCGCGGGGGACGCTGCAGCGGCTCGACAAGATCATGGACGAGAACAGCACGGCGCTGAAGGAGGCCATCTCCGGCTTCAGCGCGTTTGCGGGCGTGCTATCGCGCAATTCGGAACGTATCGACGGCATTCTTGCGGGGCTCGAACGCTTTGCCGGCGGCGGCACGGCAAAGCCCGGCATCTATACGCTCACGGCATTCGACAAGGCGCTGTGCGAGACGCCGTCGCAACCCCAGCTTGCGATCCCGGAGCCCACGGCGCCGATGGCCTTCAACTCCGACCGCGTGGTGGTGATGGGCGATCCGCCGGCGGATGCGCCGTTCGCGCAGGCCCAGTTCACGGACAACGCGCCGGCTGTCATCCAGGGCAAGCTGATCGAAAGCCTCGAACACACGAAATGCTTTTCGGCGGTGGGCCGGCCTGCGTTCGACTCGCCGGACGCCAGCGCGCAGCTCCAGGCGGAAGTGCGCCGTTTCTCAGTGACGATGACCCCCTCGCCGACGGCCGACGTCGAGCTTGCGCTCAAGATCGCGAGCCCGGGCGGAAAGATCACGGAGCAGCGCATATTCCACGAAAGCGCGCCGCTCGCGGCGGTGGATTCTCAATCCGCAGTCAACGCGCTCGACGCGGCGTTTGGAAAGATCCTGGCGGAGGCGGTTCCGTGGCTCACGTCGCTCACCATCGAGGCGGCGCCGGCGAAAGCCGACGATGGCGACTTCCCGGATTTCCCCGAGCCTCCGCCGGCTGAGCCTACCGCACCGGAAGCGCCTGCTCCTTAGAGCGCGTTCAAGTTAAACGGACCAACTTTGCGGAGTTCACAACGCAGTCCCTCCCCCCTCATGCCGGAGGCATGTCTCCGACATGACGCGGGGGACGTGAGGAGGGGGGGGATTGCAGACCGTCTGCTGCCGGGCTTCCCCCCACCCCTAACCCCTCCCCACGTCCATGCGGAGCATGGCTTCGCCATGACGGGGGGAGGGAACGGTGCGATTCCATATAATTTGAACGCGCTTTAGGGGCCAATCACGACGGTGTTGCTCAAGGGGCCACGCGTCGCCGGCTCCGTGCGTGTCAATCCATGTTGGAAAAGCGGCCGGCTCCGCGGCGGAACACCTTCGTATATCCCGTCACGTAGGCAATGAGCCAAAGAACGGCGGCCAGCGGCACGGCGACGGCCAGCACCATCAGCACCG